>JBEPYA010000078.1:0-15096 GCA_041641615.1 Salinigranum sp. | reverse complement strand
GTGACCTCGGGGGGTACGTCTCGACGTTCGGCGCGCTCAACCCCACATGGGGGTACGCGCCGATGCTCCCCGGGCAGTACGCGATGGAGGCGATGCACTGCACCGTCACCGAGGCGTTTACCAACGCGGTCCCGACGGAGCCGTACCGGGGTGCGGGTCGGCCCGAGGCGAGTTACGTCATCGAGCGCCTCGCGCACCTGGCCGCGAAAGAGGTGGGAGTGGACCCCGCCGAGTTCCGACGGCGTAACTACATCGAGAGTGAGAAATTCCCTTACGAGACCGTCGCTGGCTACCTGTACGACAGCGGCGACTACGAGAAGCCCCTGGACAGGGCGCTCGAACTCGTCGGGTACGACGACCTCCGGGAGCGACAGGCGCGGCTGCGAGAGGAAGGCCGGTACCTCGGCATCGGCATCTCCAGCTACGTCGAGTCCTGCGGGTACGGCCCGAGCGAGATCGTCGGGCAGATCGGCGGCCAACTCGGCCTGTGGGAGACCGGCGTCGTTCGTTTCCACCCGTCCGGAAAAGTGACGGTGTTCTGCGGGACGTCGGGTCACGGCCAGGGCCACCAGACGACCTACGCGCAGATCGTCGCGGACGAACTCGGTATCGACTTCGACGACGTCGACGTGGTCGAGGGCGACACCGACGAGATACCGATGGGGATGGGTACCTACGGCAGTCGGAGCGTCACCGTCGGCGGCGCGGCCGTGCTCACGAGCGCTCGGAAAGCCGTCGAGAAGGCGCGACAGATCGCGGCTCACCAACTGGAGGCCGGGATCGAAGACATCGAGTTCGAAGAGGGCGAGTTCAGCGTGACGGGCGCGCCCGACCGCTCGATCCACATTCAGGAGGTGGCCCGGCAGGCGTATCTCGCCCACGACCTGCCCGAGGGGCTGGAGCCCGGACTCGAAGAGGAGTCCTTCTACGACCCGGAGAACCTCGTGTTCCCGTTCGGGGTTCACGTCGTGGTCTGTGAGGTCGACTCGGATACGGGAGAGCTCTCGTTTGAGCGGTACGTCGCTGTCGACGACTGCGGCGAGCAGATCAACCCGAAGATCGTCGAGGGGCAGGTCCACGGCGCCATCGCACAGGGGCTCGGCCAGGGTCGGTTCGAGGGCGTCGTCTACGACGAGGGTGGAAACCTCGTCACGGGGTCGATGCAGGACTACGCGATTCCCAAAGCCCACCAGCTCCCCCACTTCGATACCGATCACACGGTGACGCCGTGTCCACACAACCCTCTCGGGGTGAAGGGCGTCGGGGAGGCGGGGACCATCGCCGCGCCGCAGGCGGTCGTCAACGCCGTCTGCGACGCGCTCGCCCCGCTCGGCGTCACGCACGTCGACATGCCGGTGACCGACGAGGCGGTGTGGCGCGCCATGGCCGCCGCGCGTGGACCGGTCGCGACCGACGGGGGGGTGGAGTGATGTTCCCCGCCGAGTTCGACTACTTCAGGGCGACGACGGTCGACGAGGCGCTCGCCCTCCTGGAGGCGAACCCCGAGGCCGAACTCCTCGCCGGCGGGCACTCGCTCCTGCCGACGATGAAGCTCGGTCTGGCGAGCCCCACCGCTGTCGTCGACATCTCCGGCATCGACGCGCTGCAGGGTATCGACCTCGACGGTGACGTCGTGCGGGTGGGGGCACTCACACGCTACGTGACGCTCGCGAACGACGCGGCCCTCGGACGGGCGTCTCCGGCAGTCACCTCGGCCGCGGCCGCTATCGGCGATATCCAGGTCCGCAACCGCGGCACCATCGGCGGCAACCTCGCCCACGCCGACCCCGCGTCCGACCTGCCCGCCGCGGTCCTGGCGAGCGACGCGACGCTCGTCCTCGTGGGACCGGACGGCGAGCGGACCGTCCCTGCCGACGACTTCTTCCTCGCCATCTTCACCACGGCGAAGGAGGAGGACGAACTCCTCGCGCGGGTCGAACTCCCGACTCTCGACGAGGAGAGCGTCGGCGTCTACGTGAAGAAACCCAGCCCCTCGTCGGGGTACGCCGTCGTCGGCGTCGCTGTCGTGCTCGGGTTCGAAGACGGCGTCGTCACCGACGCACGCGTCGCGGCAAACGGCGCGTTCGACCACGCGACCCGCCTGCCAAGGAGCGAGGACGCGCTCGTCGACGAGTCACTGGACGATGACGTCGTCGAAACGGCCGCCGCCGCGGCCATGGACGGCCTCGACGAGTCGGGGCTCATGGCCGACCATCACGTCTCGGCCGACTACCGGGCGGAGTTGCTCCGGGCGTACACCGCCCGGGCGCTCGCGCAGGCGGCCGACCGCGCCGATGCGCCGGTCGCAGCCGACTGATCCGGTTCTGTTCCGACTCGGCTCTGTCGCTGGCGGCCCCCGTGTGAACCGTTATCGCGGTTGCACGTGACGAGAGCACATGGCACACCACATCGACATCAACTGCGACATGGGCGAGAGCTTCGGGACCTACGTGAAAGGGCGGGACGCGGAGGTGATGCCGTACATCACGACGGCCAACATCGCGGCGGGCTTTCACGCCGGCGACCCCCACGTCATGCGCGAGACGGTCGCGCTCGCGGACGAGCACGGGGTGAACGTCGGTGTCCATCCGGGCCTGCCGGACATGATGGGGTTCGGGAGGCGGACGATGGACGCGACGCCCGAGGAGGTGCGCGACTACGTTGTCTACCAGTTGGGGGCGCTCCGTGCGGTCGCCGACACGCTCGGCGTCACGTTCGGCCACGTCAAGCCTCACGGAGCGATGTACACGATGCTGTCGGAGAGCCCCGACCACACTCGTGCAGTCGTCGAGGGTGTCCTCGCCGTTGACCCCGACCTCACGTTCCTCGCGACGGACATGAACATCTACGAAGTTACGGAGGAGTACCCCATCACGGCGGTGTTCGAGGGGTACGTCGACCTCGACTATCGGGAAGACCGGAGCGTCGTCATCCCGCGGACGAAGGAGGCGCGCGACCCCGACCTCGTCGCCGACCGGTTCGTCTCCATCGCCACCGAGGGTGTGGTGGAGACGCCCGACGGCGTCGAAATCGAGGTTCCCGCGGAGAGCATCTGTATCCACGGCGACGGCCCGAACGTGGTCGAACTCCTGGAGGCCATCCACGCCCGCCTCGACGGGGCCGACGTCGAACTGAGGAGTCTCACCGAACTCGCGTGAGACTCTCCGCCCTTCGCGGTCGAGAGACACCCCCACCGTTACGGCTGTCGAACACGTAGCGCAGTACATGGCCCGCTACAGGTCCCTCGTTGCGGCCGTCGCTGCCCTCCTCCTGCTCGCACCGGCCGTCGTCGGTGTCGCGGCCCTCCTCGACCTGGCACTCGAAGGAGTCGGGTACGCCGCGGTCTGGCTCGGCGTCGCCGTCTGTGTCGCCCTCGCGACGCTCGGCGTCGTGATTCGACGCGATGTACGGCGCAGTGACGAGGGGTCCGAGAGCGTCTGGGATGCTATCCCGTCGTGGCAGTACACGGGTCGACACGCCGAATCCGGCGGTCTCGCCCGCGACGAACAGGAGGCCGCGCTCGCGGACGTCGACGAACAGGCGCGGCACCGCGAACAGAGCCCGCGGTGAGTGGTGACCCGGGGACGAGCGGGGCTGAACCGAGATAATCCGAGAGGCGGTCAGACGAGCTGAGAGGCGGTCAGACGGACTGAGCGGAAACGGGATACGGTGGAGGCGAACTACACGACGGGCGGTCAGTACTCGGATTCGACGGCCGTCTCGTCGGTCGGGGGCGCGTCCATCCCCTGTTCCGTCTCCGATTCGGTCGACGTCTCCGCCTCCCGCTCCTGCGCCCGCCCGTTTCCGGCGCTCGACGAATCGGGAGCCTTCGTGCTCGTGCTCGCGCCCATGTCCGCGCCCGTGTTCGTGTGACTCCCCGTCGACCCGCCCTGGTTTCCGGCGGGGGCGGGCGGGTGGCCGTCCCCGCGCGATCGGCCGACGAGTTCGTCGAGCAGGAGCGCCTCCCGGTCGGTGACGTCGTACCGTTCGTCGACGGCGGCCCGGGCCTTCTCGACCTCGCCGTGGAGCAGGTGTCGCCGGACCCGGATGTACGTCTCTAGGAAGGGCTCTGCCCCCGATGGCTCCTCGAACGCCTCGTCGAGTTCCCTCCCGAGGTCGTCGAAGATCTCGGCGTAGCCGAGCACCGACGGCTGGTGGTCGGGGTCGAGCAGGGAGAGGAGATACTCGGAGGCGAACCGGTGGTACTCGGACTTCGACTCGAACGCCGACGAGTCGGTCACGAACGCTTCGATTCGAGCCACCAGCGCGTCCGGGTACCGAACCGTCTCCTTCGCCATGTCCAACCCGTTCGTGTGACCCGTACTTAGTTTCCGAGGTCGTGTCAGACGAGCGCGCGCCGTCCGTCCCGCGTGTCGGTGCCGTCGGTCGCCTCCCACCGTCGGGAAGAAGGTATATGTGCTGACACGCCTTGTCGTCCAGTATGTCGGAGTCAACCGACCCCGAGAAGCGCATCGACGAGACGACGACGTGGCCCGACCTGGCGATCAGTCTCTACGACCGGCTGACGGGGCGCGGTGCGGAGATCATCTACGAGTTCGAGGACATGGAGGTCGACGTCCCGAGCGGCACCGGCGAGGACGCCGAACACGCCCACTGGCGGCTCGACGTGTCGGTCCGCGTCACGACCCGCGAGCGTGAGTGACTCGAACGCGACGGTGGACCGCACGTTCGACCCCGACCGCGTGTCCGGTCGCGCTGACGACCCGCACGCGCCGCTCTCCGTCTCGACAGACCTCACTCTCTCCATCGACGGCGTCGACGCGACGGTGACGTCGACGGGCGAGCGGGTGTTCGTCGAGTTCGCGTCCGTCCCCGATGCGGTCCGGGCGCTCCGCGCGAGCGGCGTCTCGTCGGCCAGAACGACCCGACTGGACGCGCTGTTGCACACCACCGACCTCACCGTCGAACTCCGCGTCCACGGCCGGACGGTCGCCGTCGTCGGCACCGACGCTCGGCCGGGCGCTCTCTCGCGACAACTGGGCGTCGTGCCGGCCGAACTCCGCCTCGGCGGGGGAGTCGGTGCCGTCGGTCGGGAACTCGCTGACGGGGTCGCGACGCTTCGACGCGCGCTCCGGTAGGCGCTCCGTAGTGGGGTTTTTTCATGTCTCCGCCGTTTTCGTCCCTTCGGTAGCCTGTGGATGGACTCTCGGTGAGTGTGTGTGCGTCGTCGAGGGGTTGACGAACCCGAGAAGACCGCGCGGTACACGGGCGCGATGGAGCCACGCCCTCCCCAGCCGATTCGCACCGTCGCTCGCATCCGCCGCTCATCCCTCGCGCGTGCAGCGCGGCACGAAGGCCGCGCCGTCACGCGCCACCGGCTTTATCGGCTGCGGTCGGCGCGCGGAGTGAACAAACAGTTCGAAGCGGCTTCGCCGCTTCGGTGTTTGCACGAGTGAAACGAGTGCAGGCTCAGAGCACCGGAGGTGCTCTGGTGGGTGGGGCTACGGCTCACCGCGTCCGTGTTCCACGCGACCATCGTGTTCACACTCGTCTTCTCACTCCGAAGTTCGTCCTCTCGTTACTGATTCAGACCTCACCACACCGCACACACCGTCTCAGAGAGGCACAGACACAAGAGCCTCGACGCCGAAGCGGACGTATGACCGGACAGCTCCACGAGTTGGACCCGCCGGGACGGACGTGGCTGGACGTCGTCGAGCAGGTGCTCGACGAGGAGATCGACCGGGAGGAGGCGATACGGCTCGTGGCCGACGACCTCACCGTCGACATCCCGCTCTCGTACGGCGACGACCCCGAGCGGGCGCGCTGGCGGTTCAACGGCAGCGTCACCGTCACCGTCGACGGGATGCGCGGCCCGCTCGCGGACTGGCTCAAACTGTGGCTCAGCGGGTCGCCCGAGCGAGACGACTGAGCCCCCGCCGGGGAACTGACGATACGGCGGTTACTCCGGCGCTTCCCCTCCGATGTCGTCGGTTCCAGTCGACGAGACGGGGGTTCCCGTCGACTTCGGTCGGCATCCGCTCTCGATTGGTCAATTGTCTACAGAAAGCGAGATATTACTGAACTCTTTCGGAAGGCTTATGAACTCAACGGGTCTTTGTTCGGTCGCAATGGCGAAAGGTACGGTTGATTTCTTCAACGACACTGGCGGCTACGGTTTCATCGACACTGAGGACTCGGACGAGGACGTGTTCTTCCACATGGAAGACGTCGGCGGTCCTGACCTGGAAGAAGGACAGGAAGTCGAATTCGAGATTCAGGACTCCCCCAAGGGTCCCCGCGCGGCGAACCTGACGCGGCTGTAACTCGGTTTCCGTCGTCTCCGGCCACAGACGAGGTAACGGCATACCACTACGTTCTTTGAACGTTTCACGCTCGCGAGCGACAGCGCTACCACGGGTCGAACGCGTCAGTCTCGCCGCCGAACCCTCTCAGCCGTCGCTCTCCGCCGAGAGACGCGAAAAACGAGTGTCTTCCGTGGTATCGATGGGAGGGGGGAGAAACGGGGGCCGCTCTCGCTCCGGGAGTCACCCCATCATCGATGCTTTGCGTTCGGTACTCACCTGTTGGATGCCGGCGTTCGCCGTGCAGTTCGGACACGCGTAGACGCGGCCCTTCTCGTCGCCGAAGACGCGCACGAAGTCGGTCGAAACGAACGTATCGCAGTATGTGCAGTGACTCATGGTCGGTCTGGCAGGGGTGTCTGCCCTATTTCCATGCATGTGTCCCACGGATATATCATGACTACCCAACTAGTTGGGTACCTCGCGCAGCTCGTCGGCGCACCCTGATCCACGCTCCCGGCCGTCGCCAGGAACGTTTCGGTTCGGCGGACCCGTCGCCGATGAGGTCTTCGAATCCGAAGTCGATCGGCCGCATTGCTTTTGAGACTTCGACTCACACGGTGCAGTATGCGCGACCTCGACGAGACCGATCTCGAGATCGTCCGGCTCCTCCTCGCCGACGCACGCCGGCCGTACAGCGACATCGCGGACGCCGTCGACCTCTCTCCGCCCGCGGTTTCGGACCGTGTCGCGCGGCTCAAGGAAGTGGGCGTCATCCGCCGATTCACCGTCGACATCGACCGGACCCAGTTTCACGGCGGGACGCCCCTTCTCGTCGACCTGACCCTCGACCGTGCCGCCGACCTCCCGGCGGTCCGCGAGGACCTCCTCGACGTCGGGCCCGTCGAACACGTCTTCACCACCGCGGAGTCGCACCTGGTATTCCACGCGCGCGTCCCCGACAGCGACGTCGCCGCGTGGCTGTTCGACGTCGTCGACAGGGACGCCGTCGACTCGTACGAGGTGACGCTCCTCTCGTCGACCGACTGGTCGCCTGACCTCTCGGGGACGGAGTTCGGTCTCTCCTGTGTACAGTGTGGGAACACCGTCGACCGCGAGGGGGTCTCCACCCGCGTCGACGGCGACCTCTACCAGTTCTGTTGTCCCTCGTGTGAGTCCCGGTTCCGAGAGAAGTACGCTGAACTCGCCGAGGGGCTGGACTGAGCCGCGTGGCCTTCGGTTCGCGAGGCCCCTCCGACGTCGAGCCGCGCGCCGGCTTCGACGTCGATGCCGGGGCACTCCGTCGCTACGCTGACTCCGCCGTCCGCTGCTCGGCGAAGTACTCGTCGAACAGCGCGACCACGCGCGCTTCGATGTCGTCCCTGATCGCGCGGACCTCCTCTTCGCTCTTCCCGTCCGGGTCGGTGAGCGCCCAGTCGCGCACGTCGACGTCCTCGGCGTCGAGTTCGAGCGTCGAACACCCCATCGTCGCCACGACGTCACACGCTTCCAGCTCCGCCGTCAACACCTCCCGCGGCGTCCGCCCCGAGAGGTCGATGTCGACCTCGCGCATCGTCTCGACTACCCCTTCGTGGACGTGGTCGGCCGGGTGAGTCCCGCCGGTGACGATCTCGACCCGGTCGCCCAGGTCCCGTCGATCCCGCTCCCGCTCGGCGAACGCGGCCGACATCTGACTCCGGCCGGCGTTCTGTACGCAGACGAACCCGAATCTGACTGTCTCGTCGCTCATGTCCGATACGACGCGCCGACGCACGGTTAACGGCTGCTATGTGGTGTATAGAGACCTCGGGACCGCGCGGGTCCGCCCGAACCCGTTACACCGGCTTGGACGACCACCCGCTGTCACTCCGTTTCTCGACGTCCGGGCGAACCTCTCACGAGGAGTCGCCGTCGGACCCGACTTCCTGCCGACGGGCGCTGTACAGCGTGAGGCGATACAGGAGGTAACTGAACGCGGCGAACGCCACGACTTCGATGAGATACAGTTCGACCGCCTCCACGAGCGTGAGCTGACCGACGGCGACGCTCCGCGTCGCCGTCAGCGCCACGTACGCCACCAGCAGCGTCAACGCCGGCAGGGTGACGACGAGCAGTCCGGTCACGAGCATCCAGAACCGATCCGGAAACCCCGCTGTCATCACGTCCTCTCGTCGAGCTTTCCACCCGCTCGTGTCGGAGGGTTCCTCCCCGTGTGTATCTTCCTCCGACGTCCGTCCGCGTGTTCGTTCCCCTCCGTCTGTTCGTTCCATACTCGACATTCGTAGCGGAAAGGTATAAACCAATTCAAATTTTACCGGTATGCCAAACGATCGTATTATTTTATCAGAAAATGGTAACAACAGATGTCCTCGGTCCGCCGGAAGGACGACTGCGATCCGACTGACGGTGCGGGACGCGTCGACGCGGTCAGCTGCGACCCGGCTCGGTCGCCCGTACTCGTCACGTTCGGTTTCTACCTCGCGCTCGGCGACCCGATCGACCCCGTGACCGGCGCGGTGAGCGTGCTGGTCGGCGGCGGCGTCCTGGGCTGCGTCACCTTCGAACGGACACCCTTCGTCACAACCGTCGGGACAGTCGGCCGAGCGCTCGTGTTCTTCTCGGCCCTCCTGCTGCGGTCGTCCGTTCGAACCTCTCTATGGCACTGTTCCCGAGCGGGGAGGAGTCGTCGTCCCTCGATCAGGGAGACGAAGCCGTTTTCGCGGACACCGATCGTTCGACGGACGCTGGACGACACGTCCACTGCACACCCGAGACTCCTCTGTCGTGTCGGACGGCCGTCCCGGCGTCGTGCCGTCCAGTCGGACCGCTCTCGGATCAGGCGACTGCGCGTCCCGCCACGCTCGAAAAGGGTGAAACCGTCGACGCTCAGCTGTGGGTCGGTTCGCAGGTGAACGCGTCGAGTTGTTCCTGGAGATTGCCGGTCTGACCGGTAAGCTCGTCGAGCTGCGACCGGACGTCGGAGATGGTCGACGCGCGAGTCTCGGCACGGTCCGCGAGCGACTCGCTCTGTTCGGCGACCGACCGAGCCTCGTCGGCGACGCGCGTGATGGCGTCGACGACTTCCTCGGTCGTCCGTGCGCCGTCGTCCGTGGCCGCGGCGACCTCTGTGACGGAGACGTCGACGCCCTCGACGGTCGCGGTCAGGTCGGTGAACGCCTCGCCCGCGTCGGCCGTGGTCTCCTTGCCGGTCTCGATCTGTGCCTTGGTCTGCTCCATCTCGCGCTGGACGCGCTTGACGTCCTCGATGGTCTCGCCGATGGTGAGGCTGATGGCGGACGAGTGATCCTGGGTCTCGTCGGCGAGCGACTTCACCTCGTCGGCGACGACGGCGAACCCCTCGCTGTCGTTGACCGCCCGCGCGGCCTCGATGTTGGCGTTGAGCGCGAGCGTGTTCGTCTGTTCGGCGATGGACTCGATCAGGTCGGTGCTCTCGGAGACCTCGTCCATCCGGGTGTCGAGTGAGTCGACCAGCGCGGCGAGTTCCCCGACGCTCCGTTCGATGTGCTCGATGGCCTCGACCGCCGCGGCAGCGGTATCAGTCCCCGCGTCGGCGGCGTCGGCCGCGTTTCCGGCCTCGTTCGACACCTGATCGGCGTTGGCGGCGATCTCCTCGATGGTCGCCGAGAGGTTGCTCAGCTCGTCCGTGGTCGATTCGAGGTTGCTCGCCTGCGCCCTGACGTCGGTCGCGAACGCGCGGACGTCCGACGCGAGCTGCTGTTGGGCCTGTTCGAGCGTCTCGGCGTCGTCGTGGACCGAGCGCGTCGTCCGCTCCACGCTGGTCGCGAACTCCCGGAGGTCGACGATAGTCGCGGAGAGCTCCCCTTTCATCTCGGTGAAGGCGTCGCTGATGGCCGCGATGGCCTCGATGTCGGTGTTCTTCGGCGGTTCGGCGGTGAAGTCACCCTTCGAAACTGCGTTCATGGCCGTGGCGAGTTCGTCCGCCTGCACCACCAGCTGTCTGTTCAGCTCCTCGACCTCGGCCTTCGCCTCCTCGCTGTCCTTGACGTTCTGGATCTGCTGTCTCGTCTCCTCGCGGGAGCGCTCGATGGAGAACCAGTTCGACACCAGCGCCGCACAGAGGCCGAGGAGGAAGACGGCGTGAACGAGCCCCCACCCCATCGGGTTCGCGACGGCGTCCGGGTGGTTGTACACCACCTCCGGGTACGTCATCCCGAACATGCTGTGTTCGACGGCGACGTACACGATGCCGACGGCGAACGGCAGGTAGTCCTCGTAGGTGGCGATGACGCCCGCGACGACGAAGAAGTGAAAGTGCGCCTCGATGAACCCGCCGGAGAAGTACACGAGGACCGCCGAAGCCGTCATCAGCCCGACGGCCGCGACGGCGGCACGCACGCGTCGGGGCAGGACCGGTACCCACGCCGCTCCCGCGAGGACCGCGATGATCCCGACCCCGCCGAGGGCGTGTTCGAGCGGGACGGCCGTGAAGTCGGCGCCGGTGACGTAGGGGTCGGTTCCGGTGAACGTTCCGAGCGCGAAGAGGAACGGGACGTGCGCGAGTAAGAGGACGAGGATGTTGCGGTGGCGTTTCTCCCAGGCTTCCTGTGGAAGCGACTCTCCCCGCGGGACGTATTTGATGATATTCCCGACGGTGTGTCGAAGTTCCCGGACGCCGAGGCTGCTGCTCGGTGCGTCCGGTGTACTCGTTGCCATACCTCCTAGGCGTCGATCGCGTTGAAATGGGTTGTGCCGCGTATATCAACCACGATAATCGACGGATTCCTGGCGAGACCATCGAACCCCTCCGGGACGAGTGACCGGTCCGGTCGCCCCGATCTCGACATCGTGACACGGTTCTGGGCGCTCCGAACGAGTCGTAACCGAGCATGCACTCGTCCCGTCGACTGTGAGCACAGAGAAGTTCGGCACCCCGGGGTACCGAACCTCCTCACAGGGGTACAGCCGACCGTCTCAGTGGCTGGTCCACCGACAGTCCGGACAGTTCTGGATGCCGTGGACGTTGACCGTCGACGTGGCACAGTTTGGACACGCGTCCGTCCCGCCGTCGGCCACGACCGTCTCGGTGGGTTCGCCGGCCGGCGTCTCGCCAGGGAGCATGGGATGACACGTCCGGCACAGCCATCTGCTCACCCGATGCGTCGTCGCCACGCCGTACTCGCGGTGTCTCACGACCTGTTCGACGTCGTCGCCGCACCCTTCGCACGCTATCATGACTGACCGATCGTCCTTTCATATGAAGAGTGTTATCCTACATGTATTCTTATGGACTCGATATCGTTACTAAATCCTTATATTGCAGGTAACGATCTCCGTTCGTCAGGTTTATTCTCGTCTATCGTGGTCACCTCGTGGTGTCTCCGCCGTCTTTCGGTATCACGACCTATTTTCGGTCCTTGGTCGGTACTCGACGTCTCCAATTCGGCGAACAGGTCGGTGACGGCGGCGTCCGTCCCGCTCGGCGGGAGCGATCGGGCGCTCACCGGAACGGCGGAAACAACGAGCACCGCGACCAGATAGAGCGAGAGAGGGACGACCAAGGAGTGCGCGTCCTGCGGCGTATCGACAGACAAGCCGTTATGGGTCGGTAAACACTCCTGTCCCGCCTGTAGGTTTGAGGCGCGGATAGGGACGCGAACGCGGCGTGGAACATCCGCCTCCGTGGCCTCGAAGATGTAGGAGTGGGGCACTCCGAATCAACGCCTGTGGAGACCGTGCTCTCTGTGGATACACTCGTGTCTGCACAGCGCGTCTTGGAAGCAGGAAACCCGACCCTCAAGGCGCGAACGGCGTCAGCCGTGAGCGAGTAGGGTAGGGTAGGGTAGTTCGCCTGAGTCTCTATACCTACCGAGGCACCTTGCCTCCACCACGACCGATCCGGGCTGTGTATGCACCTATGGAAATTCTGCTGGCCGAACAAACAACGGCTGGCGCAATAATGATTTGCACCGCGTTGACGACTCCCGTGATGGCGTCGTAAAACTGGCAGACAGCGAGGCGATGGCCGGTTGTTCTCTCATCGGGCGGAGAACGTGATTAGAGAGAGCTGTCGCTCCCGCCCGCGTCAACCGGCCACTGAGGGCCGCCCGCCGGCGGCCCTCAGGTCCTCAGGTACTCACGCCGGGCGGATCGTACACCTCCTCTCGGTCAAGCATGTAGTACATCGACACGAGCAGTTTCCGTGCCGTCGCGACGATCGCCTTCTTCGAATTCATGCGGTTATTCAACCGGTGGAAGAACCGGCTCAGATACTCGTCTTCACAGTTGTACACCGCTGTGTACGCACTCTGAACCAGGATCCACCGAACCCGTCCCGATCCGCGTTTCGAGATACCTCCCTCGATCCGCGAGTCGCCCGACTCGCGGATCGTCGGGTTCAGCCCCATGTAACTCACGACCTCCTTGTGACCGTCGAACCGACCGACCTCACCCAGTTCCGCGTAGATCAGCAACGCGGAGTAGTAGCTGACACCCGGAATCGTCATGAGCAGCTGGGTCTCGGTGAGAGACCCAGCGCGCTCCTCAATCGCCGCTTCGAGCTGCGTGATCTTCTCGGTCAGCGTCTCGATCACGGCGAGATACGACTCCAACAATGCATCCCACGGGGACGGGAGCGAGAGTTCCCGCAGGAACTCTCGTCCCTCGACACTCAGCGGTTTTATTTTCCGCGTGATGCCGTTGTCGGCGAGCAAGCCGTGGATCTTGTTGGCGAACTTGGTCCGGTCTTCGACCAGTGTCTGTCGCCCGCGCACGAGTGCGCGGGCTTCCCTGATCTCGTCGGTGGGAACGTAACTCTCCGGAACGGAGTTGAGTCGAAGCAACCGCGCGAGTTCTTTGGCGTCGACGCGATCGGTTTTCTTGTCCGACTGAGCGATGAGCGTCAGTTTTCCGGGATGAGCGACGGTCACATCCAAGTACTCGGCGAGAGTATCGTAGACGTGGTAGTAATTGCTGGTCGCCTCGATCACCGCACGGGAACCAGCGTAGCGTCGAGCGAGGTCGTCGAGGTTCGCGTTCTCGACGCGAACCTCTTCGACGAGTTCGCCGTCGCTGTCGATTACTGCCACCTGTGCGTACCGCTTGTGTAAGTCGATTCCGAGGTACATGGGTTGTCACTCCCGAATGGAACGCCGGTGCGTGAATCAGAACTGCACCTATGCGGGCTTTCCCGGATGCCGCGCGGCGCGGCATCCGGGCTGTCACGCCCATAACTCGGCTTCTTTCGCACTCGGACCAGTCAGCACCACGTGCTCTGTGGCACGGCATACAGCTCGGTCTCTTGCGTCCCATAGTTGCTTCACGCTCGGCTGGGATAGCAGAATTTCCATCGAGTCAGCACGACCGCTGGAAAATCGTCACCAGATGTGGATTTCAACAGAACCATTTCTCGGGTCTAAAGAACCGGATTGGCCGACTGGCGGGGCGAACCGGTCAATGTTCTGCAGCACGAACGAGTTCGACGGTGAACACCGCCCCTTTCGGTTCGTTGTCAGATATCGATATGCTTCCCCCGTAGACGTCGACGAGGGTGTCCACCAGATACAGTCCCAGTCCTGTCCCATCGCTGTTGAGTCCCTTCGTCTCTTGCTCGAAGACACTGTTTCGCTGTTCGTCTGGAATCCCGGGACCGTTATCCGTAACAGTCACGATGACCGACTCCTCTCGGACGTCGATGTCGATCGTAATTTTCGCTGTTTCCTCGTCAGTGTGCTGGACGGCATTATTCAGGAGGTTCCCGATGAGCGATGACAGCATCGTGTTCGCTTGGACGTCGATGCTCGACCGTACACTTCGAATCTGAATCTCGGCTGTTTCGAAGGTTCGGCGAACTCGTTCGACTTCCTCCTCAATGACACCGACCACATCAATCGATTGTAATTCGACAGCAGTTCCTTCCTCACCGAGTACTGTCATGAGCTCGCGGACATCCCGCGTGAGATCGGTCGTATGTTGGCTGGCCCGTAGGATCGGGTCGAGTATCTCTTCCTCTTCGGGTGAAAGTTCGTCCCGAAGTAGCTTGGCCCACCCCTGAATGACACTCATGTCGTTACGGATGTCGTGACGGACGATGCGGTTGAGCAGTGACAGCTGCTCGTTCCGTTCACGGAGGTTCTGTTCGACCGTCTTTCGGCGAGTGATGTCGATGACAACACCCGTGACGTTCAGCGGGCTCCCGTCATCACGCCATTCGGTGATTCCACCGACGTCGTGAAACCAACGGTACTCACCGGACGCGGTCCGAATCCGATACTCAGTGTCATATTTTTCAGCCCGTCCTTCGAGATGGTCTCGCATCGCTTCCATCGCCCCTTCGTAGTCGTCAGGATGGACGAGCTCCGTGAAGTCCTCGTAGTGGTCGAAGCGTGCGGGCGAAAACCCGAGCATGTCGGTCTTGTTCTCGTGAAAGGTGACCTCTCCCGTATCGACATTCATCTCCCACCAAGCCAAGTCACCCGCGAACATCGTGCCGTCCAGTCGGTGCCGATACTGTTCAAGGTCCTGGACGTACTGTTCTTGCTCAGGTTCGCCCGTGGTTTTCTCACAGGTTCGATCAGGCTCATTCATTGGTTTACGGGTTACAGATTGTTCAGGGCACTGTCCAGTTAAGCAGCGAACAGCTCGAAAAGCTAGTAATTCGTGCTACTCTCAGACCTGCTCAAACAGAGATTAGACACCGCTACGCTTGAATGTTGGTAGCGGACGGCGATGCCCCCGACCGGCGTCGCCGTCCGTCTCAATCCTGCCGGACCGTCTCCCAGAGAGATAGACGCGATTCTTCGTCTCCTCGGCGTTGAACGGTCTCATCAGGCAATCTGGCAGGGTATATATC
>JBEPYA010000077.1:0-15223 GCA_041641615.1 Salinigranum sp. | reverse complement strand
TCCCGATCTGGTCGACGTCGTGGTCGTCGGCGCAGTCGAGAATCTCCTGAGCGGGCTTCCCGTCCGCGACGACGGTCGTCACGGAAACGTCGTAGTCGTCGGTGAGCGCCGTCGCCTCCGCGAACAGGTCCTCGGCCTCCTCGGTGGCCTTCTGGTACCAGCCTTCGAGGCGGCCACGGCCGCCCCGAGCGGGATCCGTGATAGACTCGCTGTAGTCGATGACGTGTACGAGGACGAACTCGTCGCCGTCGTGGACCGAGAGGGCGTACTTCAGCGCGTTCTGTGCTTGCGGCGAGTCGTCTAGTGCGACCAATGTGCGTCCCATGTGGGCTAATACGCTAGCATGGGTCATGAAAATGGGGGGTCTGACGG
Source organism: Salinigranum sp. (assembly GCA_041641615.1). Lineage (GTDB taxonomy): Archaea > Halobacteriota > Halobacteria > Halobacteriales > Haloferacaceae > Salinigranum. Next base: position 14,851 of record JBEPYA010000077.1, on the reverse strand, counting down.
CGGACAGGGGCGGAGAGAAGCCGGAGAGCCGAGGAGAGTCGCTCTACTTCACGACGTCTATCTTCTCGCGGTCGATGGACAGCGCCACCGCCGCGACGACCACGAGCCCCAGGATGATCTCCTGAACGAACGAGTCGGTGCCGAGCAGGTTCATGCCGTTGTTAAGCACCGCGATGACGAGCACGCCCAGAATGGTCCGGTGGGGTCCGCCGACGCCGCCGGTCAGCGCTGTCCCACCCATGACGATGGCGGCGATGCTGGGCAAGAGGAGCCCGCTCCCGATGTTCGGTGAGGCCGACGAGATGCGCAGCGTCAAGAGGACGCCGGCGGTGCCACAGAGCAGCCCCGACAGCACGAAGGGGTAGATCTTGTAGCGATCGACCTTCGCTCCCGCGAGCTCGACGACGCGCTCGTTCTCACCCAGTGCGAAGCAGTACCGGCCGAACTTCGTCCGGAAGGCCAAGATGATGGTAGCCACGTAGATTAACAGCCCCCAGAGCACGAGGTTAGGGATGCCGAAGACGTCCCCCGTCGAGATGGTGCGGATGGCAGGCTCGCGGAAGGTGATGGTCGAGCCGCCGGTGATGATCTTCCCGACCCCGGCCAGCACCGAGAGCGTCCCGAGGGTGACCAGGAACGAGGGCACCTTGAGCTTCGTGAAGACGAGGCCGTTGAACAGGCCGGCGAGCATCCCGACGCCGATCGCGAGCGGGATTGCCAAGAGGCCCAGACCGAACTGCGAGATCAGGACGACGGTCACGACGCCCGTCAGCAGCACGACCGACTCGACCGAGAGGTCGATGCTCTGCTGGAGGATGGGGAAGGTCCCTGCCAGTGCCACCAACAACAGTGTGACGGCGTTCTTCGCGACGTTGTCGAGCAGGTTCCCTTCGGTGAAGAAGCGCTCCGTCGTGAACGTGAAGAAGACTATCAACCCGAACAGCATGACGAACGGGCCCAGGTCCTGTATCCAGTCGTGGAGGGTGCGCTGCTCTCGTTGGTCGGTGATCCATTCGCTGACGCTACTTGTACTCATTGTCAGATCATCTCCTGTATCAGGTCCTCTTCGGTCGGTTTGTTGCCCGGCGAGGCGTCGAAGGGCTCGCCGACGAACTCGCCTTTCGCCATCACGGCGATGCGGTTGGACATGCCGATGACCTCGGGCAGTTCGTCGCCGATGAAGACGATCGAGACCCCCTTGTCGGTCAGCTCACGGCAGAGCCGGTACACTTCCTCTTTGGCACCGACGTCGATGCCCCGAGTCACGTTGTCCATCACGAGCACCGGGGTCTCCTGGGCCAGCCAGCGGGCGATGACGACCTTCTGCTGGTTTCCGCCACTCAGCCCGTGCACCAGCGCGTTGGGCCCCGGCGTCTTGATGGACAGCTCCTCGATGGCGTCGAGCGTTGCCTCCTCCTCGGCGTCCAGGTCGAGCAGCGGCATGTTGCCGTGCATGTCCCGGACCATCGCCAGGGAGGTGTTGATCAGCACCGACTGGTAGAGCAGCAGGCCCTCGGACTTCCGGTCTTTCGGGATGTAGCCGACGCCCGCGTCGACCATGTCCGAAACCGTCGGGTCCTGCAGCGTGGTGCCGTCGACGGAGATCGAGCCCTGCGTCATGTCGAGGTCGCCTGCGAGGAGGCGCCCGAGCCGCTGCTTGCCCGAGCCCTCGACGCCGACGATACCGAATATCTCACCCTCCCGGATGGAGAAGGAGATCGGGCCGACTGTGTCTTCGTGGGCCACCGCGTCGACGGCCATCGCCGTCTCGCCGAGGTCGGACTCGCGCTGCTGGTCGGGGACGCGGTAGTACTCGTCGGCGGTCTCACGACCGACCATCGCCTGCTGCAGCGAGTCCGTGGTTGCTTCGGCTGCGGTGGTGTCGTCGACGCGCTCTCCGTCCTTGAGGACGTAGATCCGGTCGGAAATCTGCAGCACCTCGTCGAGTTCGTGGGAGACGAAGACGAACGTCGCCCGCTCGCGCAGGTCGTTCACGAGGTCGAAGAGGATCTTCCGGCCGCTCTCCTCGAGTCCGGCCGTCGGCTCGTCGAGCAGGATGACCGGGTTCTCGGACTTCTGGGAGACGTGGAACGCCTTCGCGATTTCGAGCATCTGGCGCTCGTTGAACGAGTAGTTGCGCACGCGCTCGTCCACGTCGATGTTGATGCCCAGGTCGTCGACGAAGGCCTGGGCCTCCTCGCGCATCTGTTCCTTCTCGAGCACCCCGAAGCGCTCCATCTCCCGCCCGAGATAGAGGTTCTCGTACCCCCGCATGGTCGTGATGACGTCCTGCTCCTGGTGGACGAGCGAGACGCCGTGGTCCGCTGCATCACGCGGGTTCGTGAACGTGACTGGCTCCCCGTCGACGTACAGCTGACCCTCGTCAGCCTGCAGCACGCCGGTCAGGATGTTCAACAGCGTGCTCTTGCCCGCGCCGTTCTCCCCGACCAGACCGATGACCTCGCCGTGGTCGACTGCCAGCGACACGTCTTTGAGGGCCTGCACGTGGCGGAACGATTTCGAGATGCCCTCGACGCGGAAGCTGTGATCGCCCCCGCGGGTCGTGCCGGCCCCGTCCGCGTCCGTCGCGTTTGTGTGTGTCTGTGATGCCATGAGGGTGTGTAGTGAGAGTTATTTGAGCGGGTTGTTCTGGAACTGATCCACGTACAGCTGCGTCGTCTCCTCCTGGGCGGCGGCGTCGGTGTAGACGCCCGGTAGGCTGTAGCCACTCGGCTTGTCCTTGTCCTTCCAGTCGAGGACCTGCTTCATGTCCTCGAGGTTCATCGGCTGCATGTCGATCTGGGGGTCCCAGGCGTCCTCGCCGGCCTCCACGACGGACATCTTCGTCCAGTCGTAGGGCGTCTCGCCCGAGAAGATGGCGTCGTTGTACTCGGAGGCGTCGACGACCGGGAGCCGGTCGATGACGTCGGTCCACTCGTTGGGGTTCTTGACGCAGACCGGCGCGTTGAACGCCATCATCCGTTCTGGACCGCTGAGCGTGTGTCCGTTGATGTAGTCGTGACACTTCGCGACCGACCAGCCGGCCTGCCACGGCCCCATGCCCGAAACGGTGCCGGTCATCCGGTCCTCGGCGATGGCCGCGAGCCCGGGTTCGCTGGCGTCGATACCGACGACGGGCACGTCGATGTCGTTCTCCTCGAGGATGGTGAGCCCACCCAGCGCGACGGCGTCGTTCTGGCCGAAGTAGCCGTCGATGTCGTCGCCGAACTGCGAGACCTTGTCGTTCATGACGCTGCGAGCGTCCGAGCGGATCCAGTTACCCGGCTGGCGTGGCCCCGCCATCTCGATGTCGGGGTACTCCTCCATCGCCAGGTCGACACCCTTGTTCCGGCCGATGTTCGGGGCCGTGCCGCGGTTGCCCTCGATGTGGACGAACTTCCCGCTGCCACCCATCGACTCGAACAGCATCTTCGCGGCGCTGTAGGCGTGGTTGACGAAGTGGGGTGTGAAGAACGTCACGTACTCCTCGCCGGCGTCCTGCGGGACGAACCAGTCGGCGATGGTGACCGCGAGTACACCCGGGGTGTTCCCCGCCACCAGCGTCTCAGCGAGCGTGATCGCGGCGGCGTTGGTGTAGGTCTGCCCGGCGATGAAGTCCGCGTTGCTGGAGATCGCCGTGTCGAACTGCTGTTGCTGTGTCTGGACCTCGCCGTTGTTCGTCTGGACGTTCGGTTTGTAGCCGAAGGCCTCGCACGCCTCGAGGTAACCCTTCTCCCAGCTGAGCCAGTAGGAGTTCTGTCGGTTTGCGATGGAGCCCATCGAGGTCAGGGAGCCGCCGTCCGAGCCTGAAGAGCCCGAAGAGGTACTCCCGCCAGAGTCACCACCGGACGAGCCACTCGACCCACCGGCACTGTTCGACGACCCACCGCCACCGGATCCGCCGGCACAGCCCGCGATCCCCCCCAGCGTGACCGCCGAACCACCGGCGACGGTCTTCTTCAGGAAGCGACGCCTTGACTGGTTGCTGCTATCTCGTACCATGTTTACGACGTCCTCATGTGGTTAATCCCTCGGTATATAGTTTATGATTGAAAATCACGACAGTTGCGGGGGGCCATCGGCTCGACACGGCCGCGCCCCGCGGTCGAAACGTCGGAGCAGCGGTCAGTACATCACCTTTCCCGCCGAGACGTTGAGGTCCTGGCCAGTCATGCGGTCCGCGTCGGACGAACAGAGGAACGCGACGGTGTTCGCGATGTCCTCGCGGGTCACCAGTTCCTGGCGGGGGCTCTCGTTCTCGGCGCTCTTTCGGACCGCCTCGTAGCTCTGGCCCGTCGCCTCGGCCTTCTGCTCGAAGACCCGTCGGATTCGGGGCCCGTCGACCGAACCGGGACAGACCGCGTTCACGTTGATGTCGTGTTCGCCGACCTCGGCGGCGAGCGTTCGGGTGAAGCCGATGAGCCCCATCTTGGTGGTCGCGTAGGGCGTCCGTTTGATGAGCGGGCGTTTTCCGGTCACGGAAGCGATGTTGACGATGCGGCCGTACCCCGCGGACTTCATCGACGGGAGCAGCGTTCGACAGGTGTAAAAGGGGCCGCGGAGGTTCACCGCGAGCGTCTCGTCCCACTCCTTGGAACTGATCTGCTCGCACGCGGAGGTCGGCCCCGCGATGCCCGCGTTGTTGACGAGGTACTCGACGGTATCGAACTCGTTCAGGGCAGTTTCGACCGTCGTCTCGACGCTGTCGAGGTTCTTCAGGTCCGTCTCGAGCGCGAGCGCACGTCGACCCTCTTCTTCGACGAGGTCGACCGTGGACGTCATCTCCTCCTCGTCGAGGTCGGCGATGACGATGTCGTTCCCGCGAGCCGCCAGTTCGACACAGATGGCCTGGCCGATACCACGCCCTCCGCCGGTCACTAGGGCGGTGCTATCTCGTTCCATATCTCCCCAAGTCGGATGAAGGTATATAAAGATAGTGACCATCCGTTCGTTGACCCCCTCTCGCGGGGGGAGCGGGGACTCCCGAAATAGTAAAGTTCCGACGCGGAGTCGGTCAGAATATGGCATACCAGGGCTACGAGGACTACTTCGAGAAGAAGCTCATCATCACCGTCGCGACCACCGGCGGCCTCCACGGGAAGGAGGCGAACCCGAACCTCCCCACCCAGCCCGAAGAGGTCGCGAAGGACCTCGCCGAGTGCGAGGAGGCGGGTGCGTCGATGGTTCACCTCCACGCCCGCGACGAGAACCACGAGGACACCAAGTCGGTAGAGCGTTTCCAGCTCCTGCGAGACGCCATCGACGAGCACTGCGACGACATGATCGTGAACTTCACCACCGGTGGCGGCGGCATCTACACGCGCGAGACGCGCATCGCGCCGATTCTCGAAACCGAGCCTCGGCCCGAGGTCGCCACCGTCGACCTCGGTCCCATCAACTTCGGCCAGACGCGGACGGCCGAGAACACGCGCGAGCAGAACGAGGAGTACGCCGAGCGGATGCGCGACGCCGGGGTGAAACCCGAACTCGAACTGTTCAACCCCGGTCACATCCCCGAGGCGGAACACCTCATCGACGAGGGGCTCCTCGAGGAGCCCTACTGGGCGACGGTCATCTTCGGGATGCAGAACGGGATGCCGCCGGGGCCGCGGAACCTCGTGAACTTCGTCGACAACCTCCCCGACCCCGTCGAGTGGCAGTGTCTCGCGGTGGGGAAACACCAGCTGCCGATGACCACGGCTGCGATCACGATGGGCGGACACGTGAGAGTGGGAATGGAGGACAACGTCTACTACCGCCGCGGCGAACTCGCCGAGAGCAACGCACAGCTGGTCCGCCGCACGGCGCGGATCGCCGACGAACTCGAACGCGAGGTCGCCTCGTCGGCGGAGGCGCGCGAGATGCTCGGACTCTGACGCGCGTTCGACACACGCGAATCGACTTCGAGAGACGGTGTACCTCTCGCAAGGCTGTGTTACACGTTCACGAGCGCCAAAAGACGGCGCTCAGGAGACTTGCTCCGACCCATCGGGGAGAGACGACCAGGACATCTCACCGTGTCGAGCACCAGCGCGTTCGAACGTAACGAATTTTAAGTATAGAGCGCGCCGAGTGTCACTCATGAGCACCCAAGACGGCGGCCGGACGCTGCAGACGACGGCGACCTCGTTGCGCGTCGTCGAGACCCTTCGAGACCTGGACGGTGCTCGGGTGACCGAACTGGCGGAGGCGATGGACCTGGCTCCGAGCACCGTCCACGCCCACCTGACGACGCTCGCGGACAACGAGTACGTCGTCAAGAGCGGCGACGTCTACCACCTGAGTCTCGCCTTCTTGAGCCTCGGTGACTACGTTCGCAACAGACGAAAGGCGTACCGTATCGCCGAGTCGTACACCGAGCAGCTCGCCGACGAAACCGAGTGCCGAGCGGTGTTCGCCGTCGAGGAGAACGGCCGTGGGGTCTACATGTACACGTTCTCGGGACGACACGCCGTCTGGACGTACTCGACGGTCGGCAAGCGGTTCCACCTCCACCAGACGGCCGCGGGGAAATCCATCCTCTCACGGCTCCCCAGTGGGCAGGTGGAGGCGATCATCGACCGGTGGGGTCTCCCCGCGGCGACGGAGAACACCATCACCGACGCCGACACCCTGCTGGCGGAGCTCGAATCCGTCCGCGAGCGTGGGGTCGCCTTCAACCACGAGGAGCAGCTCGACGGCGTCAAGGCCGTCGGGGTCCCTGTGAACGGCGCTGACGGGCAGGTCGTCGGGGCGTTCAGCGTCGCGAGTCCTGCCAACCGGATGACCGAGGACCGCTTTGAGACGGACCTCCCCGAGACGCTGCTCGGCGTCGCCAACGAGTTCGAGCTGGAGAACTCGATGAGCTGAGTAGATTACACCAGTACAAGTGTAACGAGTATAGGAGACGAACGTTCGTGATCATTCGACGCTCGCGAACGGGCCGATGGTCGGCTTATCGCGACAGCAGGTATCGTGAGTACGGTGAATCGAATGGTCGACAATCGGTTCGGGCCAGGGGGTTTGGAAACGCACCTGCGGCCGTCGTGGTGGGCCAGGTTCTCTCGCTCTACGTTCGCTGCTTCATCACACTACTATATTTGTAACGCTCGAACGTGCCGCCCCCTACGAGTGTCGAACCGGCCAGTGCCGGCAACGGCAGCCGGATCGACTCGAGTGCCTCCCACAGCCGGGGCCGAGCGGCACAGCGGAGTACCTGGTCGACCACCTCGCGTCCGCGGGCGAGACACGGACCGTCGGGGCCCTCGAACAGGTTTCGACACCGCTGATAGTATACAATTTGTTTTGTTGATAGAGGTCGAGAGAGATCTACCAGCAGAACGCTCTGCTGGCGATCAGATAACACTGCCGCCACCAGGAGACGTCGACGCCCGCGAACCGTTATTGCTCCACTCCCCCCATACGGAGCATGAACACGACCGAGACACCGTCCGACGGCCCGCATCAGGGTCAGCCGGTCAGGTACGCGGGCGCACCGTTGCGTGTGGCCGACGCGGCCGTCGTTCTCCTCCACGGCCGGGGCGCGACCGCTCGGAGTATTCTCGACCTCGCCGACGCCTGTTACGTCCACGGCGTCGCGTACGCGGCACCGCAGGCGAAGTACAACCGCTGGTACCCGGGGTCGTTCCTCGCGCCGCTCGAATCGAACGAGCCCGAACTGTCCTCGGCACTCACGGCTGTCGACGACGCCGTCGGCGACGTCACCTCCTCGATTCCCCTCGAACGCGTCGTCGTCGGTGGGTTCTCACAGGGAGCGTGTCTGGCCGCGGAGTACGTCGCGCGGAACCCACGCCGGTACGGCGGCCTCGTCGTCCTGAGCGGCGGGCTCGTCGGTCCCGAGGGGGCGAACGTCCAACATTCGGGTGACCTCGACGGAACGCCCGTCTTCCTCGGCTGTAGCGACGTCGACCCCTACGTCCCGCTCGAACGCGTCCACGCGTCCCGAGACGTCTTCGAATCGCTCGGCGGCGACGTCACGGAGCGGATCTACGAGGGAATGGCGCACACGACCACCGACGACGAACTCGCGTTCGTCAGCGACCTTCTCTCCGGCCTCGTCGGGCAGACGAGCGCGGAGCCGGACGACACCAGCGGAGGGGGTGACCGATGACCCTCCCACCGTCGACGCCGGGGATGCACCACGTCTCCGTTATCACCGGGACGACCGCCGAGACGTTCGAATTCTACACAGAAATTCTTGGACTCAGATTCGTAAAGCGAACGGTGAACTACGACGACCAGTTCATGCACCACCTCTACTTCGGCGACGAGCGCGGGCGACCGGGGACGCTCCTGACGTGCTTCCCGTTCGAGCGCGGTGAGGAGGGCCGCGTGGGGCGACCACAGCCGACGGCGACGGCGCTCTCGGTCCCGCGAGCGAGCATCGAGTACTGGACAGGGCGCCTCGCGAGCGTCGAACGCACGGAGCGGTTCGGCGAGCCGGTGCTCCGGTTCAGCGACGGGGCGGGCCAACCGCTCGAACTCGTCGGGGGGACGGGAGAGGGAGAGCCGTGGACGGGCGGACCGGTCCCGGCGAGACACGCCGTCCGCGGACTGCACAGCGTGACGCTCGCCTCGGCGAGGCCCTTCCAGACCGCCAGCGTCCTCGACGCGCTCGGCTTCACGCTCGAATCGCAGGACGGTGACCGAGTTCGCTATCGGATCGAGGGTGGGGAGGCGGGGTCCGTCGTCGATATCCTCGACAGGGACCTCCCGTTCGGCCGCGAGGGGGTCGGGACGGCCCACCACGTCGCATTCCGCGTCGCGGACGAGAGGGCGCTGGACGCGTGGCGCGACGTGTTCATCGAGGACGGTCTCTCGCCTTCCCGGGTGCGCGACCGGCAGTACTTCCGCTCGCTGTACGTCCGCGAGCCGGGCGGGATCCTCTTCGAACTGGCGACCGATGGCCCGGGCCTGACCGTCGACGAGCCGGTCGACACGCTCGGCGAGAGCCTTCAGCTCCCGCCGTGGCTCGAAGCGGACCGCGAGATGATAGCCGCACAGCTCCCGCCGATGACGGGCGAGGAACGATAAGAACGGAAGAACGTTCGTCGGAGGCGCGACGTATTCGTTCGGGTGAATCGAAGACGGGCACGAAAGAAGTGAGCTACGCCCACGTCGCCCCCTGCGGTCTCGTTCAGAGAGGCGTTCACATTCCCTCGTCTCACACAGAACCAGCAGTCGTCACGGCGCGATGAAACGCGCTGCTCGGGTGCTGGTTCCGAGAGAAGTAGCGGGAGGTAGATTTGAACTACCGATCTCCGGGTTATGAGCCCGGCGGAATCTCCTGGCTATCCCATCCCGCTACCAGGTACGAATCGGCGGTTGGGGTTAAGGGTTATGATTACGACGCCGTATGCTACTTTTCGCCGTGATACGGTCTGTTGTAACTCAGTCTCGGCTGTCGTCACCCCTCGGCGTCGACGGTCGGGGAACAGCCACAATAGACCGCATCAGCGTCAGCCGCGCCCCACCCGCCACGTGACGAGGCTCTCCGCGACGTAGTTGACGAGCATCCCGACGCCGATACCGGCGACCTTCGAGACGACGAACCACCCGTCGATGTCGAACAGCGTCAGGTCGAGCGCGACGACGCGGTAGAAGAACCCGAACGTCGCTAGCTGGACGAGGATGCCGCCCGCACGGACGAGGTTCGACCGCAGGAGTCGACGGAGGGCGGCGCCGATGCCCGCCGCCCCCTGCTCGGCGAACGTCCAGTTGTCGTTGAGGAGGAACATGACGACGATGGCCACCTCGATCCCGATGAACACCGCGAGTTCGGGGAAGACACCGAGTTCGCGAAGCACCGTCGACGTCGTCACGTCGAAGACGGCGCCGACGGCTCCCACGGAAGCGAACTTGCCGAAGCGTCGGCCAGAGAGGAGCGCGTCGACGACCGACATGGCGTCAGTCGTCCACCGCGTCGGCGCCGAGTCGCTCGACGAGCGAGGGGCCGCTGTCGCGTGACCGGTCGAGGAGCGTGTGGAGGCGGTCCTGGCGGAGCGACCGGGCGCGGTGCCGGGAGCGAACCAGCGCCTGTCCGAGCCGGAGGGTCGTATCGACGGTCGAAACCGTCGACTCGGGGTGGTCCTCCCAGGTGACCGGCACCTCGGCGACGCGGCAGTCGAGCGCTCCGGCGACGGCGATGAGTTCGATGTCCCACGCGAACCCCGGTTCGTAGAGGTGGCGACGAACCGCGGCCCACGTCTCGGCGGAGAGCGCCTTCGCGCCGCACTGGTAGTCGTAGAGGGAGACGTCGAGGAACCGGCGAGCGAGCCACGCGAAGCCGTCACCGAGTCGGCGGCGGGCGAGCGTCTGATGTGAGACGATCTCCGCGGCGGGGTGTCTCCGCGAGCCGACGGCGAGGTCCGCGCGACCGTCGACGACCGGCCGGACGACGTCGGCGAGCGAGTCTGCGGGAGTCGAGCCGTCCGCGTCGGCGAACGCCAGGACCGACACGCGGGAGGTCAGCGACTCGAATCCCGCGGTGATGGCCGCGCCCTTCCCGCGGCGCTCAGCGCTCGTCGACACCTCGACCGTGACCGGACACTCCTCGAGGGCGTCGAGGGTTCCGGGGCGAGGGTCGTCGAGTTCGACGCGAAGGACGGCGGGGGAGCACACCTCGTCGATGGCCACGAGGTAGCTCGTGAACCGCGCGGTGTCGGGACGGTAGGCGGGGACGACGACACCGACGTTGCTCATTGCGGGTGGGTTACGCAGGGTGGATAAAAAACCGACCGATACCCTCACGCGGCCGCTCCGCTCGCGTCACAGGCAGCGACGGCGCCGGGTTTTCGACGGGGTCAGTCGCCGACTACCGCGGAGACGAAGACCACGAAGCCGACGACGCCGACGATGCCGAAGACCGGGAGCGCGACGAGGACCCACTCGTCGGAGAGGTTCCCGACCTCGATCGCCGCCTGCACGGCGGTGAACCCGACGACCGCGCCGAGGAGGGTCAGGCCGCCCGCGATAGCTCGTCGCCTGTCGAAGGGCGCCTTCCCTCTCGGACCCGCCTCGTCCGGCCGTCGCGCACGGTCGTCCATCACGTGAACGGAGGGCCCGTCTCCCCTTCAAAGAGGTGGCCCCACGGCGCGGGGAGCGCTCCGACGGCGACGCGACCCTGTTCGGCTCCCGCTCTCCCGCCAGTCACTCGGGGTGACGTATCGCCGGCGACGACGGAGACATAAAGCGTATAACGAGTCGGGTGCGTCGGAAGGGTGTATGGAGTACGCGCTGGTCCTCCGCTGGCTTCTCCTGTTCGCGCTCGTCGGTGCGGCCGGCGTCCCCATCGCCGCCCGCCTGTTCTCGATTCCCGGCCGCGGCGCGGGGTTCGCCCTCCCGGTCGCGCTCGTCGTCCTCACCCTGCCCGCGTACTGGGTCGGCCACCTCTCGCTCACCGCAGGACTGGTCGTCGGCACGCTCGTGCTCGTCGGCGCGGCGCTCCTGTCCGGCCTCGACCGGGACGCGCTCCGCGACGGGAGCGTTCGAGCGAACCCCACCCTCGCGCTCGACCGCCGCGCGCTCGCGGAGTCCGCCGTCGTCTTCCTCGTCGCCTTCTCGCTGCTCGTCGCCGTCCGGGCGGTCGACCCCGCGGTCCACGCGCTGGGCGGCGAGAAGTTCCTCGACTTCGGCCTCCTGAAGTCGCTCTCGCGGACGACGGCGCTGCCGCCGGAGGACATGTGGTTCGCAGGCGAACCCGTCCGCTACTACTACGGGGGGCATCTCGTCACGGCGCTGCTCGCCCGGCTCTCCGCGACCCCACCGCGCTTCGCGTACAACCTCGGACTGGCGGGCTTCTACGCGATGGTCGTCACCGCGGCGTACGACCTCGCGGCGTCGGTCGCCGCGGCCCGGCGGAGTCGAAGCGAGGACGTCGACCGACCGCGAACGTCGTCGGCGCGGCTGGCCGGCGCGTTCGGCGCGTTCTTCGTCGGCTTCGCCGCCAACCTCCACACCGCCTCGGACGTCGCGCTGGGGCTGCTCCCCGCGGGGCTGAGAACCACGGTCGCGACGTGGATCGCCGGCGGAACCGACGCCGAGCCGAGCGAGGTCCTGGAGGAGACGTCGAGTTTCTTCTACTTCGACGCCTCGCGGGTCATTCCGGGCACGATCAACGAGTTCCCCCTCTTCGCGTGGCTCAACGGCGACCTCCACGCGCACATGATGGGCCTTCCCTTCCTCCTCCTGGGCGCGGGCCTCGCGTTCGTGTACTACGAGACGCCCGTCGAGGAGAGAACGCGACGCCGCCTCCTGGTGTTCGGTGCTGTCCCCACCGTTGCGGGCCTCCAGTCGGTCGTCGACACGTGGAGCTTCCCGACCCTGTTCGGCCTCCTCTTCCTCGCGGTCGCGTTCGCGCCCGCCCACCCGCTGTCGCTGTTCACGGAGCGCACCGTCCGGTCGTTCGAGTCGCGGCTCCAGGGCGAACTGCTTCGGCTCGGCGGCGCGCTCGGCGTGGCGGTCCTCGCGGGCGTCGTCGGCGTCGTCCTCTCGGCCCCGTTCGTCCTGCTCGCGAGCGGCGGCGGGAGCAGTCGCTCGCTGGAGATTCTCGCCGCCGCCGAACGGAGTTCGCTCGCCGGGCTGCTCTTGGTCCACGGCGGGTTCGTCCTCGCGTTCGGCGCGTACCTGTTCCGACGGGTCGGCCGGGCGGTCCCGGTGCTCGTCGGCGTCGCGGCTGTCGCGCTCGTCGCGAGCGCCATCGACCTGCCGGTGCTGCTCTTGACTCTCCCTCTCCTAGTCCTCGGCTTCGTCGCGCTCCGGTTCGACCGGCCCGTGGGCTTCGAGACCGTCCTGATCGTCGGTGGGGCCGGCCTGGTGACGATGGTCGAACTCGTCTACCTCACCGAGCAGGCGGGCCCGCTGCGTATGAACACCGTGTTCAAGTTCTACATCCAGGTGTGGGCGCTGTGGGGGGTCGCCGCCGGCACCGTCGTCGCCGGCTTGCTTCGCGGCCGGCCGGCGGAGACGGAGACGAGCACGACGGCGACGAGCCGAGCGGCGGTCGCCGCCGACGGGAGCGGAGGTGACGGCCACGCGTTCGGCGCGGCTCGGCGGGTCGTCGCGGTGGGATTCGTCCTCCTGCTCGTCGTCTCGACGAGCACCTACGGGGCGTTCGCGCTCGGCAACCACTTCGAGAACGCGCCCGAGCCGACGCTCGACGCGACGGCGTTCATCGAGTCGGAACACCCCGAGGAAGCGCCCGCCATCGGCTGGCTCGACGATCGCGAGGGCCAGCCGACCCTCCTCTCGGCCCCGGGGACGACGTGGCACTCGCGCGGCGGGACCGACGAGCGCGAGCGCGGGATGTACGCGTGGACGTCGAACCCCGCCGCGAGCATGACCGGGATTCCGACGGTCGCGGGCTGGCAACACGAGGTCGGCTACCGCGGCCCCGACGCCTACTACTCACGCGTGCGCGACGTGGACACGATGTTCCTCGGCCAGCCCGACGAACAGGCGCGGCTCCTCCGACAGTACGACGTCGAGTACGTCTGGATCGGGCCCTCCGAACGGCTCAGATACGACGACATCACCGTCACCGATCTCGACGGCGTCGAGGTGGCCTACCGAGAGGGGTCGGTGACGGTGTACCGAGTAGACCACGAGGAACTGCCAGGCGAGTAAGAGATCAGCGACCGCGTTTCTGGATGACCGTGAGCGCCTCGGCGTCGACGGAGTCGACTTCGAGGAAGTGGGGGACGTACTCACGCTTGTCGAACGTCTCGCGCTCATCTTCGGTTCCGATGGTACACCACAGCTGGACCTCGTCGGGGCCGTGGTAGTCGCCCTGCCGGTCGATGGCGAAACAGACCTGCTCCTCGCCGTCCCACTCGATGACGGCGTCGCGCCGGATGCCGGGGTCACCGCGGACGATGAGCTTCTTCATGTTCCGGGGTTCCGGCGACGCGGGCTTAACCTCTTCGGGATTCCGCGAGGGGAACAAGCTTCATTCGTCGCCCGCGAGTCGGGCCGAACATGTCACCGGGGAGACGGCGGGGGCGTCCGAGTCGGTGGCGCGACCCGCCGGACCCACCCACCGGATACGGGTCGCCGTCGCCCTTCGACTACCCGGGTCTGTGGCTTCAGGTCGCCGCCGCCGCCCTGGCACTCGCCACATTGGTCGGCTACGCGGTCGTGCTCCTCGCGCTCCGGGGACCGGGTCTCGTCGAGCGGTTCGTCCGCGTCGACCCGATTCCGGAGGGTTTCGTCATCACGCCCGACCTGTTCCTCCTCGGCGGCGTCTTCGTCGCAGTCGTCGTCGGAGTGCCGGTCGCCCACGAACTCGTCCACGCGACCGTCTACCGACTCCTCGGCTACGACGTCTCCTACGGGGCCGCCCCGTCGGTCGGCGGGTTCTACGTCGCCGCCGTGGGCCAGTTTCAGACGAGACGGGCGAACCTCCTCGTCGCGCTCGCGCCGCTGGCCGTCCTGACGCCGGCCGGTCTGCTCGGGATGGCCGTCGGCGGGCCGGTCGTGCAGGCGGTCGCGTATCTCGGCCTCGTGCTGAACACCGCCGGGGCCGTCGGCGACCTCTACCTCGCGTGGGTCCTCCTCCGACTTCCGGCCGGGACGCTCGTGTTCGAAGCCGTGCCGCCGAACGCGTACGTGTACGAACCGCTGGCGGACGGCGACGGGTCCGGGCGGTCGAGACACCCCTGATTCGAGTGTCCGTCCAGAAGCGCGGCCCACACAGCGCGGGGCGGCGGCGCCGTCACTGCGCTACCCGTCGCGGCTGGCGAGAGCAGCGTGGACCTGCGCGTTGACGACGAAGCCAATCAGGAGGACGAGCGCGGCCAGATAGAGCGTCGTGAGGAGAATGATGACGCCACTGAGGACGCCGTACATCGCGTAG
>JBEPYA010000076.1:0-15294 GCA_041641615.1 Salinigranum sp. | reverse complement strand
CTTCGGGCCTCGTTACGACCCTCACGAGGTGGCCGGGGCGGGACTTCTTCATCGTCACCGGGAGGACGGAGACGTCCCGTGCGCCCGCGGCCGCGAGCGACTCCTGGAGGCCGCCGAGGACCTCCGGCGTGGCGTCGTCGAGATTGGTTTCGAGGACGGTGATCTCGTCGCGTTTCAGCCCGCCGGCACCGTCACCGACGACGGCCCGGAGGACGTTCGGGTGGCCGTCGAACGACTTCGTGCCCGCGCCGTACCCCGACGCCGAGACGTCCAGTGGGGGGAGCGCGTCGACGCCGTCGGCGAACTCGGCGAGGAGCGCCGCCCCGGTCGGCGTGAGGAGTTCGCTCTCGACGGGGCCGCCCCGCAGCGACCAGTCCGCGTCGGACGCGAGTTCGACGACCGCGGGGGCAGGAATCGGATAGGTCCCGTGGCTCATCTCGACGGAGCCGCCGCCGCTCGCGACGGGCGTCGTCACGACGCGGTCGACGTCGAGGTCGTCGAGGAGCAGACAGCAGCCGACGATGTCGGCGATGGCGTCGTCGGCACCGACCTCGTGGAAGTGTATCTCCTCGATCGAGGCCCCGTGGACGGTCGCCTCGGCCTCCGCGAGGCGACGCACCACCGCCCGCGCGCGCTCGGCGACGGCGTCGTCGAGGGCCATCCCGCCGACGACGTCGAGGACCTCGGCGTAGCTGCGATGGGGACCGGCACCCTCTGCGAGGTGGTCGTGGTCGTGACCGTGCGCGTGGTCGTGACGGTTTGCGTTCTCGTGGTCGTGGTCGTGACTGCGTGCGTGTGCGTGGTCGTCGGCCGTGTCGGTCTCGGCGGAGTCGCCCACGACGACGTCGACGGTCGTCGCCGCGATACCGTTTCGCGTCGTCGTCGAGACCCGAAACTCGACGTCGAGGGCCGCTTCGACGGGCGAGAGGACGGCCGGGTCGGCACCGGCGGCGACCAGGGCGGCGAGAAGCATGTCGCCGCTGGCACCGGTCCGACCGTCGAAGGCGAGCGTTCGCATGGGTGAGAGCAGACGGGCGACCCTCAAATACTGTCGGTCGGAGCGCGCCGGAACGACAGGGCGACAGTGGGGGGTGCGCAGTGCGTGCCCGTGTCGGTAGGGATTAATACCGTCCACGCATACCGTGATATACGGTGACACACACGCGAAGGGACGCGGAAACGGCTGGTACTCCCCCTAGCAAAGCACTTATAAATCGGCGTCGCCGAAAAACGGACATCTACGGAGGAATCCCCGCGGAACAATCATGAACGAAGTGCAACTCGAAGTGGCGAAGGCGTACCCGAACGACTCGGGACGCGGAATCGCCCGTCTCGACCCGGACACGTTGCTCCATCTCAAGCTCTCCCCTGGTGACATCATCGAGATCGAAGGTGGCGAGACCACGGCGGCGAAGGTGTGGCGCGCGGACCGGCAGGACTGGAACACCGACACGGTCAGGATCGATGGCTTCACGCGGCAGAACGCCGACGTCGGTATCGGTGAGCGCGTGACCATCCGGAAGGCGGACGCGAAGAAGGCGAACAAGCTCGTCCTCGCCCCGCCCGAGGAGGCGTCGGTGCAGTTCGGCTCCGACGCCGCGGGTATGGTGAAGCGACAGATACTGAAACGCCCCGTCGTCGAGCGCGACATCGTCCCGGTGATGAGTTCGACGAACCACCCGTTCATGCGCTCGCCCGGACAGGCCATCCCCCTCATCGCCGTCGAGACCGACCCCGACGGCGTCTGCCTCGTCACCGAGGACACCGACGTCGAACTCCGCGAAGAGCCCATCTCGGGCTTCGAGAAGACCGGCGGCGGCATCACGTACGAGGACATCGGCGGCCTCCAAGGCGAGATCCAGCGCGTGCGGGAGATGGTCGAGCTCCCGATGAAACACCCCCAGATTTTCAAGAAACTGGGTATCGAGCCGCCGCAGGGCGTTCTCTTGCACGGGCCGCCTGGGACGGGCAAGACGCTCCTGGCGAAGGCGGTGGCGAACGAGACCTCCGCGAGCTTCTTCTCCATCGCCGGGCCCGAGATCATCTCGAAGTACTACGGGGAGTCCGAACAGCAGCTGCGCGAGATATTCGAGGACGCCAACGAGGAAGCGCCCTCGATCATCTTCATCGACGAACTCGACTCCATCGCGCCCAAGCGCGAGGACGTCACGGGCGAGGTCGAGCGCCGCGTCGTCGCCCAGCTGTTGACGATGATGGACGGCCTCGAAACGAGAGGCCAGGTCATCGTCATCGCCGCGACCAACCGGGTGGACTCGGTCGACCCCGCGCTCAGACGGCCGGGTCGGTTCGACCGCGAAATCGAGATCGGCGTCCCCGACGAGGAAGGTCGCAAAGAGATCCTCCAGATCCACACCCGGGGGATGCCGCTCAGCGACGACGTGAGCCTCGACACGCTCGCAGACGAGACCCACGGCTTCGTCGGCGCCGACATCGAGTCGCTCACGAAGGAGGCGGCGATGAAGGCCCTCCGGCGGTACCTCCCCGAGATCGACCTCGACGAGGAGGACATTCCTCCATCGTTGATCGACCGGATGATCGTCAAGCGCGCGGACTTCAACGGCGCGCTCGGCGAGGTCGAACCCTCCGCGATGCGGGAGGTCCTCGTCGAACTCCCGAAGATCTCGTGGGACGACGTCGGCGGCCTCGAAGCAGCGAAACAGCAGGTCGAAGAGAGCATCGAGTGGCCGCTGACGAACCGCGACCGCTTCGAGCGCATGGGCATCGAACCCCCGAAGGGCGTCCTGCTCTACGGGCCGCCCGGGACGGGCAAGACGCTCATCGCGAAGGCGGTAGCGAACGAGACGAACGCCAACTTCATCTCGGTCAGGGGGCCGCAGCTGCTCTCGAAGTGGGTCGGCGAGTCCGAGAAGGCCATCCGACAGACGTTCCGGAAGGCTCGGCAGGTCGCCCCCACCGTGATCTTCTTCGACGAACTCGACTCGCTCGCGCCCTCTCGGGGACAGGAGATGGGCAACAACGTGTCGGAACGAGTCGTCAACCAGCTCCTGACCGAGCTGGACGGCCTAGAGGACATGGGCGACGTGATGGTCATCGGCGCGACGAACAGACCGGACATGATCGACCCGGCGCTCATCCGGTCGGGGCGGTTCGACCGACTCGTCCTCGTCGGCGAGCCGAGCGAAGAGGGCCGTGAGGAGATCCTCAAGATCCACACGCAGTCGAGCCCGCTCGCGCCCGACGTCAGCCTCCGCGAGATCTCGGAGATCACGGAGGGGTACGTCGGCTCCGACTTAGAATCCATCGCGCGCGAGGCGGCCATCGAGGCGCTCCGGGAGGACACCGACGCCGACGAGATCGAGATGCGCCACTTCCGGAAGGCGCTCGAAGCCGTGCGCCCGACCATCACCGACGATCTGATGGACTACTACGAGCGGATGGAAGACCAGTTCAAGGGCGGCGGCCGCGAGTCGTTCACCGAACGCCGCGACGGCCGCATCGGCTTCCAGTAACCGGCGACTGATCGCCGGTGCGATTCGATTCTCCCCGTCTCCTCCTACGCGACTCGCCTTCCTCCGTTCACGCCGACTGAAGTCGCCGCCCTGAACAGCGACCTCCCGATCGAGTTCGAGCGTTCGTCCGCCTCGGCTGTCGCAGTCGGGAGGGGGAGGCCCCAGTTCAGGAGGTTCGCGGTCGGCCGCAAGAGTGACCCGGGTTCGACCGCCGAGGAGTCACAGACGGCTACCGGGACCGTGATCGATACGGCCGACGACGAGACAGCCACGGCGGTCGAACACGGCCGGCCCGCGGTGACAGCGTCGACGGCGTCCGGACTGACGCGCTCGGAGTCGACGGCCGAACCGACGGACGACCGGGCCGACCGGAAGACCGGAGTCCGCCAGCCGGGCTTCGGCGTGGGCGCGTCGCTTCTCGTCGTAACGCTCGCAGTCGGGATCCGGCGTCGTCGCGGCTAACGCGACACGCCCTCGGCCATCTCTTCGTAATCGGTCGACCGAATCGTGAAGAACGTACCCACACGTAGATGGAGTTGCGGTATATAAAAAATATAGTGGAATTTTTTTCAATTGAGAGATATTGTCCTCTCTGTTCGAACTTTGTACTCCCAACGCGAACCGAGCACTTGAGACGGGTATTATAAACCGCTTTAATCAAATCTCGGTTCTGCACAGGTGATGACGGACGAGCGAAATCGTCTGAGCGACCTGGTATCGCGGCGGAAGTTCATTGCGACGACGGGCGCTGTCGGGGCCGCCGGCCTCGCCGGCTGCAGCGGCGGGCAGTCGGAAGACAGCGGCAGCGGTGATAGCGGCGGAGGAAGCGGAAGCACGGCGACGGACGCTCCCGCGACCGAGAGCGGTGAGTCGATGGAAGGGTCGACCGAGTCGACGGAGGAGTCGGGCTCCGACTCGGGCTCGACGGAGGCGGACCTGCTCACCGCCGAGGGGTCCTCGACGGTCTATCCCATCTCGAACAAGGGGAGCTCATACTGGAACTCCAACGCGCCGCCGTCCGACGGCGAGTACTGGGGTTCGAACTCCGAGAACACCGTCCCCGGCTGGGACGCACTCGGCAGTCCTGACATGCTGCTCGCCGACTACTTCGCCCAGAAGTTCGGCTTCGAGCCGACCGAGCAGCGCTCGAGCCCGCCGTTCCCGACGACGGTCGGTCTGAGCCACTCCGGGACGGGGTGTAAGGCGGTCGTCGACGGCCTCGTCGACATCGGCAACTCCTCGGGTCCCATCACGGCCGAACTCGACTGGAGCGAGGACAAGGCCAACAGTACGGTCGTCGACCACGTCGTCGGCCGTGACGGTCAGCCGGTCGTCGTCTCGAGCGACGTCTCGGAGGCGGGCGTCGAGCAGCTCTCCGGCGAGCAGATCCGGCAGATCTTCCAGGGCGAGGTGAGCAACTGGAGCGAGCTCGAAGGGGTCGACTACGACCAGGAGATTTACGTGATCGGCCGTGCCGAAGGCTCCGGGACGGACACCTCGTTCCGCCTCAACATGCTCGGCGACGCCGACGCCCCGATGGAGGTCGACACCCGTCAGGGCCAGAACCAGCAGGTCGCCCAGCTCGTTCAGCAGAACAAGGGCGCTATCGCGTACATGGCGCTGGCGTTCACGGGCGAGCAGGTCCAGCCCATCGCGATCAACTTCGACGGGACGGTGTACGAGCCGAACCGGGACGCAGAGAACACCATCTTCGACAGCGAGTACCCGCTCAACCGTGACCTCCACATGTACACGCTGATCGAGGAGTCGAACCCCGACGGTGGCGGCACGGGCCTGAGCGAGGCCGCGTTCCTCAACATGTTCCTGAACCCGTACGGCCAGCAGGTGTTCGTCGAGGCGAACAACTACATCCCGCTCCCGACGAAGGACCTCGTCTCCGAGAAGGAGAAGCTCCAGCCCCTCGCGACTGGCGACCTCTGGATGCCGTCGAACTGACGCGGGCAGATCGGTCCGGTCGCTGGAGTCAGGTTCGCCGGCGAATACCTACTTTTTCCAACACGTACACAACACCACGAAAAACACTCGAAATGGCATCAATAACCGAATCGGAGACCAGTCGACTCAACGCCGCCGTCGGACGACAGGCACAGAAGGTTCGCGACTTCGTCGACGACACGTCCACGGGCGCGCTCGCCACCGTCGCGGTGATCGCGCTGTCTCTGCTGGCGGCGTTCGTTGGGTTCCTCTTGGTCTCGCCGTTCACAGTCGTACCGTTCGCCGTCTTTCTCGTCTCGTCCGCTTACGGCTGGGTCCGCTACCAGGAGGAGACGGCGTTGATACTGACGCTGACCACGACGATCTCGACGCTCCTGATACTGGGGCTCATCATCGTCTTCATCTTCGTCGAGGCGGTCCCGGTGTTCCAGTACGAGTCCGCGACGGTGTTCGGCGTCAGCGTCCCCGCACTGCGGATGTTCATCCAGACGAACTGGGACGCGGTGTCGGCACCGATTCGGTACTCGATGGTGCCGATGATCCACGGGACCGTGATGGTGACCGTCATCGCGACGGCGGTCGCTGCCCCGCTCGGGGTCTCGGCGGCGCTGTTCCTCTCGGAGATCGCCCCCGACATCGTTCGCGAGTTCGTCAAGCCGGGTGTCGAAATCCTCGCCGGCATCCCCTCGATCGTCTACGGCTTCATCGGCTTCACCGTCCTCAGCCCGTGGGCCTCGGGCCAGTTCAACCTCTCCGGACAGGGCACGTACCTGTTCGTGGGCGTGGTCGTCGGCCTCATGGCGCTGCCCACGGTCGTGTCGGTCGCCGAGGACGCCCTCTCGTCGGTCCCCGAGTCGATGAAGAGCGGCTCGCTGGCGGTCGGGACGACAGACTGGCAGACGATGACCTCGATCACGATTCCGGCGGCCTTCTCGGGCGTCTCGGCGGCGGTCCTCCTCGGCGTCGGCCGGGCGATCGGCGAGACGATGGCTGCGACCGTGATGCTTCGAGGGGTTCCTCGACTCACAGAACCGCTGACGAACGTCTTCTACGGGATGGAGACGCTCACGTCGCTTATCGCCCGCAACTACGGCGAGGCGGACGGTCTCCAGATGGACGCCCTGTTCGCCGCCGGCGTCATCCTCTTTATCACGGTGCTTTTCATCTCGATCGGCGCACAGTACATCGAGTGGCGGATGCAGCGTAAACTCGGAGGGAAGCTCTGATGGCGGGCGCGACGCGGAGTCAACTGGTCGAAACCGAGACGTCCAGCGCCGACGCCGTCGCCGCCGGGGCGGTCGGTCTCTCTGCCATCCTGTTCGCACTTTCGATCGTGGCGCTGTTCGAGCGGATCTCGCTCACCGACCCGGTCGCGGGCCTTCCGACGTTCACGCTCCTCGGACTGCTGCTCATGCTCCTCGGGGGAGCGGTTATCACGTTCGGCGTCGGCTCGCGGCTCGGATACGTCGAGACGACCCCCAGTCCGAGCGCCGGGCTGATCGCGGCCTCCGTCGCCGGCGTCGCGTGGTTCGTCGTGGCCGGTGGGTTCGTCTCACAGACCCTCGGCCTGGGCGCCGTCGGCGGCGTGGGTGGCGGAGTCCTCGTCGGTATCGCTGCGTTCGCCGCCACGGCGCTCACACGCGAGGACGTCGGCTCGACGATCCCGGTCGGGGCGCTGTGTCTCCTGACGGGGCTCGTGTTCGTGACCAACGTCATCGGCCCGACGTGGGAGTGGAACCTGGGCTGGGAACAGCCCGCCTCGTTCACCGCCGAGTTCGTCATCCCAGTCGCGACGCTGTTCGCCACGCTGTTCGCCGGCTGGGCGGCCGCGAAGGCGTACGGCGGCTTCGGCGCGCGCGGTCGCCGCATGGGGGCGTTCACGCTCATCTACCTGAACGCCCTGTCCATCGTCGCCGTCCTCTTCATCCTGGTCGCGTTCGTCACCATCCAGGGGATCCCCGGACTGCTCACGGGCGTTCAGGTCGGCGCGGGGGTCGGACCGGAGACGACGCTCTTCGGCCTTACGTTCACCCTGCCCATCTCCGTGCCCTTCGTGATGAACGGCGTCGCCCTCCTGAACGACTACCAGGGGGTTCTGCCCGCCATCGTGGGGACGTTCTGGCTGGTTCTCGGTGCCGTGGTCTTTGCCGTGCCGCTCGGCGTCGGCGCGGCGGTCTTCCTCACGGAGTACGCCGAGCGCGGCCGGTTCACCCAGGCCGTCGAAGTCGCGACGAACGGCCTCTGGAGCACCCCCAGCATCGTCTTCGGGCTGTTCGGGTTCGCGTTTCTCATCCCGCGGTTCGGGAACCGGAAGTCGCTGCTGGCTGGGATGCTCACGCTCGGATTCATGCTCCTCCCGCTGGTCGTGATTACGAGCCGGGAGGCGATGCTCTCAGTCCCCGACGAGTACCGCGACGCGAGCGTGGCCCTCGGGGTGTCGAAGTGGGAGACCATCCGGAGCGTCGTCCTGCCGGCTGCACTGCCTGGGGTCGTCACCGGTGTCATCCTCGGCGTGGGTCGCATCGCCGGCGAGACGGCTCCCATCCTGCTGACGATGGCGGGCGGGACGTTCATCCCCGGCGCGCAGACGGTCGACGTCATCGGCGGGTTCCAGTTCACCTCCACCCCCCCGTTCGTCGCCAATCCCGAGCTGTTGCAGGCGACCTCGGCGCTGCCGTACCAGCTGTTCGCGCTCATCACCGCGGGCGTCGGACTGGGGCAGAACGTCGCCGACCCCGACGGCTTCCGCTGGGCGACGGCGCTGGTCCTCCTCGTCGTCGTCCTCTCGTTCTACGCGATCGGCATCGCCACCCGGTACTACTTCCGGAGCAAACTTAGACACGAATAACAATGAGCGAAACCAGACAGTCACAGACGACATCCGACTCCGACCAGGACCAGAGCCAGCCGCTCCAGACGGTGGCCGGCGAGACCGAAGAAGAGACCAGACCCGAGTGGATCGACTACCAGTTCGACGGGAAGGCGAAGATCGCCACGAAGGACCTCGACGTCTTCTACGGCGACGATCACGCCATCAAGAGCGTCTCGATGGAGATCCCCGAGAAGAGCGTCACCGCGCTCATCGGTCCGTCGGGCTGTGGGAAGTCGACGTTCCTCCGGTGTCTGAACCGGATGAACGACCGGATCGGGTCGGCGCGGATCGAGGGGTCGGTGAAGTACGACGGTCAGGAGATCTATCAAGACGGGGTCAACCTCGTCGAACTCCGCAAACGGGTCGGAATGGTGTTCCAGTCACCGAACCCGTTCCCGAAGTCGATCCGGGACAACATCTCGTACGGCCCACGGAAGCACGGCGACATCGAGAAGGGACTGCTGGCGAAGCTCCTGGGTCGGAGCGACGAAGAGAAGGAACGCGAGCTGGTCGAGCGCTCGCTGAAGCAAGCTGCGCTCTGGGACGAGGTAAAAGACCGCCTCGACGACAACGCCCTCGGGCTCTCCGGCGGCCAGCAGCAGCGGCTCTGCATCGCCCGAGCGCTGGCGACCGACCCCGAGGTGCTGTTGATGGACGAGCCGGCGTCGGCGCTGGACCCCATCGCCACCTCGAAGATCGAAGACCTCATCCACGACCTCGCCGAGGAGTACACGGTGGTCATCGTCACGCACAACATGCAGCAGGCGGCGCGTATCTCCGACCAGACGGCCGTCTTCCTCACCGGTGGCGACCTCGTCGAGTACGACGACACGGACAAGATCTTCGAGAACCCCGAGAGCCAGCGCGTCGAGGACTACATCAGCGGCAAGTTCGGGTGAACCCGATGCCGACAGCCGACGGGAACGGACGGCGTCCCGAGCGCGGAGGCACGTCGCGAGCGCCAGCCCACGTACGGTGAGTAACGATGGAGACACGGAAGCTCCAGGAGGTCGGTGGCGGCACCTACACGGTCTCGATCCCGAAGGAGTGGGCGACTGCTCGCGGGCTCGAGGCGGGGATGCCCGTCAACCTCTATAGCCACCGCGACGGCTCCATCGTCGTCCGGAGCCGTGAGAAGGACAGCGACGGCCTCTCCGAGATCACAGTCGAGGTGGACGGCAGCCGAGCACAGGTCGAGCGCGCGCTCAGAGCGGCGCAGGCCGTCGGATTCGAGCGCGTGACGCTCGTCGCCGCGGAGCCGTTCGACGCCGAGACGTGTCGGGCGGTCCGGTCGCTGGTCCGACAGTTCGTCGGGACCGAACTCGTCGACGAGCGCGATGGGTGCCTAATCGTGCGGAACCTGCTCGACGCCTCCGACGTCTCGGTCCGACAGTCCGTCGTCCAGTTGCAGTACGTCGCCCTCTCGATCCACGAGGGAGCGACCGCCTCCTTCCTCGACGCCGACGCCGGCGCGTACGAACGGCTCTGTGAGCGCGAGACGGAGGTCGAACGCCTCTGTGGGATGGTCGTCCGGCACTTCGGTCGCGCGCTCGTCTCGCTGGAGGAGGTCGACCGGGTCGGCGCGAGCCGCCCGGACCTGTTCGAGTACTACGGGACCGCCAGACGGCTCGAACGGGTCGCGCGCAACGGCCTTACCATCGCCCGCGTGGGACGACACTTGACCGACCCCGTCCCCGAGACGGTCGCCGACGAACTGGAGGCCGTCGCCACCACCGCCCGAGGTGTCGTCGAGGGGACCTCGAACGCGGTCCTCGAAGGTCGGGACTCCGAGCGGGTCCACGAGATACTCGACACCTGCGCGGAGACGCGAGCCAGCCTGGCCGCGTTCGACGAGGCGCTCGCTGACGAACAGAGCGCGATGGCCACCGGTTCCACGACCGACGTCGTCGCCGTCGCGCGGAGCCTCGACGCACTCCGCCGAACGCTCGACCACGGGAGCGCCATCGGCGACGTCGCCCTCCAGGGCGCGATGCGTAGAGAGCGGCTGTGAGGCCACCGGGTTCGTTCTGTTCTGATTCGACGAAGACAGACTGAATCGCTGACGAGTGCCTACGCGAGACCGTCGACCCGTCCGCGGTGTTCGTCGAGCGTCGCCTGCACCTCGCTCCAGTCGAGCGGCGGCTCGAAGTCGTCGAGAGCGTCCTCGAACCCGTCGAGGACGTCGTCGTACTGTTCGCGCCACGCGGGGCGTGCGACCCCGTCGAGACGGTCGCCGAGCGCCCGCCAGCGCGCTTCGAGGTCGTCGAGCCGTTCGTCGAGTTCGGCAGCGCGGTCGGCCGTCGTCTCGTCTCCCGCGCCCTCGTCCTCGACGGGCCACGCTTGGAGGGCGTCCAGTTCGGTCCGGAGGTCCGCGAACAGCAGCCCGACGGCCCGATGGCGGAGGGAGGTGTCGACCCACACGGCATCGGGTTCGACGTCGGCGTCGGGGCTGTCACCCTCGTCGGCCGCGCGCTCGGCGACAGCGTCGACGGCGCTCGCGAGATCGTCGAGCGACCCGTCGAGGGCGTCGAGTTCGTCCGCGAACTCGTCGTGTCGGACTTCGGAGTTCGCGACCCAGCGCTCGAACTCCTCGAGGTCGACCTGGAGTTCGTCGGCGGCACCCTGTGCTCGGTTCGCCGCGACGGTGAGCCGCTGGATGCCGACTGCGGTGTCGTACAGGTCGGACTCGCTGTCGCCGACGAGTTCGGAGAGCTCACGCCCGAGTTCGGGTACGTGTGCCTCGATCTGTTCGAGCCGCTCCTCGAAGCGGTCGAGCCGGGCTCGAACGACGTCGACGTCGGCGACCGGTTCGGCCGTCTCCGTTGCGTCCTCGAAGGCGATGCGCGCGAGTTCCACCCGCGTCTCCGGCGTCGAGACGACCTTCGACAGTTCCCCGAACGCGTCGTCCACCGCGTCGGACGTCACGACGCCGTCCTCGTCGGTGACGTACGAGAGCGCGCGTCGCACCTCGGCCGGGTCACGCGCCTCCTCGCGGGCGACGACGTCGACGGCTTCGTCGAGCGGGCGGCCATCGAGTTCCGCTGGCGGACGCTCACCGTCCTCCTGGTTCATGTCCGTCGGAGAGTTCCCGTGGCGGACTGTTATAGCTTCCGTCACGGCGTCGCGAGCGGGAACCGAGCGGACGAGGGGCCGCAGTCAGTACAGCAGTTCGTCGTTCTGTTCGACCATGTAGAGCGTCCGCGCGGCGATGTTGACGGCGTGGTCGCCGACGCGTTCGAGGTCGCGGATGGTGAGAAAGAGCCGCGAGACGTCCTGGAACGTCTCGTCGACGTCCTGGTCGAGGGAGTCCGCTTCGAGTAACGAGCGCACGACGGTCTGGCTCGCCGCCTGGCACATCGCGTCGACCTCGTCGTCGCGCTCGGCGATGGCGTAGCAGCCGTCGACGTCCTCTTCGGCGTACGCCGCCATCGCCCGTTCGAGCATCTCGAGCGTCTCGTCGCCGATGCGTCTGATGTCGACCTCGGGGTAGGCGTCGTGTTCGGCCCGGAGTGCGTAGCCGCCGAGGTTGGTCGCGAGGTCGCCGATGCGTTCGAGGTCGGTGATGATCTTGAACGACGACGCGATGAATCGGAGATCGCCGGCGACGGGTTGCTGGAGCGCGATGAGGTCGATGCACTCCTGTTCGAGCTCGAGGTAGAGTTCGTTGACCTCCTCGTCGCCGTCGATGACGGCCTGCGCCAGGTCGTCGTCCTTCTCTTCGAGAGCGTCGAAGCCCGATCGGAGCTGTTCGGCGACGAGTTCGCTCATGTAGAGGACCTCCTCGCGGAGTCCCTGGAGGCGGGACTGGTACGCTTGTCTGGCCATACTCGATCACAGTGGATCGATTTATAAATCACTTTCCCACGACAAAATATTGCTATTTAGTTCTATATACTCTATTCGGCCGCGAAGTACCGAGATGGTCCGGGTGCACGATGTCAGTCCAGGCGAACGATGTCAGTCCAGGCGAACGATGTCAGGGCGGTGCGGCGAGGTCAGTACAGTAGCGTCGTCCGGTTCGTCGCCATGTAGAACGAGCGTGCGGCGATGTTGACGGCGTGGTCGCCGACGCGTTCGATGTCCCGGAGCGTGAGCAGGATGAGGTTCACCTCGGTGAGGAGGCTCGTCAGTTCGTCGTCGCCGAACGTCTCGGTGGTCTCGACCAGGTCGAGGATGACCGTCTCGGCGACCCGCTCACAGAGACCGTCGAGCTCGTCGTCACGTTCGACGACCGCCGTCGCGCGGTCGGGGTCCTTCTCGTCGTAGGCGTCGAGCGAATCGTCGACCATCTCGCGGGCGAGTCGGCCGACGTCCAGCAGGTTCACCTCGGGGAAGTGCGGTTCCTCGACGGAGTGGACGTACGCCGAGAGGTTGGTCGCGAGGTCGCCGATACGTTCGAGCTCGGTGATGATCTTGAACGAGGCCGTGACGAACCTGAGGTCGCTGGCGACGGGCTGCTGGAGCGCGATGAGGTCGATGCAGTCGCTTTCGAGTTCGAGGTACCGTTCGTTGATCGCGTCGTCCCCTTCGATGACCGTGGTAGCGAGGGAGGCGTCGTCCGTCTCGATGGCGCGCAGCGCGTCGTCGAGCTGTGCGGAGACCCGCTCGCCGAACGCCACGACGTCCTCGCGGAGCGTCCGGAGGTCCTCCTGATACGCGTCACGGGGCATACACACCGGTTCGTTCGACCGGGGGATTACTGTTTGGTTCGGGACAGGTACGGTGTGGGTAGACTCCGGTCGCGCGAACCGGCCTCGGCGGAGGAGACCGGGGAAGAAGACGACACGGACGAGACGGGCCGACTCAGCCGAACTTACCGGTGATGTAGTCCTCGACGCGCTGGCTCTCGGGGTTCTCGAAGATCTTCTGCGTGTCGTCGAACTCCACGAGTTCCCCGCCGGTGAGGAAGACGGCCGTCTTATCGGAGATCCGTGCGGCCTGTTGCATGTTGTGCGTGACGATGACCACCGTGTACTCTTCGGCGAGGTCGGCGATCAGATCCTCGATCTTCGAGGTGGCGATGGGATCCAGCGCCGACGCCGGCTCGTCCATCAACAACACTTCGGGGTCCGGCGCGATGGCGCGGGCGATACAGAGCCGCTGTTGCTGGCCGCCCGAGAGGTCGAGTCCCGACTCGTCGAGTTTGTCCTTCACCTCGTCCCACAGCGCCGCGCGCTTGAGCGACTCCTCGACGATGGCGTCGTAGTCGCCCTCCTTGTTCTGGATTTCGAGGCCGTAGGCGACGTTGTCGTAGATGCTCTTCGGGAAGGGGTTCGGCTTCTGGAACACCATGCCCACGCGCCGTCGGAGGGCGACGGGGTCGACGTCGTCGTCGTAGACGTTCTTCCCCCGGAGGTAGAGGCTCCCCTCGACGCGGGCGGCGTCGACGAGGTCGTTCATGCGGTTGATACACCGGAGGAACGTCGACTTCCCACAGCCGGAGGGGCCGATCATCGCGGTGACGCGGTTCTCGGGGATCTCCAGTGAGATGCCGTCGAGTGCCTGGACGTCGTTGTAGTAGACGCTGATATCCTCCGCGCGAATAACGGTCTCGGCGGGAGGGCGTCGCCCCTTCTCGACGCTCTCGCTGACGTCGGTCTGGACGAGCATGTCGTCGTCTGAGGGGTCTGCGGTCTCACTGGGGTTCGGTTCGGCCATCGTCTGTGTCTCGTTGTCGCTCATGGTTGATGATTATTGGTCACTCTGGTACTTGTTTCGGAGCACGATCGCGATGGAGTTCATCGCGAGCAGTACGCCCACGAGCACGACGACGCCCGCGGGCACTGCCTTGGTGTAGAAGTCCTCGCTGGCGAAGAGGGTCGCCCAGGCGAACACCTGCAGGGGCATCGCGCTCGCCTTCGCGGAGAACTCCGTCGGAAGCGAGAAGATGACGCTCGGAGCACCGATCATGATGAGCGGTGCGGTCTCACCGATGGCCCGGCCGAGCGCGAGGATGGTCCCCGTCAGAATGCCCGGGAACGCCCGCGGCAGGACGACTCGCCGAACGGTCTGCCACTTCGTCGCACCCATGCCGTAGGAGGCCTGTCGCATCTCGTTCGGCACGCTCCGAATCGCCTCGCGCGAGGAGATGATGACGATGGGCAGGATGAGTAAGGCGAGCGTCGCACCGCCGATGGCGACCGTCCCCGTCGGCTGACCGAGGTAGGTGACGAATACCCCGAGTCCGAGCAGGCCGTACACCACGCTCGGGACGCCCGCGAGGTTCGAGATGTTGACGTCGATAAAGCGTGTGAATCGGTTGTTCGGCGCGTACTCTTCGAGATACACGGCGGCCCCGACACCCAGGGGGAACGCGAGGACGGCGACCGTGACCATGAGGAGGATAGAACCGCCGATAGCGGGATACAGCCCCGCCTCGACTGCGGTGCTGCTGTGGGCGCTCGTGAGGAACTGCCAGTCGACCCACGAGTTCGGCCCCGCGAAGCCCGCGGCCCTGACGACGAACGCACCGACGAGCGCACCACCCACGAGCGCAGCCGGGATCAGGACCCCGGCCCGCTCGTCGGGGCGAGCAACGGCGCCACCGACGAGGTAAGCAGCAGTGGGAACGAAAGAGACGCTCGCGAGCACCGTCGCCGGGACGGGATTGACGCCCACGACGGGACCGCCGACCGCACAGAGTACGACGAACCCGAGCGCAACGACACCGGCGGCGACACCTGTCCGGGTGCCGCCGATTCTGCGCGCGTAGAGGCCGACGACCGCCGCGACGATGCCGCCGAGCGAGAGCGAGAGGAGCACCCAGTCGACCGGAAGGATGGGGAGCGAAGAGAAGAGGTCGACGACGCTCGGCACGACCGTCGGGATGCCCGCGACGGTCCCCACGGGCCCGGGGAGGCCGAATAGGGGGACGTAGAAGACGAGCGTGGTGACGACGAGCTTGACGCCGAACGGGAGACGTCGACCCGAGCGCTCGAGGCCGACGACGAGCGCCGTCGGGACGGCGAGCGCGAG
>JBEPYA010000075.1:0-15322 GCA_041641615.1 Salinigranum sp. | reverse complement strand
CGCGTTGAGGCCCTTCTCGCGGACGCCGGCGTCATGGCGATTCAGCGCGTCGACGACGACGTGATGCGCCGCCTCGTCCGGTGTACCGGCGGTCAGCTAGTCCCCTCTCTCGCCGAGGTCACGCCCGAGACGATGGGGACGGCCGACGTGCGCGTCGAGCGACTCGCCGGCCGCGAGTTCGTCCACGTCGACGCCGACCAGTCGCCGGTGTACTCGCTCGTATGCCGCGCGCCCGACCCGCGCGCGGTCTCCGCGTTCGAAGAGAGCGTCGAGAGCGCGGTTGCGGCCGTCTTTGCGGCGGTCGACGACGACCGCGTCGTCCCCGGCGGCGGCGCGACGGAGATGGCCCTCGCACGCGCCGTCCGCGACGCCGCGACCCGGCACGACGGTGTCGAACAGCTGGCGATCGAGGCGTTCGGCGAGGCGCTCGCCGCGCTCGCGCGCGCGCTCGCGATCAGTGCCGGTCTCGACGGCTGGGCTGGCGTCATCCGCCTCCGCGTGGCCCACAGCGAGGGACGGTCCTCGTTCGGCGTCGACAGCCTCCGCGGCGAGACGCGGGACGTCCTCGAGGACGACCCCGTCGTCGACCCGCTGGGGCTGAAACGCGCCGTCCTCGACGCCGCGACCGACCTCTCGACGCAGTTGCTCCGCATCGACGCACAGCTGTCGGCGTCTGATCTGAGCGACGACGACGGTGTCGCCGACGGCCCACCGGTCTGAATCGAACCGCTCCTCTCCTCGCCGTCGGCTCAGGCGTGTTCGGTCTGTGGGTCGAGCCGACCGAGGTCGACCCCCGGCGTGACGACGGCGTCGATACTGAGGAGCTGTTCCGCCGTCGCCACTGCACTGTCGATCGCCTGTGAGAACACGCGGCGGGGCTCGACGACGCCGTGGTCCCACGCGTTCACCGGCTCACCGGCGTCGACGTCGAACCCGATCGGGGCGGGGGACGCCGACGCCGTGGCGTGTGCGCGTCTGAGCGCCGCCTGCACCCGAAGCGGGTCGTAGCCGGCGTTCGCCGCGAGCGTGACCGCGAGCGACTCACAGACGTCGGCGAACGCCTCGATGGCGAGCTGCTCTCTCCCCTCGACGGTCCGGGCGAACGACCGGAGATCGTGTGCGACCGCGAGGGGGGCCGCGCCCGCACCGGGGAGGAGTTGCCGGTCGAGCGCCGCGATGGCGGTCGTCTCGACGGCGTCCTCGACGAGCCTCGCGTTGTTGCGTCGGCTCTGTTCCGTCGGCGTGCCGACCACCAGGGTGAACACGGAGCCGTCGCACTCGTCGAAGTACGTCCACTTCTCGTCGGCCACGCGGCGTTCGTACACCTGCCCCACCCGTCCGAGCGTCGACCGGTCGAGGTCCGCCACGTGCCCGACGACGGAGGCACCGGTCGCCCGCGCCACGCGGTGGATATCGGACTTCGGGTACTGCACCCGGTCGACGACGGAGACGCCGTGTGCCCGGATGGTCCGGGCGACCGGGTCGTCCAGTTCCTCTCTGACGACGAGGACGTCGACCCCGAGGTCGGCGATGCGCGCCGCGACCGACTCGACTGCGGCGTCTCGCGCGCTCGTGTACGCCGACAACCCGCTTGCGGTCTCGAACGTGACACCGCCGGCCCCGTCGCTCCCGAAGCTCGTCGCGGTCTCTTCGACGTCGATCTCGCGCTCGACCACGGCGACGGTCGCGTCCGTTCGGACGCCCTCGACGGAAGGGGTCCAGTCGAACGAGAGCCGACTCCGCTCGCTCGTCTCGTGTGCGCCGGGGCGGCGCTTGACGATCTGCCCCCGGTACAGCTCACAGCCGTCGCCCACCCTGGTCCGAACAGTCACGTCGTCCGTGTCGAACCACTCGCCGTCGCTCTCGGCGGCGAGCGCCGAGACGGCGGTCGAGACGGCGTCGGCGTACTCTCGCCGCCGGGTCGCGTCGAGGTCGGTCGTCAGCGTCGACGAGGCGACCTGTGAGAGGAGCGCCCGGTCCGTCGGGTCGACCGGACGGGCGAGGTCGTCGAGAATCTCCCCCGTCCGGTTGGCGGCCATCGCGTAGCCGACGTGTATCGTTCCCGGGTGGAGGCCCTCTTCGATCAGGTCCACCCCCGACTCGACGAGTCGCGCGCCGAGGAGCGCCGCGGCCGTGGTCCCGTCGTGCAGTCCGCGTCGGACCGAGTCGAGTCCGTCCACGAACAGCGCCGCGACCGGGTGGACGAAGCCGTCGCCCCGCTCGATGGCGTCGAGAATCTCCCCCGCGTCCTTCGTCACGACGGTCTCGGGCTCTCCTTTTCCATTGACCGTCAAGACGACCGAGTCCGATCCGCGCGGGCCGTACGTCGACGCCACGAGCGACTCGACCGCCCGCGTCGACTCGACGACGTAGCTCCGCGCCGCCTCGTCGCGGGCCAGCCAATCCGTCGTCCGCGACTCGTCGTCTGTCATGGTGTGCCGCAGTAGAGCCCGTCATATAAATCTATGTGGCTCCCGTTCGCCGTCCGCCGGGGCATGACCCCCACCGCGACGATGCCCCACACTCTCTTCGAACGTACTCCCGTCGAGCCGTCCGTCGCTCGTCGGTCGATACACCGTCGAACACGCGGCCAGTGGACGCATCTCGGCGTGTTCGCCCTCCCGGAGCCTCCCCGACTCCGTTCAGTAATGGTGAACACGACGCCGAACGCTGTCCTCGACCACTGTCACTCCCGTCGAGGCGGAATTCGAGGGTTGTACAGCGCGTCAGACGGACCGTCTCGACGTCCGGCCGAAACCGGACGACGCGCGACGAGCACGTGTTTCAGCCACGACGCGCGCTGTCCGGGTGTCGAGAACACCGTGTCCGACATGAGTGTAGAGCCGGACCTGGTGACGGGCGCTCGAAAGCCGAATCGGAGCGCTCGATACGGAGCGGGGAAGTACGGTGATTTTTCGGGACGTTTCTCTCTGAAATCTCCGGTCGACGCTCCGCCGTGGATCCGCCCGTAACCGCAGGACAGCACGACGACGAGCCGCTCGACCAGCCCTCGACACGCGAGAAAATTACAGCTATACGCCTGTAACATCTATCGACGGTTACCGCGGACCGCCGGGTCGGGTCCGCGTTCGCTCGCTCCGTCGGCGACGTGCGACGTAGTCGCACGGGGTTCCGATATCGACCGCCCGGTCCCCATCGCCACCATTTATTACCGAGCCAACTGAGGTCGACGCATGGCACCGACTATCACGAAGATCGAGAGCACCGAGTTCCAGTACGAGCTCGAGGACGTCGGCACCGACGGCTTCGGGTTCAACCTCGCGTACGAACCGGGGACGACGACGATACGGAAGCTGTTCGCCCTGCGGATACACACCGACGAGGGGGTCACCGGCGAGTACATCGGCGGGAACTCTCCCGGGGCGGCACAGATCAACACGTTCGCGGACTACCTCGTCGGGCGGAACCCGCTGCACCGAGAGAAACACTGGAGCGAGGTGAAACGGGCACTGAGGAAGTACGACCGGATGGGGATGGGCCCCATCGACATCGCGCTGTGGGACTTCGCGGGAAAGTACTACGACGCGCCCATCCACGAACTGCTCGGCACCTACCGAACGAGACTGCCCGCCTACGCCTCCACGTATCACGCCGACGACGCGGGCGGTCTCGATTCGCCGGAGGCGTACGCCGACTTCGCCGAGACGTGCCGCGACGCGGGCTACCCCGGGTTCAAGATTCACGGTTGGGGCGGGAGCGACGAGGCGCGGAAGGTCGAGCGCGAGGTGGAGACGGTCCACGCGGTCGGCGAGCGGGTCGGCGACGAGATGGACCTCATGGTCGACCCCGCGTGCGAACTGGAGACGTTCGCCGACGCGCTGAAGGTGGGGAAGGCCTGCGACGAGCAGGACTTCTTCTGGTACGAGGACCCCTACCGCGACGGCGGCATCTCCCAGCACGCCCACGCGAAGCTGCGTGAACTCATCGACACGCCCCTCTTGCAGACCGAGCACGTTCGAGGGCTGGAGCCGCACACGGACTTCGTCGCCAACGGCGCGACCGACTTCGTCCGCGCGGACCCCGAGTACGACGCGGGCATCACGGGCGCGATGAAGGTCGCTCATATGGCCGAGGGGTTCGGCCTCGACGTGGAGTTCCACGCGCCCGGCCCGGCCCAGAGACACTGCATCGCGGCGACGCGCAACGCGAACTACTACGAGATGGCGCTCGTTCACCCCATCGCGCAGAACACGCCGCCGCCGGTGTACGAGGGCGGGTACTCGGACATGTTCGACGCCGTCGACGACGACGGCACCGTCCCCGTTCCCGACGGTCCGGGTCTCGGCGTCGACTACGACTGGGACTTCGTCGAGGCGAACAAGACGGGGAGCGTCCACGTCTACGAGTGATGACGTACCGTGCAGGTATCATCGGCGCCGGGGGCATCGCGGGAATGGGCATCCTCGGGATGCACGACACCGACCAGATCGGGAAGAAGAAGTTCCGCGCGAGCCACGCGGGCGGGTACGCCGCCGCCGAGAACATCGAACTCGTCGCCGTGGCCGACGTGAGCGAGGAGCGCCTCGACCGGTTCGGCACGGCGTGGGACGTCCCCGAATCGGGACGGTACGTGGGTCACGAGGCGATGCTCGCGGCGGAAGACCTCGACGTCGTCTCCGTCTGCACGCCCTCGTACCTCCACCACGATCATGTCCTCGACGCGGCGCGTTCCGCGGCCAGCCCCGACGTCATCTGGTGTGAGAAACCCATCGCCTCCTCGGTCGCCGACGCCGAGGAGATGATCTCGGAGTGTGAGGAGCGCGGGGTCGAACTGGTGGTGAACCACTCGTTCCGGTTCACCGACAAGCTCCGCCGGCTCCGGGAACTCCTGGTCGAGGAGGACCTGCTCGGCGAGGTGCGCTCGGTCGGGACACAGTTCCGGATGGAACTCATGCGGAACTCGACGCACCTCCTCGACACGCTGGTCTACCTCCTCGACGCCCGGGCCGACCAGGTGTCTGGGTACATCACCGGCGAGAACGAGGCGGTCGACTCCCTCGACGCCGCAGCACGGGTGGACGACTCGGGGGGCGGCGGACACGTCGTCATGGACGACGGGACGTTCGTCACGGTCGACTGCACGCTCCCCCGGGAGATATCGTCGATGAGCCTCCAGTTCATCGGCACCGAAGGGAAACTCTACATGAACAACGACGACGGCGAGTGGCGTTACTGGCGGCTCGACGAGGGCGAACACGTCGAGAGCGACCTCCCCGGCATCGAGGGCGCGTGGACGTGGGACGACGACTACCGCGAGGCGTTCCCGAACGCGGCCGCCCACGTCGTCGACGTGCTCTCGGGAGATGCCGAGAACCGCTCGACGGGGGAGGAGGCGACGCGGTCGCTCGAAATCATCGTCGCCTTCTACCTCTCGTACTTCACGGGGAGCCGCGTCTCGATACCGCTCGACCGCCCGCTGCGCGACGTCGAGATAACCTCCTGGTGACGAGCCGATGTCCGAAGTACGGGTCGAACGGGTGGAGACGGTCCCGTTGGAAGCGCCGCTCGACGAACCGTTCGGCTACGCCCAGGAGTGGGTCGAGACGCGGACGGCGCTGCTCGTTCGGATCGAGGCCAGCGACGGCACCGTCGGCTGGGGCGAGTGTTGGGGCCCCATCGCGGGCACGCGAGAGACCGTCGACCGCCTGCTCGCCCCGGAACTCGTGGGCACGGACCCTCGGGCGGCCGAACGCCGCTCGGAGGACCTCTACGACCTGGGACGGCGGGCCTACCAGTCGGCCGTCCCACTGCCGGCGCTGTCGGGCGTCGACCTGGCGCTGTGGGACCTCGCGGGGAAACTCGCCGACGTTCCGGTGTCCCGTCTCCTCGGCGGGGCTCGCCGGGAGTCGGTCCGCGCCTACGCGACGGGTCACTACTTCAGACACGACGCCGACCTCGACACCCAGTACGAGTCGCTCGCCGCCGAGGCGCGAGAGAACGCCGCCGCACTCGGGGCTGTCAAGGCCAAGGTCGGCCTGCAACTCCTCGGGTACGGTCCCGCCGAAGACATCGAACTGGTCCGTCGCATCCGCGAGGCGGTCGGTGAGGGGACGACGCTCATGGTCGATGCGAACTACGCGTACGACGCGGGGACGGCCCGCCGGGTCGGCCGCGAACTCGAACCGCTCGACGTCTCCTGGTTCGAAGAGCCCGTCCCGCCGGAGGACCTCGACGGCTACGCCGCACTCCGCGACGCGCTCGACGTTCGCGTCGCCGGCGGCGAGTGTCACGCGCCGTACGAGTTCCGCCGGCTGTTCGAGCGCGGCGGGCTCGACGTCGCCCAGCCGGACGTCTGCAACGTCGGCGGGCTCACGGCCGCTCGTCGGGTGGCGACGCTCGCCCGGGAGTACGGCGTCCCGGTCGTCCCGCACGCGTGGGGCACGCCGGTCGCGCTCGCGGCGACGCTCCACCTCGTCGGCACGCTTCGAAGAGAGCCGTGGCTCGAATTCGACCGCTCGGAGAACCCGCTCCGCGAGGACCTGTCGGAGACGCCGACGACGCCTGACAGCGACGGGCGGGTTACCGTCCCCGACGGACCGGGGCTCGGTGTCGACCTCGACCCGGCAGCGATAGAGCGCTATCGCGTCGACTAGTTGCGCTGACGCTCGACGAGACCGTTCGACGTCGTGGTGAAGAACTGGTCAGAGCGGCGGCGACCGCGTCTCAGGCGTCCGCAGGCCGTTCGGCCCGGTCCGCGTCCGGCATCCCGCCGACCATTCGTCGCACGATGTCCTCGCGCTCGACGTTCTCCGCGTCGATGACGCCGGCGCTCCGACCCTGGTGGAGCACCTGGATGCGATCGGCGGCTCGCCGGACGTAGTCGAGGTTGTGCGAGATGAGGATGATGGAGATGCCCTGTCGCTGCATCCGGTCGATGAGTTCGAGAACTCGTTCTGCGCCTTCGACGGAGAGCGCACTCGTCGGCTCGTCCATGATGACGATTTCGGGGTCTGAGAGCAGCGTCCGTGAGATGCTGACCAGTTGCCGCTCCCCCCCGGAGAGGTTGGACACCTTCTCGTCGACGTCGACGCCGATCTCGAGCTCCTCCAGGAGTTCGCGGGCGCGGTCTCGCATTGCGCGCTTGTCGAGGACGCCGAGGATCGTGTCCGGCCCGGAAACCGCTTCGCGACCGAGGAAGATGTTCTGGGTGACGGTGAGATTACCGGCGACGGCGAGGTCCTGGAACGTCGTTTCGATACCGAATCGCTTCGCGGCCCGCGGACTGTCGAGGACGACCGGTTCGCCGTCGATGCGGATCGTCCCCGAGTCCGGCTCGTGCGCTCCGGCGAGACACTTGATGAGCGTCGACTTCCCTGCGCCGTTGTCGCCCGCCAGTGCCAGCACCTCGTTCCGGCGGAGCTCGAGTGTCACGTCTTCGAGTGCGACCACCTCACCGAACGTCTTGGTGATCGCGTCCATCTCGACGACGAGGTCTTCGTCGGAAGAACTGGCCTGTGACATACCGAACATGTCGATAACCGGCGTGAAAAACGTTCGCATGGGTGTGCCTCCGTCTCCACTGCACGAACGACTCACACGGGAACGGGACCGCCCCCAAGGTATAACACGATAGTGGTAGAAAGTGACTGCCATGTCACAGTCGGTCGTCTCCTCGGCACGGACACGGCTCTCCGTGGGGAGTCTGAGTCGCTACGGGCCGCTCATCGGACTGGTCGGGTTGTACGTCGTCTTTACGTTGATGAACGACCGGTTCCTCACTGTCGGCAACCAGGTGAACGTCCTCCAGCAGGTGTCCATCATCGGTATCATGGCTATCGGTGTCACGTTCCCCATCCTCTGTGCCGAGATCGACCTGAGTATCGCGCAGGTGATGGAGGTGGCTGGACTGACCATCGCGACACTTGCGGTCGGCGCGCGGCTCTTCGAGGGGTCATCGGTCCCGGCCCCGCTCGCCATACTCCTTGGGCTGGCTCTCGCCGGTCTCTTCGGTGCGACGTCGGGCTACGTGACGGCGCGGTTCGGTGTCCCCTCGTTCATGACGACGCTCGCGGTGCTCTTCCTCGCCGACGGGTTGGGCCTCATCGTCTCCGGTAACCGTCCTATCATCGGGTTGCCGGAGTCGCTGACGGCCATCGGCGGGTCGCGGATTCTGGGCTTCCCGAGCATCGTTGTCGTCTTCCTCTCGCTGCTCGTCGTCTCGCAGTTGATCCTCTCGTACACGAAGTTCGGACTGTACGTGTACGCCATCGGCGGCGACCGGCAGGCAGCCGAGCGGATGGGAATCGACGTGTCGAAGGTCAGGCTGGGCACGCTGGTCATCTCGGGCGTCTTCGCCGGTGTAGCCGGGCTGGTGACACTCGGTCGGCTCGGGAGTGCCGTTCCGACGATGGGCGCTGGGCTCCTGTTGCCACCCATCGCGGCGGTCATTCTCGGCGGGGCCGACCTCTTCGGCGGCTCGGGGAACATGATCGGAACGCTCGTCGGCGTCCTCATCCTCGGTGTGTTGCAGAACGGGCTCAACCTCCTCGGCGTCGACCCGGCGGGGCAACTGGTCGCGCAGGGTGTCGTCCTGATGCTGGCCGTCCTCGCGAACGTCGCCGGTCGGAACTGACCGGCTGTTCGTTCAATCTTATCGACAGTTCTTTGGGCCGTGATCGAGAACCATGGTCTCACATGTCACGAGAAGTTGACAGACGGTGGTTCGTCCGGAGTAGTCTCGTCGCTGGCACCGCACTCGTCGCCGGCTGTAGCGGTGGCGGCGGCGGCGAGGGCAACGGTGGTGGCGAGAGTGATGGGACGGCGACCGAGAGTGGGAACGGTGACGCGACGACCGAGGCCGATGGCGGGATGGAGACGTCCACCGAGACGGCCACCGAAGGAGACACGGAGACGTCCGGAGGCAGCTCGACTCCCCGAGTGGCCCTCTCGGTCCCGTCGCTCGAGTTTACGTTCTTCGCCCGGATGCAGAACGCGTTCGAGCAGGCCAAGAGCGAGGGTTCGATCGCGTCCGATTCTACGTTCTACGATTCGGGGAACTCACAGTCGGCGCAGGTCTCCGACGTCGAGACGGCCATCTCGAACGACGTGGACTTCCTCATGATCTCGGCGATCACCGCGGAGGGTGTCATCAACGCCATCCGGCAGGCCAACGACGCGGACATCCCGGTCGTCGCCATCGACCGGAACGTCGCGCAGGGTGAGACGGTCACCTACGTCGCCTCGGACAACGTCCAACTCGGCCGCCGATCGACCGAACTCTGTCTGTCGTTCATGGAGGAGAGTTCGGACGCGGACACCTACAACGTCGTTCAACTGGAGGGGACTCCGGGTGCGAGCGTCACGAACGAACGAGGAGAGGGCTTTCAGAACGCCGTCAGCGAGAACGACAGTCTGAACCGACTCGCGAGTCAGACCGGTGAGTTCTCGACGCAGAACGCTCTGAGCGTGATGGAGGACTTCATCACGCAGTACGGCGACGAGATAGACGGTGTCTTCTGTCAGAACGATCTGATGGCGCTCGGGGCCCACCAGGCGCTCCGGAACGCCGACATGTCGTTGCCAGTGACCGGTATCGACGGCACGGAGGCGTGGGTGGAACTCTTCTCCGACAACCAGTACTACGGAACCATCGCTCAGCTCCCGGAAGAGATGGTCACGACAGCGATCGACCGTGGGAAGGCACACCTCGCCGGCGAGGACGTCCAGGACACGATCGTCATCGAGGGACTCGAGGTGACACAGGAGAACGCCGGCGACTACCTCGACCAGTACTTCGGCTGACCCCGTCCGTCGGGACGGCTGGCCGTCTGCCGACTACGCGACGAACGCGTCGACGCATCGCTCGCGTTCGACCGTTCGCCGTCGGTGAACCTGTCCTGAACCGGTCTCCGCCGCGGTGAACGACTGTTCGTGAGCACTCTCAGCCCCAACGAGTCGCTCGCCACGCAGTCCGTGCCTCAGAACACCTGCCATCCGCCGTCGACGTGGAGGAGTTCACCGGTCACGTACGCGGCGTCGTCGCTCGCGAGGTACAGGTACGCCCCCGCGAGGTCTTCCGGTTCGCCCGCTCGACCGAGCGGGACGGGCTTGATGTGCCCGTCGTTCTCGGCCGACCGACGCTGCTGTTCGGCGAGCCCTTCGACGAACTCCGTGGCTATCTGCCCCGGCGCGACGGCGTTGACGCGAATCCCGTGCTCCGCCAGCTCTAGCGCCGCCCCGCGGGTTATCATCCGTACCGCTCCCTTCGAGGAGTCGTACTGCACCTGGTCGAGTTGCGCCTGGTTCGAACTGATGGAGGCGGTGTTGAGTACGACGCCCGGGTCGTTCCGGTCGAGCATATCGTTCGCTGCCACCTGTGTTCCGAAGTAGACACCTCGGGCGTTGACCGCGTGCACCCGGTCGAACTCTTCGGGGTCGAGTTCGAGGAGCGACCCCTCGATGTACACTCCGGCGTTGTTGACCATCACGTCGACACCACCGAACTCGTGAGCGGCCTCCACGAGCGTTTCCAGTTGCGCGCGATCGGTCACGTCACACTCGACGAACGCGGCTGTACCGCCCGCCGTCTCGATTCTTTCGTGCGTGGGGACGTCCCCGTCTTTCGGCTCCTCGTCGATGTCGGCGACGAGCACTGTCGCACCGGCGTCGCCGAACTGCGTGGCGACCTCGCGGCCGATTCCCGACGCACCGCCGGTCACGATGACAGTCTCGCCTTCGAAGTCTGGATTGAGTCTACCCATGACGTACTGTTCGACGGGCCGACAGTTAGTCGTTTGGTCGACCGTCCGTCGAGGTGCTGTCCGCGGCGGCCCGTCGGTCGCGGGCGACGCTCGCCGCGATCCTCACGGCGTCGACCATGCTCGTCTCGCTGGCGATGCCCTCGCCGGCGATGTCGAAGGCCGTCCCGTGGTCGACGCTCGTCCGGACGATCGGCAGCCCGATGGTCATATTGACGCCGCTGACGCCGCCCGTCGCGTCGAAGCCGAGCAGCTTCAGCGGGATGTGTCCCTGGTCGTGGTACATGGAGACGACGCAGTCGAACTCGCCGCGGGCGGCGGCGACGTACACCGTGTCGGGGGACATCGGGCCGACCGCGTCGATGCCCTGTGAGCGGGCGCGCTCGACTGCCGGGGCGATCTCGGCGTCGTCCTCTTCGCCCAGGAGACCGCCGTCGCCGGCGTGGGGGTTCAACCCCGCGACGCCGACCCGTGGCTCGTCGACGCCGAGTTCGACGAGGGCCTCGTCGGTCACCTCGATGGTGTCGAGCACCCGGTCGGTCGTCACCAGGTCGCACGCCTCCCGGAGGGGGACGTGGGTGCTCACGTGGGTCACGCGGAAGTCGTCCTCGATGAGCATCATCGAGTAGTTCTCGACTCCCGTGCGCTCGGCGAGCAGACCCGTGTGGCCGGCGTGGTCGCTCCCGGCCAGCCGCGTCGCCTGCTTGTTGATGGGCGCAGTGGCGACGGCGTCGACGTCGCCCGCGATCGCGAGATCGATGGCTCGCTCGACGTATTCGAGGCTGGCCGCGCCGTAGTCGGCGCGAAGCGCCCCGTATTCGAGATCAGGGACGTTGTCGCAGTCGACCACCGCGAGCGTGGTCGGGTCGTCGTCGACCCCGTCGAGGTCGCCGTCGGCGACGGTTCGTACGTCCAGCGAGACGCCGCAGCTCTCGACCGCGCGGCGAACCGCGTCGGCGTCGCCGACGACGACGATTCGCGCGAACGCGACGGTGTCGCGGTATGCCTTCACCGCCACCTCCGCACCGATCCCCGCCGGATCGCCCATGGTAACGGCGACGAGCGGCTTACCTGAGGTCATCACGTCCCCCCAAGACGGACG
The DNA here is from genome assembly GCA_041641615.1 of Salinigranum sp. GTDB lineage: Archaea > Halobacteriota > Halobacteria > Halobacteriales > Haloferacaceae > Salinigranum. The sequence goes on along the minus strand of JBEPYA010000075.1, from coordinate 3,502 downwards.
GCGCACTTACGTATTGCCCCCGGGCCGCCGAACGCGCCGGCCTTGGTGACGACCGGGACCCCGTCGGCGACACCGCCGGCGACGCGACCCAGCGGGATGCCCTCCTCGACGGCCTCTCCCGAGAGCGCTACGTCCGTCGCCCCCAGTCGTGAGAGGACGTCCGACGCGACGGCCCCGCCCGTGAGGAACAGCGACTCGGGGGGGTCGTCGGCCCAGAGCGTCTCGACCGCCCCGCCGAGCGCCCGCGCGACACCCGTCGAGACCCCGGTCGCGTCCCGCCCGAATCGCGCGGTCGACCGCGTCGGCGTCCGGTGCCGAGGCGAGGACCGCGAGTCCCGACGACGCGAGCCGTTCGGCGCAGGCGGCTGCTGCGGCCGCACTCGCCGCCTCGGGGTCGGAGACGGCCGCCGTGAGGCCGAGCGCGACGAGCGCGTCCTCGGGGAACGTGCGCAGTTGCTCGCGCGTCGTCGGACTCGTACTTCCCGCGACGCAGAGGACGCTCCGGTCCTCTCGCGGGACCGACACCGGACCACCGGCGGTCGTCGCCGCGGTCTCGACGTACCGCGCGAGACCGGCGCTCCCGACGTATAACACGCCGCACGCGGCCCGTGCCGCCCCCGCTGCGAGCGCGGCGAGGTGTCGTTCGTGTGTGGCATCCGCGACGACGACCGTCGGACCCGTTTCCCCTGCCGCCGCTCGCGTGAGGCCCGCCTCGACGCTGTCGGCTCCTGCGGCGACGCACTCCGTGTCGAGCCGGACCACCCGGGACGCGGAGCCGGCGAATCGCGTCGGGAGGTGCGCCGTCTCGACCGGCTTGTCCGGGTCGGTTCCGGCGTCGGTGTCGGTCACCAGTCTGCCGTCGACGAGGTGGAAGCCCTCGGCGGTCGTCCGACCGTTTCGGGGTGCAGCCGGGGCGACCAGCGCGAGGTCCGCACCGGTCGCGTCGAGCGCGGCGTCGACCTCGCTCACGAGGTCCCCCCTGAGCGTCGAGTCGACCTTCTTGTAGACGAACGCGTACTCGCCACCGTCGATCGCGTCCCGGACGGCGGTCGCTGCCACTTCTGGCGGTTCGTACCGCGAGTCGGTGTCGACGACGCGAACGTCCGTCCTCTCGGAGCCGCGCCCACCCCTCGTCGAGACGAGCGTGTGGCAGCCGCGCGCGGCGAATTCGTGGCCCGTGTCCGACGCTCCGGTCAGGTCGTCCGCGACGACGAGCCCCGTCGGAGTCATGCGAACACGGTTCGGAGGGGTGTGGCAAAAACCTCTCGTGTCGCCCCGCGAGGCGCGTGGAGGGACGCGAAGGGCACGAACCCACACATCACACAAGCGCGCCGGGTGACACACGCGTTCAACCGAAGGGCTGGACCCGCTGCGCTCGCCCGCTTTGCGGTCGTGAGCGGCCGTGACGTCGGCGATGGGCGCGTTCCCGTTCACCGATGGGGGGAAAAGTTAACATACCCGTACGAGTGGTGTGTACGCATGGAACACACGTTCAGGGGGTACCGGCGACCAGACGGTCGTGTCGGTGTCCGAAACCATGTCGCGGTGATTCCGACGTCGGTCGCCGCGTCCGCGGTGGCGTCGGCGGTCGCCCGCGAGGCCGGCGCGTGGGCGCGAGCGACCCCGCACCAGCTCGGGACGAGCCAGCCGGAGCCGGCACGCCGACAGACCGAGCGCGTGCTCGCGGGCATCGGCCGCAACCCGAACGTCGGCGCGGCGCTCCTCGTCGAACTCGGGACCGAGGACATCGCGTCCGACGACCTGGCTGACCGCATCGCCGAGAGCGGGACGCCGACCGAGACGCTCTGTATCCGCGAGGCCGGCGGGACCGAGAACGCGCTCGCGGAGGGGGCCACCCGTCTCTCGCGGCTCAACGACGAGGCCGAGCGGGCACGGCGCGAAGAGGCGGACGTCTCCGAACTCGTCTTCGCCGTCGAGTGCGGCGGCAGCGACGCGACGAGCGGCATCGCGGCGAACCCCGCCGTCGGCTCCGCCTGCGACCGTCTCGTCGAGGCGGGCGGAACCGCCTGCTTCAGCGAGACGCCGGAGTTCATCGGCGCCGAGCACATCCTCGCCGAACGCTGCGTCGACGACGAGACACGTACTCGGCTCCTCGAACGGGTCGACGCGCGGGAGGGGATGGCCGAACTGATGGGCGTCGACCTCCGCGGCGCGCAGCCGACACCGGGAAACCAGGAGGGCGGACTGACGACCATCGAGGAGAAGAGCCTCGGCGCCATCTCGAAGGGCGGCACGTCGCCCATCCGCGGCATCGTCGACTACGCGGAGGACCTGCCGGTCGGCGCCGGCCTCGTCCTCATGGACACGCCGGGGTACGACGTCGAGAGCGTCGTCGGCAAGGTCGCCGGCGGCGCGCAGGTCGTCGCGTTCACCACCGGCCGCGGGAGCACGACCGGCAATCCCATCGCGCCGGTCATCAAGGTGACGGGGAACCCCAAGACCTGGTCGCGGATGTCGAACAACATGGACGTCAACGCCGGGACGGTGTTCGACGGGGAGTCGATCGACACCGTCGGCGGGCGGGTGTTCGACGCCCTCGTCGACGTGGCAGACGGCCGACGGACCGAGGCCGAACGTCGCCGGCTGGAGGAGTTCGCCATCAACGAGATTCAGCCGGAGGAACTCCGCGAGCACGAGGAGGTCGGGGCATGAAGGGTCGCGTCCTCGACGACAGGGTGTTGCTCCTGAGCGACGACGACACGGTCGGGACCGCCGTCGACGACCTCGCCACCGGCGTCGAGCTCGACTACGACGGCGAGCGGGTCGTCCTCCGGGAGGACGTCCCGTTCGGGCACAAGGTCGCGCTGGCGGCGCTCGAACCGGGCGACTCTGTTCGAAAGTACGGCGAGGTCATCGGCGCGGCGACGGCGCGCATCGAGGTGGGCGAGTGGGTCCACACGCACAACTGCGAGAGCACCCGCGGTCGGGGCGACCGGGTCGTGAGGGGTGAGACGGCGTGAGCACGCCGACCGTCACCCGGCGCACCTTCCAGGGGGTCTCTCGTGACGACGGCGGCGTGGGGGTCCGCGACCACGTCCTCGTCCTGCCGTCGGTCATCTGCTCGCACGTCGTCGCCGAGCGCATCGCCGAGCGCGTCGACGGCGCGGTCGCGACGCCGCACGACCACGGCTGTGCACAGCTCGGCGCGGACAACGAGCAGACCAGACGGACGTTCCTCTCGCTCGCGCAGAACCCGAACGTCGCCGGGGTGGTCGTCGTCGGCCTCGGCTGCGAGGAGGTCCAGAGCGCCGACGTCGCCACCGCCCTCTCGGACCTCGGTGTCTCGGTGCGCGAACTGTCGATACAGGGCGTCGGTGGAACGGACGAATGCGTCGAGGCCGGCGTCGAGGCGGCGCGCGAGCTCGTGGCGTCACAACGCACGGCGCGCACGCCCGCGGACCTGAGCGAGGTGACGCTCGGCGTCGTCTCCAGCGACCTCGACACCTCGACCGTCGAACGGGCGGACCCGCTCGTCAGCCAG
>JBEPYA010000074.1:0-15494 GCA_041641615.1 Salinigranum sp. | reverse complement strand
TCCGACGACATCGTCCTCAGCGAGTACGACCCCGAGCCGGGCATCCGGTTCGCCGTCGCCGAGTGAGATGATGGTTCGGTACGCGCTGGTCGCGGCGGTCGCGCGGAACGGCGTCATCGGTCGCGAGGGGGGGATGCCGTGGCACCTCCCCGAGGACCTGAACCACTTCAAGCAGACGACGACGGGCCACCCCGTCGTGATGGGGCGGCGGACGTACGAGTCAATCGCGGCACACCTGGACGGGCCGCTCCCCGACCGCCACAGCGTCGTCCTGTCGACGGGGGCGCTCGACCTGCCGGCGGGAGCGGAGGTGGTCGGGTCCGTCGAGGAGGCACGACGGGCGGCCGAGGAGGCGGCAGAACGGATGGGTGTCGAGACGGTGTACGTCGTCGGCGGGGCGACCGTCTACGAGCAGTTCCTCCCTCACGCGAGCCGCCTCGTCCTCACCGAACTCGACGAGGCGTACGAGGGCGACACGGTCTTTCCGGCGTACGACGAGGAGCGGTGGACCGAGGTCGAGCGGGAGTCACACGACGGCTTCGACTTCGTGACGTACGAGCGCGTCTGACGTTTCTTTCGCGCGGAACGAACCCTCCGAAACGTTTGACTCGATCGGGTGTGAGCTAGCCCCATGGGTCTCGTCTCCAGCGAGGCGGTGAGGCGGCGTCTGCGTGGGCTCTCCGACGAGCGGTTCGTCGCGTTCGTGGCCGCGCTCTGGGACGCCCGCGGGGCGGAGACGCGCGTCGTCAGGGGGACGAACGTCGTCGAGGCACGGCGTGGCGGACAGACGAGACGGCTCCGGACCGTCACCGGACGGCGGGTGCCGTCCGAGGGCGAAGACGTCGACACGCTCGTCCTCGCGCGGCCGACGTCGGCAGTCCGGGGAACGGACGCGTTCGAGGGCCGCATCGTCGACAGCGACGACGTCCACGCGATGCTGTTGTACGCCGTCCCGCGGTCGGCGGCGGACGACCTCTGTCGGCGCTTCTTCGACCGATCGCTGGTCGAGGAACGGGAGCCGTCGCGGACGGTCACGGCCCGCGCACCCGAGCACTCGGCGTCGCTCGTTGTCGGTCTACTGGGACTGACACTTCTCGTCGCGAGCGTCTTCGGGGGGCCGATGCTGTACGGAGGGGCGAACCCGGTGTTCGGCGCACCCGACTCGGTGGGGGCCGATCCGGCCGACGAGACGACGACGCCCGACGCGACGTCGGAGAACGCGAGCGCCGCCGGGACAAGCTCCTTGGAGTCGGCTCCCTTTCCGCCGGGGCTCGGTCCGGACGGAGTCACCGATTACGACACGCTCGCGGACGCACACGCCCACGCGGTGACCGGGCAGTCGTATCGGCTGACGATCACGCACCGCGAGTACGTCGACGGGAAGCCGACCGCCTACCGTCGTGAGACGGTGTTCGTCGCCGAGCCGACGGTCTACCGGTCCGAGTTGGAGGGAGCGGGGAACCTCGAACGGGGGCCGCTCGTCGTCGCGAGAGTCGAGGCGTTCGCCGACGGGGAGACGCGGTACGAGCACCGAGTCGTCGCCGACGAGTTCGACCGGAGCTACACGGTCGACGCGGTCGACTCGGACCTCGTCTCCGGCGTGCGGAACGGCGAGGGGCGCTACGCCGACCGGGTCGAACAGTACGTCGGCTGGTTCCTCTCTGTCTCCGAGTCGGACGTCGTCGACAGCTTCGAGCGCGAGGGCACGCGGTACTACTGGGTGCGCCTCGGTTCGGACCCGTATCCGGGCGTCGAGAACTCCACGGGGAGCGCGCTCGTCGACGAGAACGGCGTCGTCCACGAGGTCATGCGACAGTACGACTACCCCGGCAGCGACGGCGTCTCGGCCGTCGTGAGCATCCGTTACACCGACTTCGGCACGACCACGGTCTCGCCGCCAGCGTGGTACGAGGAGCGTGTGGGGGCCGCGAACGAAACGGAGACGAACGCGGCGACGGCGAACGCGCCCATAGAGAACGAGACCACCGAGAACGCGACGACGAGTGCGCCGGCCAACGCGACTACGGCTACTCGGAACACGACTGCCACTCGGGACACGACTGCGGCATCCGAAACAGCGAACGGGACAGCCGCACCGAATCCAACGCCGACGACGCCGGCCTGAGCTGCTCTCCCGAAGCCAGTGTCGATACCGGCGTGGATCCTGGCGTGCCGGCGGCAGGTACCGATACGTGACGGTACGGACCGCGGACGGCTCGCGTCATCACCCCCTGGTGCGGCAGTGGATACCGGCGTATGGCGGTAGAAGACGTATATCGTGTCGTCTCGAAGGGAGGCCATGGCGACATCCCCCGGTTCCGATTCGGGATCGGCTCCCGAGGCCCGCTTCTATCGCCTCGCGATGGAGTCCCTCCCCGACACGGTGTTCGTCGCGTCCAGGGACGGGACGATAGAGTGGGTCTGTGCGAACGTCTCGGCGGTGTTCGGCCCGAATCCGGCGAGCATCGTCGAGTCGGAGACGGTCGCCTCGCTCCTCTCCCCGGCGTTCGTCGATCCGCTCGAAGCCGGCGAGCGACGTCTCGAGAACCAATCGATAACCGTCACGGACGCCGACGGCGTGGCACACCACTTCCTCGTGACGGTCACGCGATTAACCGACAACGACGGTGCGGGCGCACACGGAGCCTCCGACGACGACGGTGAGGAGGAGTCGCTCGTGTACGCCTGCCGTGACGTGACCGACGTCGAGCGGCTGAAGGACGAACTCGACGAGGTGTTCGACCGAGTCACCGACGCGTTCGTCGCGCTCGACACGGCGTTCGTCGTCACCCACGTCAACGACCACGCCGTCGAGTTGTTCGGACGGCCCAGAGAGGAGGTTCTCGGGCGCGAACTGTGGTCGTTCACGCCCGACCCCGAGTCGACCCGGGCCTTCGAACTCTTCCCACGGGCGCTGGAGACTGGCGAGCCGCTGTCGTACGAGACGTACTTCGAGCCGCACGAGCGCTGGTACGAAGCGCAGGTGTATCCCTCCGACACCGGGCTGTCGGTGTACTTCCGCGACGTCACCGACCGCGTCGAAGACCAGCGGGAACTCGAAGCGAGCGAGAGGCGGTTCCGCCGGCTGGTCGAAGAGCTGCCGGACCCGCTCGTCGTGGTCGACGACGACGCCGTCGTCCGCGAGGTGAACCCCGCGACGTGCAAGCTCGTTGGAGAGACAGCGACCAACCTCGTCGGTCGCCTGATGACAGAGTTCACCCAGGAGGCGTTCGACGTCGGCGAGATGGATCGGGGTCGGGCCACGATCGTCCGTGCCGACGACGAAACCCGGCTCGTCGAGTACGTCGGTGTCGGCGACGTCTGGCCGGGTGAGCACGTGTTCCTGCTCCGTGACGTCACCGCCCGCGAGGGATACCGAGCAGAGCTCGAAGGGGTGTACGAACGTATCACTGACGGGTTCTTCAGCCTCAACGCCGACCTCGAAGTCGAGTACGCCAACGAGCAGTTCGCTCGGAGCATCGGCTATGAGCCCGCAGACCTGATCGGCGAGCGTCTCTGGGACGTCGTCCCCGGCGCGGAAGAACTGAGGGCGTTCGAACTCCTCCCCGAAGTGCTGGCGTCGGGAGAACCGACGACGTACGAGGGGTACTACGAACCGGCCGACATCTGGTACGAGATTTCCGTCTACCCGTCGGAGACAGGACTGTCTATCTACAGCCGGGACGTCACGGAGCGCGTCACGCAGGCACAAGCGCTTGCCGAGAGTGAAGCACGCTTCCGCGCCCTGTTCGAGGGGACGCTCGACGCGCTCGTCCTCGCCGATGACGACGGGACGTACCTCGACGTCAACCCGGCCGCCTGCGAACTGTACGGACTCCCGCACGACGAACTCCTGGGGAAGACCGCGGCGGATTTCGCGCCGCCGGGGTTCGACTTCGACGCTGCCTGGGACGGCTTCCTCGACGTCGGGTCGATGCGCGGCGAGTTCGAGCTCGTCCGGCCGGACGGCGACACGCGGGTCGCCGACTTCGCAGCCCGCGCGAACATTCGTCCCGGCGAACACCTCTCTGTGCTCCGGGACGTCACCGAACGGGCCGAACGCGAGCGCCAACTCGAGGTCCAGCGCGACGAACTCGCGCACCTGAACCGCATCAACCGGCTCGTCCGCGAGGTGAATCGAGCCATCGTCGGCGCGGACACGCCGAACGAGGTGCTCTCGGGGGTCTGCCGACGGCTCGTCGCCGCCGACGTCTACCAGCACGCGCTCGTTGCGAGCGAGACGGCCGGCGGTCGGTTCGAGGTCGTCACCGCGTCCGGCCTCTCACCGTCGGCTGCCGAGGCGGTCGTCACCGCGTTCGAGCGCGACCTAATCACTGCGGGGCGACGCGTCACCTCGGTCATCGCGCCGCCCGTCCCCGAGATTCGTTCGACGGTCGACGCCGACGTGTTCGGGTGCTTCCCGCTCGCGTACGGCGGGACGATCCACGGGGTGTTGGTCATCGGCGCGGACCGCGGCGGGGAGGTTCCCGTCCTCGTCGGCGAGGAGGGTTCCCTCCTCGACGACCTCGGAACGACGGTCGGGAAGGCGATAACGGCGGTCACGGCCCGGCGGCTGCTCCACGCCGACGAGGTGGTGACCCTGGAGTTCGCCGTCGACGACGCCGACGACGTGTTCAACGAACTGAGCCGACGGCTGGGAGCGACGGTGACCGTGACGGCGCTCGTTCCGATGGCCGACGGTCGACACGCGTGTTATCTCACCGTCGAGGGTTCAGACGTCGCCGACGCGGGCGAGGAGGGAACGATCGGCGGGACCGTCGAGGCGCTGGACGAGGTCGACGACTGCCGCGTCATCTCGGTCGAGGACGCGGTCCGACTCGAGATACACGTAGGTGGCGGGTCGCCCGCGCTGGCTCTCGAGAACCAGGGAACGCACGTCCGAACGGTGTCGGCGGCGAACGGACAGGGGACGCTCATCGTCGAACTGCCCACGGAGTCGAACGTCAGAAGCCTCGTGGCCGGACTGGTCACGGACTACCCGGAGACGCGACTCGTTCGCAAACTCACCGAACGACGGTCCACGGAGCGGGCGGGGTACATCGGCGGGCGACACGCGCCGGTTTCGGTCGACATGGAGCAGGACCTCACCGAGAAGCAGCTCGCCGCGCTTCGAGCAGCATACGCGGGCGGTTACTACCACTGGCCGCGGCGCGGTAGCAGCGCGCAGGAGCTCGCCGGCGCGCTCGGAGTGGCACCGGCGACCTATCACCAGCACCTCCGCGCGGCCGAAGGGAAGCTCGTCGACGCGTTCTTCGGTGGATAGCGGAGAACTGGGACGCGAACAGGCCGGGATGGTCCGTCGGTGGACGAATCAGAAACCTTTCGGACGGGAGAGCGGGTATACCCCTCGGTCGTCGTGTGGACGTCCGTCGTCGGAACGGGAACGTCCGGCAGGAGCCACGCGACACACGGGCGCGGTGCAGCCACGCCCTCTCCAACCGACCCCGTCACTCACATCGTTCGCTCAGTCCTCCACCGAAGCGACGTCGTCGCTTCGAGCTTTCGCTCGTTTCACTCGCGAAGACCTCGCCCGTGAGGGCTCGGCGAGACCGAAGGTCTCGCTGCTTCCCGTTCGTTACTCTCACAGGAACGCACTCCAGAGGCCGCAATGTCACGCACTACGCCCCGTCTCGGTGCGGTCGGCGCGTTTCTCATCGCTACTGACTGGTGCGAGATCCACTGGCTGTAAGAGAAGCGACGGACGTCGTCACCGAATCCGCGCCGAACTCAGCCGAGACTACCCTCCATCTCCAGCTCGACCAGTCGGTTCAGTTCGACCGCGTACTCGATGGGCAACTCGCGGGTAATGGGTTCGATGAAGCCCGAGACGATGAGTTGCTTGGCCTCGTCGTCACCCAGCCCCCGGGACTGGAGGTAGAAGACGTCCTCGTCGCCGATTTTGCCCACGGTGGCCTCGTGGGCGACGTCGACAGTGTCCTCCATGATCTCGATGTGGGGCATCGTGTCCGACAGCGAGTCGTTGTCGAACATCAGCGCGTCGCACTCGACAGTGCACGACGAATCGTAGGCGCCGTCGGCGATGCGGACGAGCCCCCTGTAGTTCGTGCGACCGCCCTCGCGGGCGATGGACTTCGAGACGATCGTGGATTTGGTCTCGGGGGCGTTGTGGTACACCTTCGCGCCGGTGTCGATGTCCTGCCCACGGGAGGCGAAGGCGATGGTGATGTGGTTGTCCGACGCGCCGCGACCGTTGAGGACGGTCGCGGGGTACAGCATCGTGACCTTCGACCCCATCGACCCGGACACCCACTCCATCCGGCCTCCTCTGTCGACGATGGCACGCTTGGTGTTGAGGTTGTACGTGTTCTTCGACCAGTTCTGCACCGTCGAGTACTGCACGTGGGCGTCCTCTTTGACAAAGACCTCGACACAGCCGGAGTGGAGGTTGAAGACCGAGTACTTCGGCGCGCTGCACCCCTCGATGTAGTGGACCTCGCTTCCCTTCTCGGCGACGATGAGCGTGTGCTCGAACTGACCCATCCCCTCCGAGTTCATCCGGAAGTAGGCCTGGATGGGCATGTCGAGCGTCACCCCTTCGGGGACGTAGACGAACGAGCCGCCCGACCAGATGGCGCCGTGCAGCGCGGCGAACTTGTTGTCGCTCGGGGGCACACACTTCGTCATGAAGTACTGCTCGACGAGGTCGGGGTGTTCTTGGACGGCCTTGTCCATGTCCATGAAGATCACGCCCTGGGACTCCCACTCCTCGCGCATGTTCTGGTAGACGATCTCGGACTCGTACTGGGCCCCGACGCCCGAGAGCGCGTTGCGCTCGGCCTCCGGAATGCCGAGTTTGTCGAACGTGTCGCGGATGTCCTCGGGGAGGTCGTCCCAGTCGCGGACGCCGCCGCGGACCTCCACGTCCGGCCGGATGTACGGGACGATGGCGTCGACGTCGACCTCCGAGAGGTCGGGCTGGTTCGCCCACCCCGACGGCATCGGCATGGCGTGGTACTGTTTCAGCGCGCGGAGTCGGCGCTGCAGCATCCACTCGGGTTCACCTTTGTCCGCCGAGATCACCCTCACGGTCTCCTCGGTGAGCCCCTTCTCGGCGACGAACGCGGCACGCTGTTCCTTCTTGAACTCGAAGCGTGCCTGGGCGTCCGTCTCTTTGAAGTGTTGCTCCTCGCGGGTGCTCATACTGTCACTTGGGTGCTGAGCGGGCATTAGTTTATCTGTATTCGGTATCTGAGGACCAATAATAGAACGTATCGTGAAAGCAACTCGGGCCAAGATCCGAATACAAGAAACTCGGGTGGCGGTGGGACTGTCGGGTCGTTTTTGTGGACGGGTCGTGACCGAGAGATATGAGCGAGGCAACGTTCGAGCTCTACGTCGACCGCGCGGGCGAACACCGCTGGCGGCTCGTCCACGACAACGGGAACGTCATCGCCGACTCGGGCGAGGGCTACGCCTCACGGCAGAAGGCCCGTCAGGGGCTCCGGAGCGTCAAGGCGAACGCACCCGACGCCGACGTGGTCGTCGTCGACGAGTGACTCGCGACCGCGACCGGGCGTGAGCCGACGACACGTCCTGCCGCGACGGAGCCATTAAACGCCGTCGGAGACGGGAACCGCGGCCGCCTCGGGAGCCTTTATCCGTCCGTAGCGACGAGAGGGTGGTAATGAAACGGAACGACCAACAGGCGTACGACCGGGGGACGTCGCTGTTCTCGCCCGACGGCCGCATCTACCAGGTCGAGTACGCGCGGGAAGCCGTCAAGCGCGGCGCGCCCGCCGTCGGTATCCGCGCGAGGGACGGTGTCGTCCTCGCCGCCCAGACGCGGACGAGTTCGTCGCTCATGGAGACCGAGAGCGTCGAGAAGCTCCACAAACTCGACGACCACATCGGCGCGGCCAGCGCCGGTCACGTCGCCGACGCCCGGCAGCTCGTCGACGACGCTCGCCAGGAGTGTCAGGTGAACCGCCTGCGCTACGGCGAGCCAATCGGCCTCGAAACGCTCACGAAAACGCTCACCGACGACATCCAAGAGAGCACGCAGTTCGGCGGCACCCGTCCGTACGGCGCCTCGCTCCTCATCGGCGGGATGGACGGCGACGAGCCCGGACTGTTCGCGACGGACCCCTCCGGCACGCCTCAGGAGTGGAAGGCGGTCGCCATCGGGGGCTCCAGGGGAGATATCCAGGACTACCTGGAGGAACACTGGTCCGCCGAACTCTCGACCGACGACGCGGTGACGCTCGCGCTCGAAGCGCTGTTGGCAGGCGTCGACTCGCTGACCGGCGAGGAGGCGAGCGTCGCCGTCGTCACAGCCGACGGCTACCGGCACCTCGCGACCGCGGAACTCGACGAGGTTCTCGCGGAGGTCGAGCCCGCCGACACCGACGAACCCGAAGACGAGTAACTCGCGTGACCGACACCGACCCCGAGCCTGACCCGCACCTCGCCCGCATCACCGTCTATCCGGTGAAGTCGCTCGACGGTGTCGACTGCGACCGGGTGACGTTCACCCCGGGCGGTGCGCTCGAACACGACCGGACCTACGCCCTCGTCGACGAGGACGGGGGGTACGTGAACGGGAAGCGCGAACGGGCGGTCCACCGGCTCTGCAGTTCGTTCGACGTCGAGACGCGGCGGCTCGACCTCTCGGCACCCGACCGCGCAGCAGCGACGTTCGACCTCTCCTTCGACAACGAGCACCGTCCCCGCGACGCCGAGGCGCTCACTGAGTGGCTCTCGGCGTACTTCGGCTATCCTGTCTCGCTCCATCACGACGCGACGGACGGGTTTCCCGACGACACCGAGGCGTCGGGACCGACGCTGATCTCGACGGCGACCATCCACGAGGTGGCGTCGTGGTTCGAAGACATCGACGAGGAGGGAATGCGTCGCCGCCTTCGCGCGAACCTCGAACTCGGGGGCGTCCCCCCGTTCTGGGAGGACCGCCTCTTCGCCGACCGCGACAGTGTCGTCTCCTTCTCCATCGGCGACGTCGAGTTGGTGGGAGTGAACCCCTGCCAGCGCTGTGTCGTTCCGAGCCGCGACCCCGACACCGGCGAGGAGACCGAGGGGTTCCGCGAACGGTTTATCGAGCGCCGTGAGGCGACCATGCCCCCCTGGAGCGGCGGCGACTGGTTCGACCACTCGTTCCGGCTGATGGTCAACACCCGCGCGACCGACGTCGGCGGGCAGGAGGTGTCCGTCGGTGACCCGGTCTCGGTCGGTGACACTTACCCTGCGTGCGTGTCGAGCGGGAACTGACCCGGCTCCGTCGCTTCTGCGTCTTCCGCTCGGCCACCGAGCCGTTGAGCGACCCGCACGTCGAACCGGGTGCGAGTTTTGTGGGCCTCGTCCGTCCGTACAGGCGTGTTCAACCGAGCGCTCGAACGGCTGTCGGATCGCTCACCGGCTCCGTCGAGCCGCGCGATCGCCCTCCACGTGTGGACGCCGGACGGAGGGACACCGCCCGGGCGAGTGGCCGCCTCGCTCGGGGGGTCGTCGCCATCGCGTTCTGGCTCGCCGTCATCACCCCTTTCCTCGCGCTGGCGCTCCTCCTCGGCGGACTCGACTCGGGTGAGACCGCCGCGTTCATCGCGCTGATAGCGGTGAACGTCGTCGCGCTCGGGGTCGGTCACCGCTACTGTCATCCCGGTCCGGACCGGTCGGACGAGCGCCGCTGAGGTCAGAACCCGCTGAACTTGTCGCGCCGGTAGAGGTCCAGCTCCTGCACCGTCGAGCGGTCCTGCCGGGCCGCGAAGACGAGGGCGTCGGCAATCTCCTCCGGTTCGGTCACCTCCCCGGCCTCGAAGCGTTCCTCGAAGGGTTCGCCGTCCTCGCTCCCGAACTCCGTGCGGACCTCGCTCGGGTTGACGACGGTGACGGCGACGCCGCTCTCGCCCAGCTCGGCGGCGACGCTGTGGGCGAACCCGCGGAGCCACCACTTCGTCGCCGCGTAGACGGGGTTGAACGGTCGGGGGTACTGCCCCGCGAAGCTCCCGACGAAGAGCAGGTTCCCCTTCGACTCCTTGAGGTGCGGGATGGCCGCCCGGGTCGTGAAGAAGGAGCCGTCGGTGTTGGTCGCCATCATCTGACGGTACTCCTCGGTCGTGAGCGACTCGACGTCCGAGCCTCTCCCCAGTCCCGCGTTGTTCACCACGACGTCCAGCCCGTCGAAGGCGTCCGCGCTCTCGTCGACCATCCGTCGGACCTCTTCCTCCTCGCGGATGTCCGTCGGCAGCGTCGCCGTCTGGACATCGTACTCGGCGGTGAGGTCGTCGGCGATGGCGTCGAGCCGCTCCTCGCGGCGGGCCGCGAGCGCGACCGACGCACCCTCGCGCGCGAAGGCGTGCGCCGCCGCTTCACCGATTCCCGCGCTCGCACCCGTGATGAGTACCGACCGTGTCGAGAGGTCGTGCATAGGCTGTGTGGAGTAGCGAGTTACTTGAACGTGAGTCCCGATTCCTCGGCGTCGACTGTGCGTCAAACCGGCACACAGCAGGCTTGAAACGGAACTGTTTTACGTATCTCAGCGTTATCGGAAATCACGCGCTCCGTTGGTGTAGTCCGGCCAATCATCTTGCCCTCTCACGGCAAGGACCAGGGTTCGAATCCCTGACGGAGCATGGCTCTGTCGCGCCGTCCTGCGATTTTCAGCCGTGGCATGGAACACAGAGCAACCATGCCTACGATCGAGACGACTAAGAGGAAGTCCTACCCCTCCGCTGCACCGAGATTCGCCAAACTATCAGTCAAAAAATACGAATCGGGGGGCCTGATGGATTTCGACATGGAGGAGTTCCCGACAACCACCAGCAAGAGCCGCGGTCTACTTGGTGAAATAGAACTGGTGGACTACCGGAGTCATCGGGAAGAATTCATCAGGTGGCTACTCTACTTGGGGAAAAATCCTGACAACGCAGAAGGGTACAGCCGCGATACGGTGAAAAACACCGCCTATCGGACAGAGCAGATGAATCGATGGTCCTGAGAAGCGTACGACGGCTATACGATGAACCTCACGCACGACCATATGGAGGAGTACATGGAGACGCCCGTCGTACGATCGCTTCTGGAGTCGGCCGCATTCGGTCCGACCCACTCGTTCAGTGCTCGGCGGTTGTAGTCCGTCCCGGATCGCCTCGAAATTCACTCGCATAGTCCTCGACGAATGTCTCCATCCGACGCGGTTCTCGGCCGAGAACGCGTCTCGTGTCCGCGGTGACGCGGGAAGCCAACCCGAGGCGTGCCGTGGTGTAGATGCCACACATGAGGGCGATGAATCCGAGTGACTGTCCTCGCTGGCGCATCCGCCGTCCGAACCGCACCATGGACGGCTTCGGATACCTGATCGGTCTCTCGAGAACGCTGCTGAAGATCGTAGCGACCTCCTCGTAGTGGAGCGCCTCGGGTCCGGTGAGATCGTAGGCCCGGTTCTCGTGCCCGGATTCGGTCAGTGCGATCGCGGCGACTTCACCGATATCACGGGCGTCGACGAAGCTCGTCTTTCCGTCGCCAGCGGGCACAAAAACCTCGTCGTGTTCGACGATGTCTGGACCGTGAACGTCGAGGAGGTTCTGCATGAAGAACGAGGCTCGGAGCAGCGTCTGTGTCGCGTCGGTGGCCCTGACTCGGTTCTCGATTCGGTGATGGGGAACGAGGACGTTCTTCTCTGCACCCAGTGCCGAGAGATAGACGAGATGGGAGATACCATCACGCGCTGCGGCCTCGGCGAACGCACCGACCGTCGACGCATCGACTCCGGGTGGGCGAACGAGAAAAACACCGTCGACGTCGTCGAGGCTGCGGCCCCACGTTTCCGGCCGCGTGAAGTCGAACGCCACGTACTCACCGCGGTCCACACCCTCGTCGACGAACCGTTCACGGGCGCTGTCCGGGTCGCGGCTCCCAATTCTGACTCCCGCTTCCCTGTCGGCGAGCGCCTGCACGACGTGTTGGCCGACAGTTCCCGTGGCTGCCGTGACGAGGTGGGTCTGGCTCACGACGCCGTCACCGTCCGTCGGGGAGCAGGGAGAGGCACGCGGCTGCGACGACCACGTGCATGATCATCAGCACGACGACCCCGGGAACGGTGGCGGCGGGATCCGCCGACAGCAGGAGGACGTCGGGGACGAACGAGAGGACCAACACGCCAACGGCGACCATCCGGAACGGCCGGCTGGGGTCGTCGCTGAACCGGTCGAGTACGAGATAGGTTCCTGCCGCGCCCACGACGCCGACCGCAGAGAGGAACGCGACCGGGACGACCGCGATCGGGCGGAATCCCGGAGCGACGCCGGCCGCGGTGGCGATACCCACCAAGACGACGTTGAGTAGGACTGAGAGCACGAGTGCGGCGCCGACACGGTAGCTGAACCGGCTCCGCCAGCCGACGCCGGTGGCGGTTCCAGTCGCGGTCATGCCGACCCCACCTTCGGAAGCTCGTGGACGAACTGGTCATCTTCGACGACGTCCAGAATGAACCGCGCTGTGTCGGCCCGTGAGATAGAGTCGAATCCCAGTTCGATGTCGCCCGCGCGGTATTCGCCCGTTCCCGCCCCGTTGGTCAGCCGCGGCGCTCGCACGACTGTCCATCTCGTGTCGGATGACTGGACGCGCTCGACGTGCGTCTCGGCGTCGGCCAGCACCTCCCTCGCGACGAACTTCAACACTGTCCCCATCACCTTCCCCGAGAACGAGACGGACTCACCCTCTTCTCTGACACCAGCACCCACGAGCGTGACGAGTCGGTCGACGCCCGTCTCTGCCATCGCGTCGAGGATGTGGTCACCGGCGACGGCAAGCAGGTCGTCCGGACCGTCGCTCGTCTGTCCCAGCACCGACACCACGACGTCACTCCCCACAACTGCTTCGGTGACCCCGTCGCCACTGTATGCGTCACCCTTGACGATGGTTAGCCCATCGTCCGCGACGTCGAGTTTCTCCGGTGACCGAGCGAACGCGACAACGTCGTGCCCCCGGTCGAGCGCCTGTCGCACGAGTGGTCTACCGGTTCGCCCCGTTGCGCCGAATACTGTGATTCGCATACCTCCTAATCGTTGTCAGCGCTAAAGTATATGTAGCTTCGAATGCTGGAAGTAATCGGTTTTCAGTACCTGTTACCCAAAGATACAGATTTACAAGTTAGGGGAGCCTAATCAGGGTAGCGTTATGGATGACCCACCGGATGTTCCTGAACCAAGTGCTGGCCTCTCTCGTGAACAGGCAGTTAAGTACCGTGCGTCGTTCACCCCCGAGGAGCGCGAGCACATCGAGCGGACAGTTGCGGAGTTGCTCGACTTGCTCGGGAAAGCCCACGCGATGGCTGTGTTGAGTGCGTTCGCGTTCGCGGAGGGATCACTCCGATTCAGCGATCTGGAGACGCAGCTTGAGGTGCCACCGAACACGCTATCGGCACGGCTGAGCGACCTGACTGGCGCTGAACTGTTAGAGCGGGAGTCGTTCAACGAAGTCCCACCCCGGGTCGAGTACACGCCGACGGAAAAGGCCGAGTCGCTGTTCCCCGTGTTCGCGCACCTCCACCACTGGGCCATCGAGTACAACCTCTGATCCGGTGCTTTGCCGGCTTCGAAGTCTGTCGTTGCAACTCCCGATCGAAGTCGGGGGTTTTCCCCTCCTGGTCCCTGTCACGAAGTATGGACACACCACGCTCGGAGCAGGGGTACACGCCGGGTCACGACAGCGTCCGTTCCGACGTCGGACGGGTAACCGGTGGCGAAGGCGAGTGGGCGATCGACGCGGACGGCCTCTAGTTGACCTACGCTGACGGGACGGAGGCGGTGTGCGGTGTCGATACGGTCGTTTCGGAGGGAAAATTCTTTGATTTTTTAGCCCTAACGGGGCGAGAAAGAAGACAACGATCAAAATCTTGGCGACGCTGCTCTCGCCGACCGGTGGCAGAGTTCGGGTCAGCGGCTTCGATGTCCGATCCGAGCCTCGGAAGGTACGAGAGTCGATCGGCTATTGACGGTGCCAATCTCTTCCAGTTCCCGTTGTTGTTCCTCTCCAGTGCGTTCCTGCCGCTCGAAACGCTGCCGGGGCTGGATACAGACGTTCGCCAGATTCAACCCGATCACCTACGGCGTCGATGCCGCTCGGTCGCTGATGCTCGGGCGTGACGTGATGACCGCCATCGACGTTACGCGTTTCGGGGGCGTACTCAACAGTGTGGTTCCCGGCGTCGCCGTGCTCGCGGTGATCGGTCTCGTCTTCGGTGCCGTGGCGGTGTATCTCCTCTCATGAGCCTCGAGTTCCGACGTCAGATAGAACAGGCTTCTTCTCCGGTCGAGGCGACGCTGCATACGCGCTCTGTATGCACCTATGGAAATTCTGCTGACCGAAGAAACCACCGCCAACGAGAAAGCTGTTTGGGCGGTCTCACTACTGTTCGGACAACACACGTGAAAAACCGACCAACAGTGAAGCAATAGCCTGCTGAACTCCCGGCAGGCGGGGGGAACGAGACCTGCGAGAGCTGTCGCTCACGCTGGCTTCGCCCGGCCGCTGTGGCCCGCCGAACGGCGGGCCTCAGCTCTTCACACCTGGCGGATCGTACACCTCCTCTCGATCGAGCATGTAGTACATCGAAACGAGCAGTTTCCGTGCTGTTGCGACGATCGCTTTCTTCGAGTTCATTCGACTGTTCAGCCGGTGGAAGAACCGACTCAGATACTCGTCTTCGCTGTTGTACACTGCCGTGTACGCACTCTGAACCAAGATCCACCGTACCCGTCCGGATCCACGCTTCGAGATACCACCCTCGATCCGCGAGTCGCCGGACTCGCGGATCGTCGGGTTCAGTCCCATGTAACTGACGACCTCCTTGTGGCCGTCGAACCGGTCGACTTCACCAAGCTCCGCGTAGATCAGCAACGCCGAGAAGTAGCTGACACCGGGGATGGTCATCAGCAGCTGGGTCTCGCTCAGAGACCCAGCGCGCTCTTCGATCGCGGTTTCGAGCTGTGTGATCTTCTCGGTGAGTGTGTCGACTACATCGAGATACGAATCCAGTAACGCATCCCACGGCGACGGGAGCGAGAGTTCCCGGAGGAACTCTCGTCCCTTCACACTCAGTGGCTTCACTTCCCGGATGATGCCGTTGTCGGCGAGCAAGCCGTGGATCTTGTTGGCGAACTTGGTTCGATCTTCGACCAGCGTCTGTCGCCCGCGCACGAGTGCGCGGGCTTCCCTGACCTCGTCGGTGGGAACGTAACTCTCGGGAACGGAGTTGAGCCGAAGCAACCGCGCGAGTTCTTTGGCGTCGACGCGGTCAGTCTTCTTGTCCGACTGAGCGATGAGCGTCAGTTTGCCAGGATGCGCGACGGTCACGTCCAAGTACTCCGCGAGCGTATCGTAGACGTGGTAGTAATTGCTGGTCGCCTCGATCACCGCACGGGAACCAGCGTAGCGTCGAGCGAGGTCGTCGAGGTTCGCGTTCTCGACGCGAACCTCTTCGACGAGTTCGCCGTCGCCGT
>JBEPYA010000073.1:0-15713 GCA_041641615.1 Salinigranum sp. | reverse complement strand
TGCTTCAGCGGCCCGCCGCGGTAGACCCGTTCGTTCTGCACGGCGGTCAGTTCGCCTCCGACAGGGTGGTCCTGCATGTACGCGAGGACCGTCCCGCGGAACTCCGTCGGTGATTTACTCTCGAGACCGCGGATCAGGAGCACGTCGGGATCAACGTCGAGCAGCCCCTCGTAGTCGAGTTTCGTCCGTTCGGTGGTGCTGAGGTTCTCGATATCCGTCCCCGCGAGCGCGTCGCCGACCCCGAGGTCTCGCCACTGTTTCTTGTTCGTTCCCTTGTCGGTGAGGCGGTACGGCGAGAACGCCTCGGGTTCGTCGTTGGACTCGAACGTGAGCAAGACGTTCGGGCGTTCGTCGGCTGAGGGTAGCCTCGTCTGCACCTTCGCGAGGTACTCGTCGTGGAACTGTTCGAACGCCTCGTATCGCGCTTGTTCCTGAAAGACCTCGGCGACGATCTCGAAGGTCTCGTACATCGTGTAGTACCGGTAATCGTGCCAGTCGTCGGACCGTCGGAAGCCGAGGTTTCCGATAAACGGAGCAACGTCGTCGCGAATCTCGTCGATGTCTTGCTGGTCCCAGTCGAACCAGTGTATCAGCATCTGCGTATCGATGAGGTGGACGTCGCTATCCAGTTCGTAGAACAACTCCTTCGACATCCCGTTGGATACGAGATCAGCCAACTGGTCCGTATCGACACTGACTCCCGACAACTCTCCGTACATGGAGGTGTGGTACTCGGACGCCTGTCCGATACCGACCATCCCGTCGGCCTGTCCGAGTGCGACGCCCATGTCGGCGTATCCCTCGGAGTATGGGAGCCACCGCTCGGGAACCGACTCGAACTCGACGGTTCCCATCGGCTCCATCGTCACCGAGTAGCTCTCGTCCTTGGGTGTCGACGTGTTCGTCGCGGTCTCGTCACCAGCTGTCTCGGTTGGCGTCGGCTCAGGGTCGGACTGCTCCGCACACCCGGCGAGGAGTCCACCGCTGATGACTGCCCCGCCGTACTTCACGCACTCTCTTCGCGTCGGTGCTTCGTTAGTATTAGACTCGTCGCCGCTCATTGTTAGAAGTCTCCGTTGATGATCTCGCGGGCGCGCTGGCGGTCGAACAACTGCTCTTCCTTGGGAACATCCAGCGGCGCGTCGAAGTCGAGTTCGCCGAACTGTTCGGGGAAGAGGAGTCGGGCGGTCAGTTCCGTCTGGAAGGCGTTGATGAACGGACCCTGTTCGGCCGTCGGACCCGGAAGGACCCGGTCCTCCTGGACCGCTGTTAGTTGGCTCCCGACCGGGTCGTCCGTCATCGGCTCAACGTAGTCGCGGAACTCTTCGCTGTCGAAGGCGCCGTCGCCGTCGAACGTGATCGATCCGAACGTGATCCCCCAGTGGACGATGATGACGTCGGGGTCGACCTCCAGCATCGTCTCGTAGTCCGTCTCGCCCCATTTTCCGGTTTCGACGCCTGCGAAGGCGTTCTGGTCCACGACACCGAGGTCGCGGTAGGGCTTCTTCTCGTAGCCCTTGTCCGCCAGATCGAGGACGTAGAACGTGCCCTTGGCCGGCTCCGAGCCGCTGTTGATGAGCGCGATCGAGGGCGCTTCGTCGCCGGACGGCAGCTTCGACTGCAGTTCGGACTGGAGGTCGTCGTGGAGATCGAGCCACGCGTCGACCCGGGCTCGCTCGTCGAGGACCGTTCCGACCTTCTCGAACGCCTCTAGCATCGACGGGGCCTTGTCGGGATAGCCCATCTCGGTCTGCCACTTACTGCTCATCCGACGGTTGTGACAGCCGAAGAACGGGGCGACGTTCGTTTCGATCTCTTCGATGTCGGACTCGTCCCAGTTGTCGTCCCATCCTATGATCATGTTCGGGTCGATGAGGAACGCGTCCGGGTCGTGTTCGTAGAACACCTCCTTGGGCATCCCGCCGTCCTGCCACAGCGGCGGCCAGTCGCTGTCGTACTCGATGTCGAACGGGTCGTAGAACAACGTCGGCGCGGAGTACCTGTTCGTCTGGAGTTTGTCCACCTGTCCGAGCGAGACGACCATATCCGCCCAGCCCATGTTGTACGTCGTCACCGACTCGGGGACGGCCTCGAACGTAACCTCGCCAACGGGGAACATCTCGACCGTGTAGCTTCCGTCCTCTGTCGACATCTCGGTCTCGGTGTCGGCGCTGGTCGCTGCCGCGGTGCTCGTCGACTCCGACGTCGCTCCGGACTCGGCCTGACCCGAGCAGCCGGCGAGCAGTCCGCCGCCGATGACCGCCCCGCCGTATTTCACGTACTCTCGCCGCGTCGGTACCTCCGTCGTGCTGGTGTCGTCGTTCATCGTTAGAAGTCTCCGTTGACGATGTCCGCAACGCGCTGACGGTCGAACAGCTGCTCTTCCTCAGGAGTCGCGCCGAGACCCTTCCACTCGCCAAACGTCCCCGGGTAGAGTTGTTTAGCCGCTATTTCCGTCTGGAAGAGGTTGATGACGGGACCCTGTACGTTCTTGCCGCCGCGGTAGACGCGGTCGTTCTGGACCGCGGTCAACTCACTGCCGAGTTCGTCCGCGCGCATCACGTCGACGACAGAGGTCTGAAAGTCCTCGATGGAGTCGGTGAATCCGAACGCGTTGTGTGAAACGAGCACGTCAGGGTCCGCCTGAAGCAGTGCCTCGTAGTTGACCTGTCCGTCCATGCTCACCCCAGCTTCGGTCCAGACGTTCTCGACGCCGAGGTCACGGTACTGTTTCTTCGCCATCCCCGGTTGCGTCGGGTCGGTGAGATAGAACACGCCGCTCCCGACGAACTGCTCACCGGGCACGAGGAACGCGAGTCCGACTGTGGGGCGCTCTTCGGCCGGTGGTAGTTGTTCCGTGATCGTCGACAGCAGGTCGTCGTGGACCGTCGCGAGCGCGTCGTACCGCTCGCGCGCTCTGAACGCGGCCGCGACCTTCTCGAACGCTTCGTACAACGTGTAGTAGGGGTAGTTCGGACCGATCGACTCCTGCGGTCGCCGGATGAAACTCCCGAGCCACGGCGCGACGTTCGTCTCCAACTCGGTGATATCCGCCTCGTCGAATTCGAAGTAGTTCTTCGCATTGTTCGGGTCGATGAGGTGGAGGTCTGCGTCGATGTCGTAGAACACCTCCTTGTCGTACTCGCCGTCCTGACTGAGTGGCGTGATTCTGTCTGGGTTGACCGAGACACCGGGAAGCTGGTCGAGCATGTCCATCGGCAGACTCTGGGCGTCCTGCATCCCGGTGAGGGCGTCGCCGTGACCCAGTGCGATGAGCATGTCGGCGTAGTCCGCACGGTAGACGACGACCGACTCCGGAACCGACTCGAAGGTGACCTCGGTTCGTGGTTTCATCTCGACAGTCCACGACTCTGATAGGGCAGTGTCGGTCGGGTCGTCCGTCTTCGTCGCGGTTTCGGTGTCAGCTCGCGCCGTCGCAGTGCCCGCCTGCGCCGTCTGTGTCGACCCGTCTGCCGACTGCCCCGCACACCCGGCGAAGACACCACCGGTGAGGACTGCGCCGCCGTATTTCACATAGTCACGCCTCGTCGGTGCCTCGGTCGTGCCGGTGTCGTCACTCATCGTTAGAGATCTCCGTTGACGATGTCCGCGACCCGCTGGCGGTCGAACAGCTGTTCGTCCTCTGGGGTCTTACCCAGACCGTGCCACTCGCCGAACTCGTCGGGATAGAGCTGTTTCGCGACCATTTCGGTCTGGAACATGTTGACAATAGGCCCTTGGACCGCAGTTCCACCGGGGTAGAGGCGGTCGTTCTGGACCGCAGCCACCTCACTCATGACCGGGTCCTCCCGGAGCTTCTGGCGCTGTTCTTCGACAAATTCCATATCGGCAACGCCGTTGTCGAGGAAGATGATATCTGGATCCGCCTCCAGTAGCCCCTCCCCGTCGGTCGTCGTCCAGAACGGAGACCCGTACTCAGCGTCCGCGAAGGCGTTCACGACGCCGAGTTCGCGGTACTGCTTCTTGCTGTACGTGCGCACCTCGCCGTCACGGACGACCTCGGGGGTCGTCTTCTCGAAGTAGATGACGTTCGCGTAGACGTCGCCGCCGAAAATCCCGCCGACCATTACCGTCGGCCGCTCGGATTCCGGCGGGATTCGACCGGTGACCTCGTCGATCAGTTCCCGGTTGGCCTCGACCATGGCAGACGCGCGGTCCTGTTCCTGAAACACCTGTCCGTAGATTTCGGTCTGTTCGTAGAGGTCGAGATATGGATACGGCTCGCCGTCGCCGTACTTGTAGAAGTTATCGGGCCGGGGGCCACGCGCTCGCTGGCCGAAGATCGGGCCGACGTTCTCTTCGATTTCTGTGATGTCCGCGGCGTCGAGTTCCCACCGCATCATCAAGTTCGGATCGATGGTGATGAGGTCGGGGTCGATCTCGTAGAACACCTCTTTGTCCGCCGCACCATCTGCCATTAGCGAAGTGTCGAAATCGGTCTTCGGGTCAACGCCGGGAAGTTCCTCGTAGAACAGCGTCGGCCACTTCTCGTAGGAGAACGCATCGACGACGTCGCCGTGGCCGAGCGCTGTCACCACGTCCGCGACGAACCCTTCGGAGTCGAACAGACTCTCGGGGACGGTGTCGAACTCGAGATCACCGACCGGCGGCATCGTCGCCGTCCAAGACGTGTCGGTCTCCGTTGTGCCGCTCGCCTCGGTAGCGGTTGCGGTTGCAGTCTCCGTCTCCGTTGAGTCAGGCGTCGACCCGCTATCGGACTGCCCCGCACACCCCGCGAGCAGCCCACCGCCGACGACTGCGCCGCCGTACTTCATGTAGTCTCTGCGTGTCGGTGCTTCGGTCGTGTTGGTGGCGTTATTGTCGCTCATCGTTAGCTGTCTCCGTTGATGATGTCCGCGACCCGCTGGCGGTCGAACAGTCGTTCGTCTTCTGGCGTCTCGCCGAGGCCGTACCACTCGCCGAACTCCTCGGGATAGAGCTGTTTCGCGATGGCTTCAGTCTCATATTGAGCGATGATCGGCCCGAGGAAGGCGCCAGAGCCGCGAATGATGTTGTCGTTCCGGACTGCGGTCAGTTCGCTGCCAATCGGATGGTCTTGCATCGGCTCGATAAACTTCGATTCCATCTCCTCGGCGGATAACCAGGTTAGCCCCGAATGGACACAGAGGTACTCGGGATCCTGCTCCAACAGTCCCTCGTAATCAGTCTTATACGTATCCTCGTTGATGAGTTCCGCGAACCCATCCGAGACGCCGAGGAGCCTGTACGGGTAAGTCGAGACCCCAGGGCCCGTCGGTGTGGTGATAGAGAATGAACCATCCTTCGCATCTGATCGAACGGCCGCGATGAGGCCGACGTCTGGCGATCCGTCAGGTGCTCTTTCGGCGATTCCGCTGGCGAACGAATCCAACTGTTTGTTCCAGGCCGACGCTCGTTCTTGTTGCTGGAAGATCTTTCCGACCAACGTCACCGCCTCTTGGAGCGTGTAGTAGGGGAACGAGAACTCGACCCCGAGGGCTTCCCCGCTCCACTCGCCCCGTAAGTACGACCCTGCAAACGGTCCGACGTTTTCCTCGACCTGCTCGAAGTCGTCTGTGTCCCACTTCGCGTAAAAGGCGAGGAGTGCCTTGTCGAGGATGTGAACGTCCGCGTCGGTTTCGTAAAACATCTCGGCGTCGAGCTTTGTCACGTCGCCGAAGTCGGAAATGGCGTCAACATCGAACGATACGTCGGGCAGTGCGTCGTAGTACTTGAACGGATACCAGACGTTCGGAATCGCCTCCTTCCCCATCGCGTTGGGCTCGTCCCCGAAGGCTAAGCAAATGTCCGTCCAGGGACCTGCCCCCATCGTCACGTACGTCTCTGGGACCTCCTCAAAGGTGACCGTCCCGTAGGGCTTTACCTCGACACCGTACGGGGAGTCCGTCTCAGTGGCAGTCTCAGTCTCGGTGGCCGTCACCGTCTCGGTTTCGGTGGCGGTCGCCGTGGGGCCCGATGTGGAGTCGCTGCTGTCTGTACATCCAGCAAGCAGTCCCCCGCCGATGACTGCCCCGCCGGACTTCACGTAGTCACGACGCGTCGGTGCCTCGGTCACGTTGATCTCGTCGTCACTCATTGTCAGATGGCTCCGTTGATGATGTCCGCAACCCGCTGGCGGTCGAACAGCTGTCCGTCCTCGGGCACCGACTCTCCCGGTTCCGGCGGCTGGCCGAACAACTCGGGGTAGATCTGTTTCGCCGAGAGTTCGAGCTGGAAGAGGTTCATGATCGGCCCCTGCAGCGCCGACCCGGTCGCGTAGAGTCGGCCGTTCTCGACCGCGGTCAGTTCGCTCCCGACCGGATGGTCGTCGAGCGCGAAGAACGCCTCCGTCCGTTCTTGGGGGTTCGTCCAGTCGAAGTTGTGGAGGAGCACGTCGGGGTCGACCTCCAGCATCCCTTCGAGGTCGTACGTGGCCTCGTAGTTCTCGGCGTACGTCTTGTCACTGTCCGCGAACGCGTCCCGCGCTCTCACTGGTCGCGTGTGCGCCTTTCCGAAGCCAGGAGCGTTCAGTTTGTACGGCGAGAACGACTCCTCGTCGGGGTTGTAGACGACCAGACCGACCTCGGGACGTTCCTCCTCCGACGGGAGTTCGGTGTAAACCGAGTCGAGCATCTCGTCGCGCACCCGTGTGAGCGCCTGACTCCGGCTCTGCACCTGGTAGACCTGCGCGAACTTATCGAGGAGCTCCCACAGCGTGTAGTACTCGTACGACTCGCGACACCACTCCGGTGGCTCGCCGTGTGCCCGACTGAACCGATTGGCGAAGAACGGACCGACGTTCTCCTCCAGCTCTTCGAAATCAGCTCGGTCCATCCCGGAGTCGAACGAGGTGAACCGACACGGGTCGATGTGGTGAACGTCGCCGTCCAGTTCGTAGAACTGCTCCTTGTCGAGTCCGCCGTCCCACATCCCCGGGAGGCCGCTGGTGTCGAACGAGACACCCGGGAGTTCGTCGTAGTATCCCGTGTAGTAGCTGTCCGGCCACCCCAGCGAGACGATGCGGTCCTGCTGCCCGAGCGCGACCAGATGGTCCGCCCACTGCGAATCGTAGATGACGACGCGTTCGGGAACGGTATCGAACTCGACGTTGCCCATCGGTGCCATCGTCACCGAGTAGCGCTCATCTTCCGGCGTTGCCGTCGCCGCCGCCGTGTTCGTCGCGGTGGAGTCGTCCGTGCTCGTCTCTGTCGGCGTCGCCCCGGAATCAGCCTGGCTCGTACACCCGGCGAACAGTCCGCCACCGACGACCGCCCCGCCGTACTTCACGTACTCCCTACGCGTCGGCGCGTCGTGCGCCGTGTCGTCTCTCGACATGGTTTTAGGCTCGCCTAATCCGGTATAGTCGTTCCGATTTTTAGGCAGGCCAAAATCAGGTCCGACGGTCCGCTGGCCGCTCGGTAGCTCGAGCGAGGAACTCCTCGGGCAGCGACTCGATCTCGCCGGCCTGCACCCCCCAGAGGTTCGCGTACAGGCCGTCGGCCGCCAGCAACTCCTCGTGGCTCCCGCGATCGACGACCCGGCCCTCGTCCAACACGACGATCCGGTCGGCGTCCTTGACCGTCGACAGGCGGTGGGCGATCACCAGCGTGGTCCGGTCGGCCGTCAGCCGGTCCAGTGAGCGCTGGATCAGGTACTCGGTCTCGGTATCGACGGCGGAGGTCGCCTCGTCCAACAGGAGAATCTCGGGGTCCTGTAACACCGTGCGGGCGATGGCGATCCGCTGGCGCTGGCCACCGGAGAGTTTCACTCCCCGTTCGCCGACACGGGTGTCGTAGCCGTCCGAGAGCCCCTCGATGAACCCGTGTGCTTCCGCCGCCTCCGCGGCGGCGATCACGTCCTCCCGGCCGGCGTCGAACCGACCATACCGGATGTTCTCCGAGACCGTCCCGTCGAACAGGAACGTCTCCTGGCTCACGTAGCCGATCGCAGAGCGCAGATCCGCGAGCCGTACGTCTCGGACGTCGTGACCGTCGACCCGCACCGCGCCCTCGCTCACGTCGTACAGCCGCAAGAGCAGTTTGGCGATGGTCGACTTCCCCGCGCCCGTCGGCCCGACGATAGCGACCGTCTCGCCGGGGGCGACCGCGATATCGACGCCGTCGAGCACCGACCGTTCAGTACTGGTCCCACCGCCTTCGCCGCCGTCGTAGGCGAAGGTCACGTCGTCGTACTCGACGCGTCCCTCGACCTCGTCGAGGGCGATCGCGTTGGGGGCGTCCTCGATCCGGACGGGCACGTCCATCAGGCCACAGATGCGCTTGCCGGAGGCCTTCGCGTTCTGGTACCAGTCGACGATGCTCGCCGACTGCGCCAACGGGTCGGTCAGCCGCTGGGTCAACAGCATGAACACGACGAAGTCCCCGGTGGTGAGCTCTCCCGAGAAGAACATCGGCGGACCCGAGAACACCCACAGCCCACCGAGGACGAACGTCGCGAGCAGCACCGAACCCGTGACGAGTTCCATCCCCGGTCGGTAGAAGTAGCTCAGTTTCAGGACGTCCATCTCCGCGTCGAAGACGTCCCGGGAGACCCCCCGAACACGCTCGTTCTCGTACTCCTCGGTGCTCGTCGTCTTGACCAGTTCGATGCCGCTCAGCCCGTTCTCGATTCGGGTGTTCAGGTCACCGACCGTCTCACGCTGACGGGTGTACCGGGGTTCGATCACCCGCATGAACCACCACGTGAACCCGACCAACAGTGGGACGGCACCGAGCGTCACCAGCGCCAACTGCCAGTTCGTGTATACCAGCGCACCCGTGACGCCGACGACGATGACACCGATTCGGACGCTGTCGCCGAACACGTTGTCGAAGAGGATCTCGAGGTTGCCCGTGTCGTTGTTGAGGATGGAGATTATCTCGCCCGTCTCCTTGTTGTCGAAGAAGGTCATGTCCAGCCGCTGCATCTTCTCGTAGGCGTCGACCCGGATGGCGTACATCACGCCGTGAGCGAAGAAGTTCATCGACACCCCACGGACCCACTGGAGGAGCGCGCCGCCGAGGAGTGCCCCGCCGACGACCCCCGCCGAGAGCCAGAATTGTGCGGTCGCCTCGGCCGGCAGCCACGACGCCGGGACGAGCGGGAGCGCGTACGCGCTCTCACCGGTGAAGACGGCGTCGATGGTCGTCCCCAGGACGATCGGCGTCACGAGAACCGTCCCGTACGCGAGGACGCTGGTCACCAGCCCGAGCATGAGCCACCACTTCTCCCCGAGGCCGTACACACGGAAGAGGCGGAAGAGCGGCCTCGAAACCCGGTCCCGGTAGACGTCGAGCTCCGTCTCGAACGGCTCCTCGTCGGTCACCGATCGGCCTCCGGACGGTCACCTCGCGCTTCCGTGTCGTCCGCGTTGCGGGGACGGAGTGGGACGATCCGCGGCCCCCGGTCGGTGTGTTCGACTTCGGCGTCGATCGCGAACACGTCCGCCAGCAGTTCTTCAGTGACGACCGCTTCCGGCGGGCCGTGAGCGTGGATCACGCCATCCTTCAGCGCAACCATGTGGTCGGCGTATCGCGCCGCCTGGTCGATGTCGTGGAGGACTAGGACGACCGTGATGTCGCTCTCGTCCCGTAGCGTCTCGACGATTTCCATCACCTCCAGCTGGTGATGGAGGTCGAGGAAGGTCGTCGGCTCGTCGAGCAGGAGGACGTCCGTCTCCTGGGCGAGCACCATCGCGATCCACACCAGCTGCTTCTGACCGCCGCTGAGACTCCCGACCTCCCGACCGCGGAGGTGCTCGATGCCGGCCAGCGAGATCGCCCGGTCGATGGCCTCGCGGTCGGCCTCGGTGAGCCCGTCGAAAAAGCCTCGATGGGGGTACCGGCCGTGTTCGACCAGTTTCTCGACCGAGATGCTCCCCGGAGAGGTGTTCTCCTGGGAGAGCAAGCCGAGTTTGCGTGCCAGCTCCTTCGCGCCGAGCGTCTGGATGTCCGTCCCGTCGAGTTCGACGGTCCCGGCGTCGATCCCGAGCTGGTCGGCGAGACCCTTCAGGAGGGTGCTCTTGCCGCTGCCGTTCGGGCCAACTAATGCAGTGACCTCCCCCGGCGGGACGCGGATCGACTCGCCATCGATCACCGGTTCGTCGGTCGACGGGTAGCTGATGACCAGCTCCTCGCCGCTGAACTCGCTGGCGGACGTCTCGGACTCATCGCTTGGGTGACCGTTCTCGCGCAGGTCCACCCAGTCGACGGTCGTCCCGACCCCACCGTCGGCCGCTGGCGTGTGTTCGTCGCTCATCAGATCTCACCCATCTTGTCCTGCTTGCGCATCAGGTAGAGGAAGTACGGCCCGCCGACGAGTCCGGTGACGATACCGACCGGGATCTGGACGGGGTTCAGCGCGAGCCTGGCGCCGACGTCGGCAGCGACCATCAGGGCCGGCCCGGCGAACACGCAGCCGATGACGAGCTTCCGGTAGTCGCTGCCGACGATGTTGCGGACCATGTGCGGGACGATGAGTCCCACAAACCCGACGATGCCCGCGACGGCGATGCTCGCGGCCGCGGCGAGGACCGCCACGCCCGAGAGCGCAAACCGGACCTTCTCGACGCTCATTCCGAGCGACTTCGCCGTGCTCTCGCCGAGCAGGAGGACGTTCAACTGCCGCGAACTGACGAGCGCGAGCAGCATCGCCACCGCGGTCCACGGCAGGGCCATCCGGACCTGCTCCCAGTCGGTTCCCGTGAGCGAGCCGGTGGTCCAGGCGATGGCGGACTGGACGACACCGATGTCGTCTGCGAAGAAGAACAGCGCCGTCTGGAGACTGCCGAACACGGTTCCGACGATCACGCCGGCGAGCACCAATCGAACGGGAGAGGTGCCGTTCTTCCAGGCGATGGCGTAGACGATGAGGAACGCGATCGCACCGCCGACCGAGGCGATCAGCGGGAGGAACGTCGACAGCCCGGAGAACACCACGAGCGTGAGGAGGATCATCAGTCCCGCCCCCGAGGAGACGCCGAGGATGAACGGACTGGCGAGTTCGTTCCGGGTGACGGCCTGGAAGATAGCACCCGAAACGGCGAGGTTCATGCCGACGAGCATGCCCACGAACACCCGCGGGAGGCGGATGTTCCAGACGATGAGGCTCCGCTTGTCCATCTCGGGCACCTCGCCGCCGAGCAGGAACGCTTCCCACGCCTGCCGGTTGAAGATCACCTCCGAATTGAACACGGCCTGCCACGCCTCGACGATGGTCATCGAAAAGGCACCGAAGCTCACTTGCACGAGCCCACCGGCGACCACGACGGCGAGGCTACCCAGACAGAGCGTGAACAGCGACCCATCCAACCAGTCGAACCACTGCTCGCGCCAGCCGGTCGCGTCCGAGTCGGCTGCAGTCTCCGTCGCCATCTACCCGGTCACCTCCGTGTCACCGGTTCTGCTGGCCGTTCGAACCCCGTCTCGTCTCTCACGGCGTCCAGCAGCGTCCCCCCCATCGCCGGTCTCGTTTGACATAGGATTTAGGCTCGCCTAAAGTATTAAAAGCGTTTTGAATAGTGGATCGAGCCGGGGATGTCGGCGTCACTCACCAGCGTCCGGCAGTCCACGCCGGCAACCGTTTCGGCTCGCTGGCGGAGTAGACTATCGGACCCACGCGGCGTCCTTCAGCGCGGACGAGGGAGGAGGTGGGGTCGAACGTTCGGTCACGCCGCTGTGGGTCCGTCCAGCGAGGTACTCACGTCCGAGGAGATCTATACGGATTCGACTCGATGATTCACGGACGCGTGCCAGAGAACGAGTCGGAGTCGCAACGGAGAGCGGGGACAGCAACGGTTCTCGTCTCGTCTCGTGCCATTACTCGCCGTCTCGGTTGCGCCACCCCCGGAATCCGAAGAAAGCCCCCCCGACGACGACCCCGCCGAGGAGAAGACCGGTGATGAACGTGGACGTATCGAACAGGCTCGCCTCGGTCCGTGGCTCAACGTCGATGGAGTCGTCTCCGGTGTTCACCGACGCCGCGGAGTCGAATCCGATCGATTGCTCGACCTGTCCGGTCGTCTCGGCCACGTCGTACGTGGCCGTGACGGTGACCGTCCCTGCCGGCCGACTCCCCAGTTCGACCGTCGACGTCTCCGACATCGCGGCTCCGACCGTCGCGATGGACACACTGGGGAGCAGGCCGTCCGTGCCCTCTCCGGACAGAGTGACGTCCTCGATCGGAGCGTTACCGTGGTTCGTCACCCGGTACTGGAGGACGAACGACTCGTTCTGCGTTATCACAGTCGCGTGAACTGAGACATCGTCACGGAGCGGTTCGGCGTCGTTGTCGTCGAACGCCGCAACGGTGGTCCCGGCGGCGTACCGGAGCGTCGCCTTCAGCGTCTGTTCGCCCGACTCGGCGGGGCGAACATCGAACCGGAACGTCGTCGAGTTCTCGGCCGCCAGCTTCGGCTGGAGCGCGGTTTTGCTCGCCACCTGGCCTTCCAGCCCCTCGAGTCGAAGCGAGAGATCCGTCAGCTTCTCGTCACCACCGTTCGAGACCGTGACCGCGACGCTCGTCTCCGAACCGACGACCGCACGGTCAGTCTCGATTTGTAGCTGTGGCGGCGTTGACGTCGAGGTCGACGGTGCGGAGACGCTCACGTACGCGGGGTGCTTGACGTGGACTGCGCGAACCATCTTCCCGTCCGAGTCGTACTGTGTTCCCTGAACGTGGACGGTGAGACGCTTATCACCCGCGGTGTCGAAACTCGCACTGAGCGGCACCTCGATGGTCTCCCCGGGGCCGAGTGCACCGATATCGTTCGCGACCGCGTGGCGCTTTCCGGTCGAGTCGACCAGCGTCACCTCGTTCATCTCGAAACTCCCGGTTCCCGAACTCGAATGTCGAACTGTTGGCGTGACGATGACTGTATCGCCGGTCTCGGGTTCGTCCGCGGAGACGGCCGTCGAGGTCACCGAGACGTACGCCGGTGCAGCGACCGCGACACTGGCCGCGCTCGCGATGAGGAGTAAACACGTCAGGGCAGTTAGCCCGGCTATCCAGTTGCGCTTGTTACCAATTGCTGTCGGCATGCGTTTTTAGGCTCGCCTAAAAGTATTTGAATCCGTCGATTTTTAGGTTGGCCTAAATCCAGATCGAAACGCCGGATCCTCTGTCGTCGTTCGTATCTTTCGAGGTCTCTCGACGAGCTCTCGGGAGGACCCGAATCGCCCAGCGAGGTGGTCGGTGCCGGATGGGGGAGAGCGTCGTATACCGCGGTTACGCCGGCCCCGCGACAATGCGCCCAACCCGGCCACGGTCGAACAGTTCCGTGGCGGTGTACGTTTCGGGATAGAGAAGCGTCGCGAACCGTTCCGTGACGAAAAGGTTCTGGATCGGCCCTCGGTAGAGGGGACCGCCCCGATACACAGCGTCGTTCCGTACGGTGTGGTCGTCCCTGTCAGAGGTCCCCGTTGATGACGTCCGCGACCCGCTGGTAGTCGAACAAGCGTTCGCTCTCGTCTGCGAGGGTTTCGAGCCCGTCCCACTCGCCGAACGTCTCGGGGTAGAACTGCTTGGCGGCCGCCTCAGTCTGGAAGAGGTTGATGACCGGTCCCTGGTAGGAGGTGCCACCACGGTATAAGCGGTCGTTCTGGACCGCGGTGAGCTGTTTACCGACCGGATCCTCGCGCATGGCGTCCATCCGCCGCTCGAACTCCTCGGTCGAGACGTGCGAGAAGCCGTACTGGAACAGCAGTGCGTCGGGGTCGACCTCGAGGATCTGTTCGTAGTCCCACTCCGCGTAGCTGCCTTCGATGACGTCGTCGAACGCCCCCCGCATCCGGAGGTCGCGGTACTGTTTGTGCCCGTTCCCGTCGTGGACGGGGTACGCGTAGAAGGCTCCGTTCTCGAAGTCCGAGTTGACGGAGAGGAGGCCGACGGTCGGTCGGTCCTCCTTCGCGGGCAGGTCCGACCGAATCGCCCAGAGCAGGTCGTCGTGTACTGATTTGAGCGCCGCGTACCGCTCGCGCTGCTGAAAGACCCCTGCGACCTTCCCGAAGGCCTCGTACAGCGAGTAGTACGGGTAGTCGTGCCAGTCCTCGTTGCGTCGCCGAATCGAGTTGCCAAGGACGGGTCCGATGCCGGTGGCGATCTCCTCGAAATCCTCGGCGTCCCAGTCGTCGTCGAGCAGACCGATGAAGTTCGGGTCCATCAGGTGGACGTCGCAGTCCACCTCGTAGAAGACCTCCTTATCGATCCCGTTCTCGCCCATGAGCTGGGGGACGTCGTCGAAGGAGACGTCGACGCCGGGGAGGTTGTCGTAAAAGGAAAGCGGCCAGTTCTCGGTGAAGACGAGCCCTCGAAGTCCCTCGAGTTGGCCGAGTGCGATGGCCATGTCGCCGTACGTGCTGAAGTACGCCATCCACCGCTCGGGAACCGCGTCGAAGGTGACCTCTCCCATCGGCTCCATCGAGACGGAGTACGACCCCGCGTCGTGCGGCGTCGCCGTCGTCGTGGGTGTGGCCGAACTGTCCGTCGACCCGGTCGGCTCCGACGCCGTGTCGTTCCCGCCGGTACATCCGGCGAGCAGCCCGCCACCGACGAGGACTCCGCCGTATTTCACGCACTCCCGCCGTGTTGGCTTTCGACCGCGTGTCCGCTCGTTCGACATGCGATTTAGGCTCGCCTAACAATTGAAAACGCTTTCGATTGTTTGGCCCCCCTAAAACGACCGGAGTCCCGTACACCACCGCGCTTTATAACGCCGTTCTCACTCCGGGGAGAGGCCGTACGAAAGATGGACAGATTCCAGGTATAATCTCACCGTCTCTCGGCAGAAGTCCAACCACGACCTGCGTTGTGACTGATTTTAGGACCGCCTAAAAAGACAGACTTATGATATATTGGCCCGTAGGCTGACGTGCAATGAGCGCTCAAGGCCTCGAGCGACGAACGCGGAACTACCTGAGCAACAACGTCCCACAGATCCAACAACACGGCGGCAACTTCGAGATTCGCGACGTCGACCAGGAGGCCGGACGGGTGACCGTCGCCATCGGCGGTGCCTGCTCGGGATGTGGCATCGCTCCGATGACGATGAAAGCCATCGAGCGCCGCCTGCCCGAGAACGTCGATGAGATTACCGAGGTCGAGGTCGTCCGAGCGGGTGGCCCACGCGCCGCGGTGATGCCATCGAAGATCGACGAGATGGAAGAGATGGAAGAGTACGAGGACTACGACCCACCGTTCTGAATCCCTGGCCCGGGTCAGCGGCGGTCGGACGTTCAGGGGAGCGAACAGACAGCTAGCGCACCACATCGCGGACAGACCGGTGGACCGTCCGCCGAGAGAGCGAGTCCACAGTGGGGACAGCCGTCATCTGAGTCGGGAGAACGGACTGCCTCGACCGCATCGTCGGTCGTCTCACGAACTCTGCGCGTGGTCCCAACACTGTCCGGCGTATTCGCGCCGAGGGCGAAACGGACCCGGTCGACGACGAACGGTTCCTCGTCGTCCGCCTGAATCTCGCGGAGGACGGATTCCGGAACCGAGACGTTCTCGGACTCGGATCGAGCCAGCAGCCCGAGTGCCTCGGCGGCTCGTCCCCGCACCTGTGGTACGTTATCGTGCAGCCCCTGGGCGAGCCCATCGCTCGCGTCAGCGAGTCGCTCCGGAAACTCGACTCCGACCGCGACCAGCGCGGTGTACAGGTGATACCGCACGAGGTCGTTCTCGTCGTCGAGATGGTCCACGAGGCTCGACACCTG
>JBEPYA010000072.1:0-15743 GCA_041641615.1 Salinigranum sp. | reverse complement strand
TGTCCGTTGGCGTATCTGTCGGGGTATCAGTCGGCGTCTCCGTTGGCGTGTCTGTCGGGGTATCAGTCGGCGTCTCCGTTGGCGTGTCTGTCGGGGTATCAGTCGGATCCTCTGGGAAGAGCGGTGGCAACAGCGGCAGCGGCGACGGTTCTGGTGTCTCGGTCGGCTCCGGCGTGTCCGTCTCGGTCGGCTCCGGCGTGTCCGTGTCCGTGGGTTCCGGTGTATCGATCTCAGTCGGCTCCGGCGTATCCGTGTCCGTGGGTTCCGGCGTGTCGGTCTCAGTCGGTTCCGCCGTGTCCGTGTCCGTGGGTTCCGGCGTGTCCGTCTCAGTCGGCTCCGGTGTGTCCGTCTCAGTCGGTTCCGCCGTGTCCGTCTCAGTCGGTTCCGCCGTGTCCGTCTCAGTCGGTTCCGCCGTGTCCGTCTCGGTCGGCTCCGGTGTATCGGTATCAGTGGGTTCCGGTGTGTCCGTAGGCTCGGGCGTATCCGTGTCCGTGGGTTCCGGTGTGTCCGTAGGCTCGGGCGTATCCGTGTCCGTGGGTTCCGGTGTGTCCGTAGGCTCGGGCGTATCCGTGTCCGTGGGTTCCGACGTATCGGTGTCAGTCGGTTCTGACGTATCCGAAGATTCCGTCGACTCTTCGTCCTCTTCTGTCTCTGTCGGGGGACCTCCCTCTCCCCTCTCTGCCGGCTCGTCCTCTTCGTCGCCTTCAGTCTCGTCCTCTTCCTCCTCTTCGCCGCCTTCAGTCTCGTCCTCTTCCTCCTCTTCGCCGCCTTCAGTCTCGTCCTCTTCCTCCTCTTCGTCGCCTTCAGTCTCGTCCTCTTCGTCGCCTTCGGTCTCCTCCTCCTCTTCCTCCTCAGTCGTCTGCTGTTCGAGCGTGTCGGAGGAGCCGATCTGAGCCGAGTCTATCGGCGCGTCGGTCGCCGCCGTAGCCGTGCCGGAGAGGGCGGGTGCGGCGGGTGCGAGTACGAGAGCGACCACGAGTCCGATAGTGGCGAGGACGTGCCTGTTCATGGTGCAAGGGGCCACGAAGCGTCCGAGACGCCTCTGTGGTCAGTCGTGTGCCATTCACGTCGCTACCAATTTAAATCACTCTCGGTATCCGTGCAATTTATTCACCCCGAGGAGATAGTCTCCGGTTGATGAACATCTGGTGGAGGTGAATTCGACCACCGGTCAGCAAACCTTTGACCGGGGGCGTCCGACAGAGGGTGTGGACGCTGTACTCTTCGACATGGACGGCGTACTGGTCGACTCCGAGCGCTTCTGGCACGACTTCGAGGACGAGTGGGTCTTCGCCGAGGCGGCAGAGGGGACGCCCGACCGCGACGAGATCACGGGCCGCAACTACCGCGAGATACACGACTATCTCACCGAGAAGTACGGGACGACGGTCTCGAAAGAAGAGTTCGTCGCCCGCTACGACGAACACGCGATGGAGGTCGTCTATCGCGACGGCGTCGAACTGATGGACGGTGCGGTGGAACTGTTCGCCGACCTCCGCGCGAACGTGAAACTCGCCATCGTCTCCTCCGCGCCCCAGTCGTGGATCGGCGTCGTCCGCGAGCGGTTCGACCTCGACCCGCTCGACCTAGTGCTGAGCGCCGACGACATCGACGACCCCGGCAAGCCCGAACCTCACATCTACGAACACGCGGCGCGAGAACTCGGCCTCAAGCCCGAGGAGTGTGTCGTCGTCGAGGACTCGTACAACGGCGTCCTCGCCGCCTCCCGCGCGGGGGCGCACTGCATCGGCTACCGGACGTCCGAGAATCGGGACGTGGACCACTCGGCGGCCGACGAGACCGTCGAGGGACCGGAGGAACTGCGCGCAGCGCTGACACGGCTCGGCTGTCTGGCGTGACGTGCCGCCGGCGCTCCGAGACACGTATCAAAACGGTGGATTCTTCGAGGGAGTAGTCAGAAACGCCTTTTGTCGGTTGCTCGAACCGGGAGTCGCCCACGCCGGTGGGCACCCGAACGCCCTCCATCCCGCTGACGACGCGCCGCGCCACGACTGGCAGTCGCGTCGGTGA
This sequence comes from Salinigranum sp., assembly GCA_041641615.1. GTDB lineage: Archaea > Halobacteriota > Halobacteria > Halobacteriales > Haloferacaceae > Salinigranum. The sequence goes on along the minus strand of JBEPYA010000072.1, from coordinate 13,712 downwards.
CAGCCCCGTTGTCCGCGCAGTGACGACGGTGAGTCGCAGGGGAGCGGAGTGAAAAGGAGGACACGGGAGGAACGAGGGGGGAAAAGAGGAGAGGGGAGAAACGGAGAAGCGGACGACGGCCGAGGACGGGGAGGTTCCCGTGAGGTCGGTCGTACTTGTGTACTGCACTGCACTATACCGGTCGGCGGTGACAGCCGGACGAACGAAGAGCGGTCCGTCTCAGCGGTCTTCGGTCAGCAGTATCCGGAGGATGTCACCGTACGCGGGACGCGTGAGCAACACACCCACCAAGACGCCGAGGATGGTGAAGATGGCGAAGCCCTGGAGGTCACCGAGCGAGAGTACCGCGAGCGGCGACATCGCGATGACGGTCGTCGCCGCAGCGGCGCCGATGACCCAGAACGCCTTCTTGAACCGGGACTGGAAGATCCGCCGCGAGGAGACGTCGCCCTCGGCCATCACCTCGTCGGCGATGATGATGAGGTCGTCCACCCCCGTGCCGATGACGGCGATGAAACCGGCGATGGCGGGGAGGTTGAGCGCGTACCCGATGCCGGCGGCGAACCCGAGCAGGATGAGCACCTCGGAGAAGGCCGTGACGATCATCGGCAGGGCCACCCGCGCCTCACCGTAGCGGACGAAGACGACGGCTGCGACGGCGAAGACGGCGATGATGCCCGTGATGACGGAGTCGACCTTGAAGCTCTCACCCTGGCTCGGCGAGATGAACGACGAGGTGCCACCGTCCTCCCCTTCGAGGTCAAGCGCCGCCGGGAGTTCGCCGGCGCGGAGGTTGATGGAGACGCGCTGTGCCTCCGAGAAGTTGCGCGTGGTGAGCTGGAACGCGGGGTCGTCCGCCCAGTCGCCGGCCCGCATGCTCTGTGCGAGGCCGGGCGACATGCCGAAGGAGTTGACGACCTGGTCGTCGACGACGACGAGGAGACACGGCTGCGTCCCGTTGGGGCTCTCCTCGTACGTACACGTCGCTCCGCCGCGCTGGGCGACGCCCGTCTCGACGACGGCCTGCTGGAACTGCGCTGCGGCCTCCGGATTCACCGTCACCGGGACGAACGGCCCGCGCTCGGACTCCTGAGCGGTGCCGATGTTCTGGAAGTCCTCGCCCGTGAGGACGCCCTCGCGGGTCGTGTACGTTCCGTTCTGCCGGTAGTAGATGTCGACCCGGACAGACCCGCGCGACTCGACGAGGTCCACGACTTCGGACCGGTCCTCGTTCGGGACCTCCACCAGGATGAAGTGCGCGCCGGTGGCGGTCGTCACCTGCTGGACTGTCCCGCCGGAGAGGCCCGCCTCGTTGATCTTGTTTTGGAGGACGCGGACGACTTCCGCGCGCGTGGGTTCGGTGACGCCGTCGCGAACCGTCTCGTACGACAGACCGAGCGTGTCGAGCGTCGACGCCAGCCGCTGGGTGGAGACGTTCTCGGCCGTCACCTCGACCGTGGCGGTCGACTGGGCGGTGCGGCGGACGATGACGTCGCCGGGGTCCGCGGCCGGAATCTCGTTCGCGACGTCCCGCGCCACCTGTCGGGTGTCGGCGTCACCGATGTCGACGCCCTCTGCCGTGATACCGATGAGCGGCGCACGGATGCGGGTCCCACCGGAGAGTTCGAGACCATACTGGAGGTTGGTCGGCCCTTCCGTCGCCGCATTCCCATCCTCGGCACCCCCGACGGTCGGGGAGAAGAGCGCGAACGTCGACGCCAGGAGCACGACCACGAGCAGGATGATCCGCCAGTTGTCTCGGAGGGTGCCCATCAGCGAGCCACCCCCTCGAACTTGTACCACCGAAGCAGTGAGAGGTTCAGTAAGTAGGTGTTCATGAGGTCCGCGGTGAGCCCGAATACGAGGACGATACCGATGGCAGCGAGCAGTGAGATACCGAACAGGGTGGCGACGACCGTCATCACGATCATCGCGGCGATGGAGGTGAGCGTCATCGTCACCCCCGTCCGCATCGCGCGGTAGGTCGATTCGTAGAAATCACCCGACCGCCGCAGGATGTGGTTGTTCAGGAGAATGTCCGAGTCGACAGAGTACCCGATGATCATCAAGAGTGCCGCGACGGTCCCGAGCGAGAGTTCGATGCCGAGGAGGTTCATCAGAGCCACGGGGATGACGATGTCCGAGAACGCCGAGATGACCACAGCGATAGACGGAACGAACGTCCGGAACATCAAGAAGACGAGGACGCTCATCCCGAGGAAGGCGATGAGCACACCGAGAAGCGCCTGGCTCTGGGTCTCGGAGCCGAACGCGGCCGAGACGGCGTCGATAGAGCGTATCTCGAAGCCGGCCGTCTCCGCCTGCTGCTCGATCTCGGACGTCGTCGCGGCTCCCGACTGGAACGTGACGATGTACGAGCCGTCCGAGGGGACCGAGCGGATCGACTCCGGCTGCGCCTCGAACGCCGTGCGGATCTGCTCTTGGGCCTGTTCATCGGGGGCGTCCACTGAGATGCGCAGCTCCGTCCCGCCCGTGAAGTCCAGACCGGGGTTGACCGGCGACCCAGTCACGACAGTCCACCCCGCGATGACGAGGAGAGCAACCGCGAGAACCGCGAGCGGGACCGCCGCGAGCTGACGATTCGTGTACCGGGTGTAGTCGACCTCCGGTACTTCGAACTCGACCATGTTCACCGGTGTTCCTGCCCGCCGAATAAGCCTTCTTATGTGCGACTCAGAGGGCGAATCCCCGTCTCAGGCGCGGAAGCGGAGCCGGCGTGAGAGGTCCCATCACGAGGAGAGGTACCACACCGCAGGGTGTCGATACCGGCTCCGAGTGCGGTCGTTAGTCGACGCGTTACCATGCTCGTTTCTCGAGTACGGAATGTAATGTCACAATCCACGCGGACGCGGTCGAGGCCCGAGCTTCGGTTCCGGCACGAACGAATCGACGACAGCCCGCCCTGCGGGAACCTCTTCACCTGTCTCCCGACCGATCTCACGGGCAACGGCCTCCCCGACGTCGTCGTCACTGGGTCGGGCCGAACCGCGACGCTGGCGCTCCCGGGGCGCACGATCAAACTCGACAACGTCCCCGTGTTCAAGAAGCTCTACCGTCGCATGGAGCCGAACGTCTTCTGGTACGAGAATCTCGGGGACGGGTGGAAGCGCCACGTCATCGCTCCCCGTGGCGACCTCTACGCCCTCGGTGGTGCGCTCGGCGACGTCGACGGCGACGGCCGTGTCGATCTCGTCGTCGGGCAGGCGCTCGGCGCGCGCGGCATCTACTGGCTCCAGCAACCCGAAGACCCCCGCGAAGAGTGGCCGCTCCACCTCGTCTCCGAGCGGTTCGAGAAGTACCACGACCTCGTCCTCGCGGACGTCGACGACGACGACCGTCTCGAACTCGTCGGCTGCTCGCAGAAGTCCGAGACCGTGTTTTACTACGACATCCCCGACGACCCCACCGTCGAGCCGTGGCCCGAGGAGAACCTCCACGTCGTCTGCGAGGGGATCCACGTCGAGGGGCTTCTCGTCGTCGACATCGACGGCGACGGCACTACCGAGATCGTCGCGGGGCCGAACGTCTTCCACCGCGAGGGTGACGGGTGGGAACGTGAGGTCGTCGCCGAGGGATGGGAGTGGACCCGCCTCGCGGCCGCCGATCTCGACGAGGACGGTGACCTCGAACTCGTCGTCGCGGAGGGCGACCGCCCGTACAACGGCGACGTCCCCGGACGGGTCGCGGTGTTCGACTTCGACGGTAGCGCGTGGGAACCGACGGTGCTGCACGACCAGCTCTCGAATCCCCACTCGCTCCAGATCGCGGACTTCGACGGCGACGGCCGGCTCGACGTCTACGTCGCCGAGATGGGCCTCCAGACCGACGAGCCCCGGCAGTTCGTCTTCCGCAACCACGAATCGGGATTCGAGGCCGAACTCGTCGGCGTCGGCGTCCCGACCCACGAGGCGAAAGCCGTCGACGTGAACGGCGACGGTCGTCCCGACATCGTCGGGAAGTCGTACCACCCCTCCGAGCACGTCGACGTCTGGTACAACGAGACGGCGCTCTGACGCCGATTCCGGTCACCGTTCGACTCGTCTCCGCTTCCTGCTGACTCGGTCGTGCTCGGCGGCCGCGGCCTCGACCCGCTGTCGACGGTTGCCACCCTCGGCCCGCGGTCTGATCGCTGTCTCCACTCGCTGCCTGATTCCTGTCTCCACTCGCTGCCTGATTCCTGTCTCCGCTCGCTGCCCGCCCCGTTCTGGACGCTTCGACCGCCACGAACCCGTTCGTCGGTCCGCCTCGACGGAATCGTCTCCCCCCGCCAATGAGTCAGTCATCCCGCGGTTTAGTAGCCCGTTATGCACGGCCGAACGTCCCGAAATCGCCCGGCAGTGTCACCCTGTCGGCGGCGGAGGGTGCCGTTACTACGGCCATAACAATGCTTTGTACGAAGAGATGTACGACCACGTCCGAAGTAGTCGTCTCGCCTCTCCGGAATCGAACCTGGCCGGGGTGAACTGCGGCTTCTGGCTCCCCGACACTCGCACCCATCATGTCTCGAAAGCTCACTTCACTCGTCCGCCGACTCGTCCCGAGCGGCGGAACCGGCCAGCGCGCCGCCAAGAGCGCCGTCTGGCTCTTCGGTCAGAACATGGTCGACCGGCTTTTACCCCTCGTGCTGCTGGTCATCCTCGCGCGCCTCGTCGGCCCGCTCGAACTCGGGCTGGTCGGTATCGCGCTCGTCTCGATGAGCGCCCTCCGCAGCCTCACCGAGGTCGGGCTGAACGAAGCGCTCATCCAGCGTATCGAGGACAACGTCGACCGCTATCTCAACACCGTCCTCGCCATGGAGATCGCCCGGGGCGTCCTCATCTTCGGGGTACTGTTCCTCGCCGCACCCCTCATCGGCCAACTGTTCGGCGCGCCCGCAGCCGTACCGCTCATCCAGGTGCTCGCCGTCTCGGCGATCCTGCGCGGCCTGAAGAACCCCGCCGTCGTGTACTTCCAGAAGAACCTCGAGTACCACAAGATGTTCGTCTACACCACCGGCGGGACGCTCGCGTTCTTCTTCACGGGGCTCGCGCTCGCCCTGTGGGACCCCTCCGCGTGGGCGTGGGTCGGCGCGTTCCTCGCGTCGGACCTCGTCCGACTGGTGGCGTCGTACCTCATCCACGACTACCGTCCGGGCATCGGGTTCGACCGCCAGGCGGCGGGCGAACTCATCCAGTTCGGCAAGTGGATCACGGGGACGTCCATCCTCTACTTCCTCTACAACGAGGGTGACGACGTCTTCGTGGGATGGTTGCTCTCCCCCGTGGCCCTCGCGTACTACCAGTACGCCTACCGGATGTCGAACGCGCCCGCGACGGAGCTGAGCCAGGTCATCGCCGGGGTGATGTTCCCCGCGTTCTCGAAGTTCCAGACCGACGTAGCGCGCCTCCGCGAGAGCTACTTCGCCACTGTCCGCCTGGCGTCGTTCGTTGCAGTCCCAACGGGCATCGGTTTCGCCGTCGTCACGCCCGCGTTCGTCGCGGCCGCCTTCGGGACCGAGTGGCTCCCGATGGTCGCCGCGATGCAGTTGCTGGCGCTCTACGGCGTGTACCGCGCGATCGGCAAGACGATGGGCGCGCTCTGGAAGGCCGTCGGCCGTCCGGACTACGTCACGAAGCTCTCGCTGCTCAAGGTGGCGTTACTCGCCGTCCTCATCTACCCGGTGACGGTGCGCTGGGGCATCACGGGCACCGCCGCCCTCATCCTCGCGGTGAACCTCCTCGTGATGGCGCCGCTCGACCTGTACATCTCGGCGAAGATCCTCGAGACGACCAGCACGAGAATCCTCTCGGAGGTCACCTATCCGCTCCTCGCGAGCGCCGTCATGGCCGGGGCGACCTGGTACGTCGGCCAGGCGCTCGTCCTGCCCGCCTGGATCGAACTCTGCGTCATGATCGTCACGGGCGGCGTCGTCTACGCCGCCGCCGTACTCGCGCTCGACCTCGGCACGGACTGGGGTATGCGCGCGAACCTGCGCCAGCTCGTCTCGAACGTCGTCAGCTGAGCACGACCGCGTCGTCTCGTTCGCTCACTGTTCTGTCTCGTCGCCGCTCGGGCCTCGCCGCGACGCGCGCCACCACGCTCTTGTCTCTCCTCGTCCTACACACGTCCATGACTCGAGCGACGCGCGTCGTCCTCTCGTACCCCGAAGCGCTCTCGAAGTGGGGGCGCGACCAGGTCGAGAGCCCGCGGTACGTGAACTACCTCCGGAAGGTCGTCGACGACCTCCGCGTCGGGAGGGAGTTCGAGGAGTTCGCCGACGTGGGCTGCTGTGGCGACTCGCTCGACATCCAATTCCGCATCGAGGCCGTCGACGGCGGCGAGGAGATGGGTCCCGAAACCGAGATCGCCTTCACGACCCGCGCGGCCGACCACGACGGAGGGTGGAAGGTCCAGAGCGCCGCCGGCCCGAACGCCGAGAGCGGCCGTCGACCCTGATACCGGTCCGAAAGCTCCCTGTGACAAATGTTGTCGAACCGGATACGATAGAGTAGAAAGGCCATCGCTTCGACTGGAGATGACCGTGACCGGCTCTCGTCGGCGGATATATACCATCGATAGGTGGCCGTACTCGATAGAGTCGAAAGGCCATCGCTTCGACTGGAGATAACCGCCGGCCGGGTCGCCGTGTCGGGAAGGGGGGCGGTGAGTCCTCGCGAAAGTCGATTCGAATCGAGAGACGCGGAGCCATCCTCCTGTGTGCGTCCCTCCACGTACCGCTCCCGAGCGGAAAGGCCACTGTTTCGACTGGAGATGGCGGGAATCACAGTGAGAGGTGTGTCAGAGAGGCGCTGGTCGGCCGCCCGAGGGAATCTCGATACTCGGCAGTGCGAATAGGTACCAAACAGAGTGAAAAGGCCACCGCTTCGACTGGAGATGACAGCTACTCGGGCGCGCGACCGATTTCGTGCATGTACGTGTGAAGGCGTTCGGCGATGGTCTCGGCGAACGTCTCGTCGTTGACGTCGGTGTCGAGTTCGATGAGGTCGACGTGGTCGTCGACGGTCTCACGGAGCGCGTCGAACAGCGCCGCGTCGGCCTCGGGGTCGTAGAAGTCCTCGCCTTCGACGTCGATCATCGAGACGCCCCGCAGCGGGAGCGCGAGCGCCGTCGGGCCGGTTGCCGCGTTGAGTTTCTCGCCGATGATCCGCCCGAGTTCGGCACACTCGTCGGGCGTGGTCCGCATGAGCGTCACCTGCGGGTTGTGAACGTGGAGCTTTCGCTCGGCGAACTCGTCGGGCACTTCCCCGCGCGGGCCGAAGTTCACCATGTCGAGCGCACCGGTCGAGACGACCTGTGGCGTGCCCGTCTCCGCGGCCGCGTCGAGTCGGGTCGGCCCCGCCGAGAGGACGCCGCCGACGAGTTCGTCGGCCCACTCAGTCGTCGTGACGTCGAGGACGCCGTCGATGACGCCCTCGCGGATGAGGGTCTCCATCGCCGTCCCGCCGGTCCCGGTGGCGTGGAAGACGATGGTCTCGTAGCCGCGCTCTTCGAGCCACGCCCGGGCGTGTTTGACACAGGGTGTCGTGACGCCGAACATCGTGAGGCCGACCGTGGGACGCTCGTCGACCTCGACGTTCGGGTCGTTCGCCACCATGCCGACCATGGCGAGCGCCGCGTTCGAGATGACGGTTCGGGAGAGTTGGTTCAGCCCCTCGATGTCGGCAACGGAGTACAACATCATCACGTCGCGCGCCTCGACGTAGGGCCGGACGTCTCCGGAGGCCATCGTCGACACCATCAGTTTGGGGACGCCGTACGGAAGCGCCCGCATCGCCGTGGTCGCGACGGAGGTGTTGCCCGACCCGCCCAGGCCGAGGACGCCGTTGAGGTCGCCCTCGTCGTGGAGTCGCTGGCAGACGGCGGCGGCTCCCTCGCCCATGACCTCCATCGCCGTCCCCCGGTCGCCGGACTCGCGGAGGTGGTCGAGCGACTCCCCACCGGCGGCGGCAACGTCGCTCGCGGGCGTGTCCGGTTCGAAGCCGGGGTCGCCCATCACGCCCGTGTCGACGACGTGCACGTCGACCCCCTGCGCCTCGACGACGTCGCGGGCGAAGTCGATCTCTTCGGCTTTGGTATCGAGCGTCCCGACGATGACGACTGCCATCAGAGGTCGATCTCCTTGAACTCGCGGGCCTGGTTCTCGATGGCTTCCTCGGTCGGGAGGCGCTCGATGCTGGACGCACCGAAGAAGCCGACGACGCCCTCGGTGTTGTCGAGGACGTACGCCGCGTCGTCGGGCCAGGCGATAGGGCCGCCGTGGCAGATGACCATGACGTCCTCGTTCACCTCCTTAGCGGCGTCGTGGTGCGCCTGCACGCGCTCGGCGGCGGCGTCGAGGTCGAGCGCCGTCTCCGCACCGATGTCGCCGGAAGTGGTGAGACCCATGTGGGAGACGACGACGTCCGCGCCGGCTTCGGTCATCTCGCTCGCTTGTTCCTCGCTGAAGACGTACGGACAGGTGAGCATCCCCTTCTCCGACGCGGTCCGAATCATCTCCACCTCCTTGTCGTAGCCCATTCCGGTCTCTTCGAGGTTCTGTCGGAAGCCGCTGTCCTCGTCGATCAGTCCCACGGTGGGGAAGTTCTGTACGCCCGAGAAGCCCCGACGCTGGAGGTCGTCGACGAAGACGTCCATGTCCCGGAACGGGTCGGTCCCGTTGACGCCCGCGAGTACCGGCGTGTCCTCGACGACCGGGAGGACCTCGTGACCCATCTCGACGACGATCTCGTTCGCGTCGCCGTACGGCAAGAGGCCGGCGAGCGACCCCCGGCCGTTCATCCGGTAACGACCGGAGTTGTAGATGATGAGCAGGTCGACGCCGCCCCGCTCGGCGAACTTCGCGGAGATCCCGGTCCCCGCACCGGCTCCGATGACCGGATCGCCTGCCTCGACGGTCTCTCGCAGCCGGTCGAGCGACTCCTCGCGTGTGTATCTCATTGGCATGTCCAGCCAGACAGATTCGGACGGCGGGCATTAGTGTTGTGGCGAAGACATGTCGACCTCCGCTCATGGAACTCCCCTCCTGCGAAATAGTTAATCCGGTGTCACGAGACGGGTCGGTGTATGACAACGCACTACATCGAACCCGACGATGTCGACACCCAGCAGTTCGACTGGGGGACGCTGAAGTGGATGGCGACGCCCGAAGCGAGCGGCTCAGAGCGCTTCAGCGCCGGCGTCGTACAACTCGAACCGGGGAAGGGACACGAACTCCACACGCACCCCGACAGCGACGAGATTCTCTACTTCCTGAGCGGCGAAGGCGAGCAGACCGTCGAGGGTGACACCCGCGACGTCGGTCCCGGGGAGATGGTGTACATCCCCGCCGGCGTCGAACATGGGACCGTGAACACCGGGTGGGAGACGCTCAAACTGCTCGCGGTGTACGCCCCGCCCGGCCCCGAAGACGTGCTGGCCGACCTGCCGGGCTGTACCATCGTCCCCGCGGGAGAGATTCCGACGCGCGACTGAGCGTGAGAGCGAGCCGTCAAGGCATGTAACGGACGACGACGACGCCCGGCTCTGACCGTATCTCGACCCGGGCGACGCCGAGTCGGGCCGCCCGCGAGAGCGTCCCCTCCCGGTCGTCGAGGACGTCCCCCACGGCCTCCTCCGTGCCCTCTTCGGGGACCGAGATGACGTGAATTTCGCCCGTCCCCGCGCGTTCCTCCCGCGTGAGGTCGCCGACCGACTGGTCGGCGGCGATCTCCCGGGAGTGCGCCGTCGGGGACTCCTCGCTCACGTCGAGCGACAGCTGCCACTGCCGCTCGATCTCGACGAGTCGCCACGAGACGTTCAGCGGCGGCTCGGGCGCGACGGTCCCCTCGACGGCCTCGTCGCGCTCGATGCCGGGGTTCGCCGCGAGCGTGTGGACCTGGCCACTCGTCACGTCCTTCAACACGGCCGACTCCTCGTCGGCGGCCGTGACGAGGAACGTGCCCCTCTTCTCGGTCTCTTCGGTTTCGTCGGTCCCTTCGGTCTGGTCGGGCGTGTCCTCACTCATTGTCGGTGGGAGGTAATAGCGCCTGTTCACCCTTTCGTCCTCGAGACAGTGTGGTCAGTACGGTTCGCGTGCGTGACGCCGACTGTGTGGGACAGTCCCGACGAAACGGTCGGTGAGCAACGGGAAGGCTGCGTCGTGTCGGTGAACACGGGAAGACCGCACGACACACGGGCGCGATGGAGCCACGTCCTCCCCAGTCGATTCACTCGCTCACGCCCGTTCGCTCGTTCATCCCTCGCGCGTGAGTCACGCGGCAAAACCGCGTGACGTCACGCGCCACCGCCATATCGTGGTCGCGGTCGGCGCGTGAGAGCGAGCGACTGCAAGGAGCGAGCGAGCGCGCGAGGGCCTGCGAGCGCCTCCGTGCGCGAGCGACCGGTTGGGGAGGCACGAGGCTGTGACCCATCGCGTCCGTGTGTCGCGCGGTCACTGGTCTGTGCGTCGCCCACTGATGCTCCCTGACGAGTTCCGTCTACCCGACACGGCTACCCCACGCACCATCACCTACTCAGAGACCACACCCCGTTATTACGCCGGAGAGACCACCCCCGCGTGAGACGAATGGCGAACCTCTGGCGGCTGACCCGAAACGACCACGCCCGACGGGTGTACGACGCGCTGAAACACGTTGGTCTCACCGCGACCCGGATGTACGAGTACGTCGCGCCGTCCGCCGAAGAGGTGAACCGCGACACCCCGGAAGGCGTCACCGTCAGACCGGAGGACCCCGACGCGCTGACCCGGGAGGAGTGTCCGGCCCTCCCCGAACACCGCGACGACGAGACCGTCCTCGTCGCGCGGGAGGAAACGGAGGGAGGGGAGGTGGAGGACGGAGAGGTGCTCGGCTACCTGTTCGTCAGCCCCGCACCGACCATCCACGTCCATCCCCTGGAGACGGAGCTGTCGTTCGACGGCGCGTACGTCAGACGGGTGTTCGTCCACCCGCACGCACGCAACCGCGGGGTCGCGACGGCGCTCGTCGCACGGACCAGAACGCTCGCACACGAGTGGGGGCTCGCGACGGTCCACGCGCTCGTCGCCCTCGACAACCGCCCGTCGCAGTGGACCTTCGAGGCGAACGGGTTCGAGCGACGGCACGTCCACGCCTACCTCAGGGTGTTCGGCTACCGACGCCACACCGTCAGCGAAGTCTGAACCGTCGGGAGCGCTCACCGGTCGTCACCATCGCTCGGTACTGCTCGGGACCGATCGATACCGTCCGGTACCGCTCGATACGCCCACCTACCTATATATTTGTGAATTTACTATATAACTAACGGCCTAGTTTTATATGTCGTGTACACAAAGAGCGGAGCGAGGACATGTCCGACGAGAACAGGTCCGCTCTCGAGCCGGTCGAGGGGTTCGACTCCCGGGCCGAGCGCGTGGTGCGCTCGACGGCCGGGGAGAACATGCTCTCCCGACTGAACGGGGCGGACTGGCTCAGCCTGACAGCACTGTTCTGGGCGTGGGTCGCTGCGCTCCTCGTGATCAGCGGCGAGCCGAACTGGGGGATACTCGCGATGTTCGGCGGGTTCCTCTTCGACAAGGCCGACGGCTACTGGGCCCGCCGGCAGGGGATCGACTCCGACTTCGGCCGGGCTATCGACTCCTTCATCGACGTCTTCGTCTATCTGGTGACCGCCGCCCTGCTGTACCACACGGTGCTCGCGCCCCACCCGGTGGTGGGAGCGGTCGTCGGCTTCGTCGTCCTCCTGTTCGGCGGCCTCCGGCTCGTCCGGCACAACGCCGAGGGCTTCGGCGACGAGGGTGGTACCTCCTACTACGTCGGCACGACGGTCGTCCACACGAACGTCGTCGTGCTCGCGAGCTACCTGCTCGACGCGTTCGTCGGGGCGTGGAACGGCTGGATCGCGGGCGTCGTCATCGTCGCCGTCTGCCCACTGATGACCTCCCGGTACAGGGCGTACAAGACCGTCCTCGGCCACTGGCTCGTCGGCATCGGCGGCGTCGCGAGCATCGTGTTGGTCCTCGCGCTCGAGTTCGGCTTGATGTGAGACGAGGGGGAAGGAGTATGAAACGAGTATGAGACGGCTGCGGCTCGACCTCCACGTCCACACGGAGGACTCGTACGACGCGGACGAACCCGCCGAACGGATGCTCGCACGCGCGGCGGCGGTCGGCCTCGACGGCGTCGTCGTCACGGACCACGACGCCATCCGAGAGTCACGCCGGGCGGCGGCGCTCGCGCCGTCGTATGGCCTCGTCGGTATTCCTGGGGTCGAGGTGTCGACCGCCGACGGGCACCTCCTCGCGCTCGGCGTCGACGACCGCCCGCCGCGCGACGAACCGCTCTCGACGACAGTCGGCCGGGTCCACGACCAGGGCGGTGTCGCGGTTGTCCCCCACCCGTTCCAGCGGTCACGACACGGCGCACGTCAAGACGCCATCGTCGCCGCCGACCCGGACGCGGTCGAGGTGTACAACGCACACACGCTCTTCGGCCTCCGCAACCGCCAGACGCGGGCGTTCGCCCGCGAGCACGAGTTCCCCGGGGTCGGCGCGAGCGACGCTCACTCGGCCCCGCTCGTCGGACGCGCGTACACCGAACTCCGTGTCGAAGAGGCGACGCGGGACGGGATACTCGACGCCATCCGCGCCGGTCGGACGCGCGTCGTCGGGCAGCGAACCTCCACTCGCCAGTACGTCCGCAAGTACATGTCCAACGCCGCCATCCGCGCGGCGTCGGTACGGTGATGCGACTGTTCGAGTCCCCCGCCGCCCGCCGACAGACCCTCCTCCGCGTCGGTGCCCTCGCCCTCGTCGTGATCGGCGTCGGCGTGGCCGTGACGCGGTACGCCCCGTCCGTGACCGACCCCGAGTGGGTCCGCGCGACCGTCGACCGGGCCGGTCCCTACGCCCCGCTGGCGTTCGTCGCCCTCCAGGCCACACAGGTAATCCTCGCGCCCATCCCCGGACAGACACTGGCGGTCGTCGGCGGCTACCTCTTCGGACCGATCGGCGCGCTCTACAGCATCCTGGGAGTCGCCATCGGCAGCGGCGTCGTCCTCGTCCTCTCGCGGCGGTACGGCCGGCCGTTCGTCCAGCGGGTGGTCGCAGACGAGGTGCTGGAGCGGTTCGACACGTTCGTCGACGACTACGGCCTCCCCGGACTGGTGGTCGTCTTCTCGCTGCCGACGTTCCCCGACGACGCCATCTGCGCGCTCGCCGGCCTCACCACCATCAGGCTGCGGACGATACTCGTCGTGCTCGTCCTCGCGCGGACGCCGACGTTCGTCCTCGCGACGCTGGTCGGCGACGGCCTCGCCGGCGCGCAGTATCGGCTCGTCGTCGGAATTCTCGTCGGCGCGGCGATCGTGGTCACGGGCGTCTACCTCTCCAGGGAGCGTCTCCTGGCGGCACTCCCCATCGCGTCGTCCCGGGTCAGCGAAGGAGCCGGTGGGCGGCGAGAATGAGACAGCCCCCGACGAGCGGGGGGACCACGCCCGCGACCTGGGGAAGCCCGTACAGCGTCTCGACGAGGGGGTCGACGGCCGCCGGCGGTGGGCTCTGTTGATCCGCCGGGACGGTGATGACGAGCCCGACGTACAGCGACGCGATGAACAGGTAGCCCGCGAGCGAGAGCGCGAGGTCGTACCGGGCGTCGTCGCCCTCCTGTCGGCGGTGCCGGCGGGCCACGAACAGGACGGGCGCGACGAGCGGCGCG
>JBEPYA010000071.1:0-15820 GCA_041641615.1 Salinigranum sp. | reverse complement strand
TGAACTCGTCCTGATGTTCGCCATCATCAACGTAGAATCACTGTGTGAGCCGCTGTAACCATGACTCAGCATCTATTCAACAGAGCACATCCAGCGGCGTCAGTATCGCCAGCGGACGAGCCGAGGCGAACCCATGACCTGGGCGAACCCGCTCTGAGCGTAGGGGCGCGCGAGAGGAAACACGGACCGCTGGGACGACACGGAACCGCCACGCCGTCCTGCTGCCCCGAGCGACATCGGGCACGGAGACTCGGTCCGATCGGAAGAGAACACCCGCGGTCCGACCGCCGTCGAGTTCGTCTTGCGGAGCGGTCCCCGTGTGCGACCGACAGGCCGTGTGGAACAGCACCGGGGAACGGGCCGAGCTAGCGGTTGTTTTACCAGTCTCGGCTCAGGTCGTCTCACCGTCCGAGTCGAGCCCCACTCTCGGCGCGGGACTTCGCGAGTCACCCGTCCGGACCAGTCCGCTGATTCCCTCGACGTCGCCGCGGTTCTTCGCGACCCTCGTGATGACCGACGAGAGGTTCACCATGTCCGAGATGTGTTCGTCGCGCAGCCGCTGCCATTCGCGTTTCGTCGTCTCGTCGCGAGCGAACTCCATCGCGGTCTCGAGGACTTCGTCGAACGACGAGAGGTTGCGGATGAGCCCCTGCTGTTCGAGTTCGATGAAATTGCCCATGTCGTCGTCACCGACGAAGGAGTTCGAGCGGACCGTCGGTGTGCCGAGCAGCGCCGCCTCCGTCGCCATCGTCTGCGTGTCTGCAACCAGCAACTGCGCTTCGGCAAGCGCATCGTGGAGCAGCCCCGGGTTGAGGTCGAACGGACGAGCGTCGAGCGAGTCGAGGTCGAGATCACCCCCCTCGTCCGACACGAAGACGGTGAGTTCCTCGCCGAGCCGATCGAGCAGCTCGCGTCGCTGGTCCGGCGAGAATCCCTCCTTGCCGATGTCGTGGTGGGCGGTGAACTCGTTGAACCGGATGATCGCGTACGAATCGTCCGGACCGATGCCGAGCCGGTCTCGGATTTCCGACGAGGGAGTGAACACGTCCGGATGGAGGTACGCCGACTCCTTGTAGCCGTGGAACCGATAGTGGCGGTCACCGAGGTCCTTGGTAAACGCGTGGGGAGTCAGCACGGCCTCGGCGAAGCGGTGGGAGATCTGGTGGTCGATCGAGTCCGGCTCGGAGTCGACGACGAGGACGGTCGGTGTGTTCGAAAAGATGCCCGCGTGCGCGGAGTACGCGCCCATTCCGGAGATAAAGTCGGGGTCAAACCGTCTGATCTCGCGGAAGATGTTGCGGTAGTGGCTCGGGAGTTCGATCATCCACGACAGCGGGGTCGTATCACGGGAGCCGTACATGACGTACGGGAGGTCGTGGTAGTCGAGCAACGCCTGCGTGCAGCCGTAGTCGCGCCCGAACACTCGGACCTCGTGTCCGTCGTCGATCAGCTGTTTCGTCGGGTTCTTATACAGATGAACCTGGGCTGGGGTGTTGGTAAAGAAGGCGCATCTCATTCGTACAGGGAGGTTTGAGAGCAGGGATTATAGTTAATACTCCTCCAAACCCGCAGACGAGCCGCCACGGCAGCGAACGGCAGTGTGGACCCGGCTGGAAGTCCGTGTTTTTATATCCCTCCGTCGCACAATTGCATCGTGATAGTCGGGAGTGTTTAGCGGCCCGAGACTTCTCGATCGTGTCATCCGAGAACACCGAACTATCCGCTAGACTGATTAGTCGGACCGTAACAAAACGGACCACGAAGAATGAACCACCAATGACCGAACGCTTCCGACCGAAAGGTCGAGGCAGCTCCGAGGCCGCGTTTGGCTCGGGTTTCGACGGGGCTACGATGCGTGAGTCGTCGACGATCAGTCGGCGGAGCCGCCGCGTGCTGACGCTACTCCTCACCGTCGGGTTTCTGGCCCTCACTGGCGCGGTGGTGACTGCGACGAACGCGTCCCCGACCGGTTACGAACTCTCTCTATACACGGCGACGCCGGTCGCGTACTGGGTTCTGACCGGGGTCGCGTTCGTCGTCGCCCTTGGCGTCGCGCTGTTTGCCCCCCGGGACGCCCTGTTCCGCGGGGCGCTCCTCCTCGGCGGTGCCGCGGCGTTCACGGTTCCGAGTCTACCGGTGCTTCGCGGCTACCAGTTCTACGGGAAGGGAGACGCGCTGTTCCACCTGGGGTTCGCGCGGCTCATCGCCTCGGGTGGGATGGAGTGGACCGGGCTGCTCTACCCCGGGAGTCACACGCTCGGGATATTCATCCGCGAACTGAGCGGGACCCCGATGACCCGGTCGCTCATGTACGTCGTCCCTGTCTTCCTCCTCGTGTACGTCCTGTTCGTGCCGCTCACGGTCGGGACGCTCATCCCCGACCGACGAGCCGTCTTCGTCGCGACGCTGTCGGCGCTGCTGTTCCTCCCGCTGAACGAGGTCAGCACACACCTGACGTACCACCCGTTCTCGCTGGCCGTCCTGTTCTCGCCACTCGTCTACTACCTCTGTTTCAAACACCTGCTCCGGCAGGCGGAGGACGACAGTCTCGGACCGCTCGCCGCGACGAGTCTGGTCCTCCCGCTCACGAGCATCGGAATCGTTCTGTTCCACCCGCAGGCCGCTATCGACCTGTTGATCATCGTCGCAACGTTCTCTTTCGTCCATCTAGCCGTTCGATGGCGCTACTCGAACCACTCGCTGGCAAACTGGCGCGGACTGTCCGGGCAGGTCGTGTTACTCGCGGCGTTCGCCTTCCACTGGTCTTCCCAGCACGACGAGACGGGACGCACGCTCGAGAAGGTCAGCGAGACGTTCTGGGCGCTCGTGTACGGCACCGCGCAGGCGGGGAGTGAGGTACAAGAGACCGGCGACTCGGCCGCATCGATCGGGGGCAGCATCTACGAGTTGTTCGCGAAGCTCTTCTTGATCGACTTCGTCTACGTGTTGCTCGGCGGAGTGATCGTCTTCTGGCTGTTCGTCGCTCCCTACGTCGGCCTTCGGAGCCGTTCGGTCGGTGGGCAGCTGGAAGACTCGAAGATCGCGACAATGCTGCTCGTGACTGGTGGGATCGTGTCCGTCCCCTACTACCTACTTGAGTTCTTCGGCACCGTCTCACACCACTTCTTCCGCCACCTCGGGTTCGCGATGGTCATCGTAACGATCGCGGGCTCGTTTGCCCTGTTCTACGTGTTCGACTGGGCCGTGCGCACGGACCGGGAGGCGCTGTTCAAGACGGCGCTAGCCGTCTTCCTCCTCGCCGGAGTCGTCCTCTCGTTCGCGGCGATTCATCACTCCCCCTACATGTATAACAACAACGCCCAGAAGACCGATGCCACGATGAACGGATTCGTCGGCGCGTTCGCGCACCAGCCGTCCGACGGGGAGGTCGAGTACGCGCACACACGGCTGTCGA
Organism: Salinigranum sp.; assembly: GCA_041641615.1. GTDB lineage: Archaea > Halobacteriota > Halobacteria > Halobacteriales > Haloferacaceae > Salinigranum. The sequence continues at coordinate 12,405 of JBEPYA010000071.1, read as the reverse complement.
TTCGTCGGCACGAGTGGGCGGTCGGGGGGATGCCGGGAACACCGTGGTATCCGGGCCGGCCGGCGAACGTCAGCGGGGGGATCGCTGTTCCGGAGGCGGCCCTGACCAGTAACGTCACCGAATACTTCATGACCCGGCCGTTCTCGGGGCACAGACAGGATACGTATCTCGCCGTAACCGAGGCCAAACGACAGAAGCATACGGTCGCCTTCAGCGAGCTCTACTACGCCGACGGAACACTCAAGCGGATCGAGAAGCACGAGAACGTCCATCGGATCCGGTCGACCGGGGAGTTCACGCTCTACTACGTCGACCTGCCGCCGGCGGCCGGCAAGAAGTACCGCGCAGGCGAGGAACTCAACGCTTCCAGTACGGACAGTAGTTCCAACTCCATGATACGACCGTCGGAGACGCACGTCCATGGATAAGCTGGGCCGGTTCGGGCAAACCGGGTCCCAGGTCCGGCTCCACGGCGTCTTCGAGGGCCGAATCTACGCCACGGTGAACCGATCGCTGCTCGTCGAGACGGGACCGGGGTCCGAGACGTTCGAGCGTGTCGGACGACTCCCGATGCCGGGGCTCTCCGCGAAACGGCTCAGGCGGTGGCTCGTCGTGAGCCGACTCCGTCCGGCGGTCGAACGGCTGCTCGGAGCCGTCACTGCGGTCAACGTGTGGCCGGTGTCGCCGACGGACCTGGTCGCGACCGTCGGTGACCGGCTCTACACGTCACACGACGGCGGGTGCCGGTGGGAGAGGCGGCACCACCTCCCGCCGTCGTCGGGACCCATGGGCGTGCTCCCGACCGCGGTCTGCCGCGACGGCGACCGATTGCTTCTCGGCGAGTATCCGCTCGCGACCGACACGACGCCGCGGGTGCTCCAGTCGTTCGACGCCGGGCGGACCTGGGAGACGGTTGTCTCGCTCCCGTCCGTGAGACACGTCCATGCGGTACAGAGGGATCCGTACACCGGAGACGTCTGGCTCACGACGGGCGACACCGACGCCGAGAGCCGCATCGGACGGCTCCGCGACGGACAGTTCCATCCCATCGGTCAGGGAAGCCAGCGGTGGCGGGCGGTCGAGTTGGCGTTCACGCCGGACGCGATCATCTGGGGGATGGACTGTATCTACGCCGAGCGAAAGGAGATCCTGGTGCTACCTCGAGACGACATCGACGACGGGCACCCGGAGCCGCGGTCCGTGTTCGCGACCGAAGGGGAAGTGTACTACGCCAAGACCGTGCGGGGTGCTGGAGGGACGTCGGGTCCGGACGGAGCGGACTACGTCGTCCTCTCGACGTCGGTCGGGTCTACGGCGGACAGCACCGCTCCCGACGAGGGGGTCCGTGGTGAGGCCATCGCACAGGTCGTCGCCGCCTCGTCGGCGACGGAGTACGAAGAGTGGGTGGAACTCGCGCGATTCCGGAAACGGCAAGTGCTGGCCGACACGATGCCGCTCGCCGGCAACCTTCCGACGGCGAACGCGTACGTGTTCCTCGCGGCCGACCCGGACCGAGGAGTGTTCATCAACCCGTACAACGTCCAGTCAGCGGACCATTCGATCTACCGGATCTCGCCGGAGACGCTCACACAGCGCGGTGCGGGCCGTTCGTCGCCGGATCGGCAGTGAGAGAGGACAACGGGACCTGCCTCTCGGGACCGCCGCGTCGTGCTCTACCGCTCGACCCACTCACCGTCCGAACCGCTCGACAGTCCGGGCTCCCGCTCACCCGAGATAACCGAGGTCGTGGAGCTGTGACTCCACGTCGCTACCGAGGTCTTTCCCCGGCTCGCTCTCGGAGACCGCATCGTCGGTGTCGAGCGTCCGGATACGCTCGTCGAGAGCGGCCCGGAACGGCTCCGTCTGCTCGTCCGTCGGCGTCAGGAGTCGCTCGGAGTCGGCAGTCCGATCGAAGAGGAATTCGTCGCCGTCGTCGGTACGGACGTACTTGTGCTGGGCGTCGCTGAGCACCCACCAGTGGGTGACGTCGGTCGACGAGTGTCCCGAGTGAGGCACGAAGTCCTCGGTGAGTGCCTTCGCGTCGGCAGGGGTGTACGAGTGGATGGGACGACTCCCACCGTCGACGACGAGGTCGTGGATTCGTGTGAGCTCGACGGGCGTCGTCACTCGCTCGCCGTCGTCCTGTCCGGGGCGTTTCACCAGCAGCGGTACGTTCGTGTTGATGTCGCGGACGTAGTGCGGTGGCGTCTCCGAGCGGTCGTACTCGCCGAGCGTCTTGCCGTGATCCGCACAGACGACGAGTAGCGTGTCGTCGTACCGGCCTTCGGCTTTCAGGTGGTCGATCAGCTCCTCGACCTTTCGGTCCTGGTAGCGAAGGCTCGCGTCGTAGTACTCGAGCACCCGCTGACGCTTGTCGGTGCTGAGGTCGCGTTTCCCCATCACGTACGCCAGCAGTTCGGTGTTCAACGCTCGCGGCTCGACGACGCCGGGCGTCTCGAGCCCGAGGTCTCTGAACGCGTCTCTGGGCGGGAAGTACGGGCTGTGTGCCTCCATCAGGTTCATAAACGTGTATGTCGGCGCCGAATCGTCCCGGGTCTCCCCTAGCCACCGCTTGGCCCGAGAGACGAGACTGTCGGTGAAGAACCGTCGCTTGAGCAGGAAGACGGGCTGTCTGGCCGCGTGGCCGAGCAGCGAGTGGAACCGAGAGTAGAGTCGTTCCCTCGTCGTGTGGATGCTCGCGCCGTTCTCGGCTCCGATCTCCAGATTCCACTCGACGTACTCGTCGAACCGTTGCTGGAGGCCGGAGAGCTGGCCGACCCACGGGTTGTTGGAGAAGCCGCCGGTCCGGTAGCCCGCGTCCGAGAGCCGGTCCATCGTCGTCGGGTGCTCCCGCGGCAACTGGAGGTTGCGATCGGTAAACCCGTTCGTGATGCCGTGTTCGGAGGGGAACCGACCGGTGAACATCGAGCAGTGCGACGGGAGCGTCCAGGGTGCGGGCGTGTACGCGTTCTCGTACACGGTCGCGTCGTCGGCGAGCCGTTCGAGCGTCGGCGTCGTCTCCCGATCGTGCCCGTACAGTGATACGCGATCCTTCCGCATCGAATCCAACACCAAGAAGACGACGTCGGGGGTTTCTGAGCCCGTCATGCTTACTCGTTTCCTCCATTACCCACTTCGTTATGAATCGCTTGTGGTGTCGACGACGGACCGAGCCGGCCCGGACGGGCCAGCGCCTCGTACAGGCCGAGGAGTTCGTCGACTACCGCTGCCCAGTCGTAGCGCTGTTCGACCTGACGGCGGTTCCGCCGGCCCATCTCCTCGACGGTGTCCGGGTCGCCGATCAGCGTGGCGAGTGCGTCGGCCAGAGCCTCCTCGTCGGTCGGTTCGACCAGTATCCCGCCAGCGTCGCCGATCACCTCGGGAATGCTTCCGACCGTGGACGAGACGACGGCGTTACCGCCCGCCATCGCCTCGAGAATCGCGATGGGGAGACCTTCGGCGTGTGTCGGGAGGACGTAGATCGAACCCTCGTCGAGGAGGGCTCGCTTGCGCTCCTCCGACACGTAGCCGAGGTACTCGGCGTTCGGGTGTGTCTCGGCGTGGTTCGCGACCATTTCCGCGTACGGCCCCTTACCGGCGATCGAGACGGTGAACGCCGAGGAGACGCGGTCGGGAAGCTGTTCGAGCGCTCGGACGAGTTCGGCAACACCCTTGCGCTCGACGAGGTTGGAGACGAACACCACCTGTACCGGCTGTCCGCCGAACTGCGGGTCGTACTTGTCCGGCTCGACCGCGTTCGGGAGGACCTTCACCTTCGACGGGGAGACGACCTGTTCGACGACGTCCGCCCAGTAGTCCGAGAGGACGATCACGGAACTCGACGCCTGGAACACGACGCGCTGGAAGAGACGGACTACCGTCGAGTTCGTCTCGACGAACTTATCGAACGAGGACCCGTGGATGTGCAGCACCACTGGCCGTCGCCAGACGTACGCCGCGAAGAGCACGTAGAACGACGACCGATAGAACGAGAACCGATGCGACGAGTGGACGTGGACGACGTCCGGGGGGCGCTGGAACGGAAAGGCGAGCATGGCTCGGAGTGCGGCGAGGACCGCGCAGACGAACCAGCGGAGCCCTTCGCCCGCCTCTGGGGTGACCATATCGTAGAGCGTGACGTCGACCCGGTCGGACATGAGCGCGGACTGTTTGTCGATGTACTGGTGGACACCGCCGCCTCCGAACGTTCCGACCACGAGGACGGTCAGCTCGCTGTTCGCTTCGTTCACACTGGTAACTAGCCCTCCTTCGAGTAGTTCGTTATGGGCGTACTAATCAGTCGCTGTCGGCGAGATTGCGCGGATGCCCGCGCGGACCGGCCGAGACGGGCGGATCAGACCCTCGAACCCGTCTGGCTCGACCGTCTGTGGGATCCGCGTACGGAAGCGGGCCGATGTCGTGTCTGGCGGGCCGTGTGAATCGCCGATGTCGGCGGACGGTCTCAGCGGCTTGCTACCCCGTGACAGTGCCCGTCGACGTATTAAAACGGTATTAATAAACCGGGCGCCGAGGGTAGTGACAAGCATGCTCCAGAGAGGTGTCGGGACGTGCTCTCGCCTGCAAACTGCTGCCGAAGCCCTCCATGCGGTGACTGACAGCCGTCGGCAGACGAACCGAGGCCGAACCGCGCATCTCGGTCCGTTACAGTTCGCGTGGTGGCGTGCCAGGAACGCCTCCGGACGACGCACCGTACCGACACTCGTCCGGTAATGAGGTCACCGTTACAGTTCCTGGCGACGTTGTGGCGGCAGCTCATCCCCAGCGGGTCGCTCATGAACCAGACGGTGAAGAGCGGCCTCTGGGCGACGATCACCAACGTCTTCGGACGCGGGTTGTCGGTCATCGCACTGGTTTTCCTCGCGCGCCTCCTGGACCCGTCTGACTTCGGGCTGATGGGAATCGCCCTGATCACGTTGACCGGACTGAAACGGCTCTCGAACCTCGGGTTCAGGACGGCGCTCATCCAGAAGCGGGACGAGAACGTCGACCAGTACCTCAACACGATGTGGGGGCTGCAGATCCTCCGCGGACTCGTCCTCATGGGCATCCTGTACGGGGCTGCCCCTTTCGTCGCGTCCTTCTTCGGCGAACCACGGGCGACCCCGATCCTGCAGGTGATCTCGGTCACACCGCTCCTGTTGGGTCTCAGAAACCCGGGCATCGTCTACTTCCAGAAGGACCTGGAGTTCCACAAGGAGTTCATATACAAATCGGGGTCGTCACTCGGTCGGTTCGTCGTGTCGATCGGCTGGGCGCTGGTGTCTCCGAGCATCTGGGCGCTCGTCGCCGGGTTCGTCGTCTCTGACCTCCTCCGGTTGGTGTTCTCGTTCCTGCTACACGACTACCGTCCGCGGCCGCGGTTCGACATGGAGCAGGCGCGCGAGCTCTTCGGCTACGGCAAGTGGATCACCGCGTCGGGTATCCTGCAGTACGTGTTCAGCCAGGGCGACGACGCGTTCGTTGGCTGGCTGCTCACCGCGACGTCGCTCGGCTTCTATCAGGTCGCGTACCAACTCGCGAGCGCCCCGGCGACCGAGATCACCCAGGTGATATCCAACGTCATGCTGTCGCTGTACTCCAAGCTGCAAGACGACCTGGAGGAACTCCGGCAGGCGTTCCTGCGGACGATGCGGCTCGTCACACTCGTCTCAGCGCCCATGGGCGTCGGCATCCTCACCGTCGCGCCCGAGTTCGTCGTCGGAGTCATGGGCGAGCAGTGGACGCCGATGATCACGACGATGCAGATCCTCGCCATCTTCGGCCTGGTGCGGGCGTTCGGAGCGACGTACGGCCCGGTGTTCATGGCGGTCGGCCGGCCCGATATCACGACGAAACTCCTGTCACTGAACATCGTGCTGCTGGCGATCTTCATCTACCCTGCGGCCGTCGCCCACGGGATCGAAGGGGTCGCGATGGCTACGCTGGGAGCGCTCGTGGTCAAGGTCCTCGTCGGTGGTTACGTGATGAGCCGGGTCCTCGAAACCGGGGTTCTGAAGGTGTTCAGTCCCCTCCTCTACCCGGTTGTCGCGAGTTCGGTGATGGGAGCGCTCGTCGTGTCCACCGGTGCCTGGTTCCCGCTCCAGTCAGCCGTGCTCGAGTTCGTCGTCCTCGTCGCCGTCGGCGGCGCGAGCTACGTCGCCTCCGTGCTCCTCATCGACCGGCTGTTCAAATGGGGGATCACGAGCGAGGTCGTGACCGTGTTTCGGTCGGCCACGGGCTGACGACGGGCGCGCTAAACAAAAACAGTGCCGCGAGAACCCGACCCCCACCGCTTCGGGACGAGAGAATTTCGTCAGCCGGAGCGGTGCGAGAGTCGGCCGGAAGCGCGATCCGATCGGAAGTCGTACGGTCGGATGCCGGCGGCGAGAGCCGTCGACGGCCGCCGCGGGCCGTGTTTCGGGGCGAGGCGGGCGGGGTATGCGAGTGCGACATCGAACGGGGCGGGTCGTGAGGAGGAGTCCGTCTCGGACCTGACGCGGCGACGGATCAGTCGAGGTAACCGAGGTCCTTGAGCCGGTCCTGCACGTCCTCCTCCCCGGTGTCGACCTGTGCTCGCGGTTCGTCCAGGGCGGGTTCGTGTGTGTGTGTGTCGGTCGCCGAGCAGTCGACCCACGGGACCGACCGAAGGACCGGGAGGTGAACGTCGTGCGGGTGGCCGTACACGTCCCACTCCCCGAACGCGTTCCCGTGGTCTGCCGTCACGACCACTCGTTCGGCGTCGAGGTTCGAGAGGAGGGTCTCGACGTCGTCGAGGACGTGACGCAGGTTCGCCCGGTACGACTCCCATGCCCGCGCCCGCGACAGTTCCCCCGCTTCCAGCTGCTGCCAGACGTTCCCGTCCCACTTCTCCCCCCAGTTCTCGAGGTCGAGCTCGGAGCCCAGTGGGTCGGGAATCGACGGGAAGTGCGGTTGCATGTAGTGAGCGATGAGTCGGTCGGGGCTGTGTTCGCGGCCGGCCGTGATGGCACGGTCGGTGATCGGTCGTGGGTGGACCGTCCCGGCGTCGTCGTCCCAGGCGTACCGCCAGACCTCGTCGAGCAGCAGGAAGTCGGCGGCAGAGAGGATCTCTTCCGACCACGGGTTCGAGGTCACGAGTGCCGTCCGGCCCATCTCCTCGCGGTACGTCTCCGTGAAGTTCCCCTGGTGCCAGCGCGGCGACGAACTCCCGACCGAGTACGACGTGCGGATCTCGTCCGGCAGGAAGTCGTACTCGTCGGTGACCTCGGCGAGGAGGTCGGGACGGCACGCGTCGAGGACGATCATCGCATCCCATTCCGTGTCGTAGATCGGCCGTCCCTGGTGGTACGGGGAGCGATCGTACGCCGTCTGGAGGGAGTGTCTGATACCTGCGCGGGCCGTGTTTCGGACCCCGTTCGACCGGAGATGTCGTCCGGCTTTCAGACCGACCTGACGGAGGTTCATCTCAGACCAACTGCCTCTCCGAGCGATCGATCGCCGCGAAACGTCGACCATGTCGGCTCGGACCTGCGGTGGCGGTGTGTCTCGTCTACGCTCGTCATGTGGCCGGACTCCACCGGCGCGTCGAGTTGCGAGGTCAGCACGGTATGTTCGAGAGTGGCGGTGCGAACTATTAGTAAATACGATTTTTTAATAGAGTGTAGAATGGGTCCCCCGGGTACTGGGTGACCAGTCGCGAACGGTAGCAGTGTTAACCGAATCATAATGCCGAACGAGAACGTTCGAAACGGGGTAATGTCGGGGTACGACTGTCAGAGAGGGTCCGGTCGCCTCACCGGCGAACATCGTGTGGATCACACTCGAGAGCGTACGGGCGGATCACACCTCGGCGTACAGGTGTGAACGGGAGACGACGCCGAGCCTCGAACGAGTCGTCAGGAGGTCCGGCGGGGCCGCGAGCCGACCCGTCACAATTATACTGGAGATAACGAAACCATCTGACTACTCATCTCTCATCATGTCGAACGAATACCTCGAGCGAGTCGCCGGGGACCGAATAGACGCCGCGTTCACGTCGGCGAACGGAATCCGCGTTCCGTCGATCGGACTCGGAACGTGGCGGGTCGAAGGGAGTGACGCGCGCCGAATGGTGGATGATGCGCTCGACGTCGGCTATCGTCACATCGACACGGCGATGGCGTACGAGAACGAGACGGAGGTCGGCGAGGCGATCGAGGCCTCGGCGGCGGACCGCGAGGACGTGTTCCTCACGACGAAAGTGAAAGGGTACGACGAGTACGCGCGATACGGCGGGTTCCGTGACGCGTTCGAGGCGTGTCTCGACCGACTCGGAACCGACTACGTCGATCTCCTGCTGCTCCACTGGTGGAACCCGACGGTTCCGGTCGAGGAGACGATCGAGGCGATGAACGATCTCCAGGCCGACGGGATGGTCCGGGAGATCGGGGTCAGTAACTTCTCGGTCGATCAACTGGGTCGTGCGCGCCGCGCCTCGGAGACGCCGATCCTCACGAACCAGATCGAGTTCCATCCGTACCGAGACCGGAGTGAGATGCTGGAGTACTGTCGGCGACACGACGTCATCCTGACCGCATACAGCCCGCTGGCGGAAGGACGAGTGATCGGCGACGAACGGCTGGCGGAGATCGGCGCTCGATACGACAAGTCCGCAGCCCAGGTCGCGCTCAGATGGCTCGTCCAGCAGGAGAACGTCGTCGCCATCCCGAAGGCGTCGTCACGAGCCCACCAGGTACAGAACCTCGACGTGTTCGACTTCGAGCTGACTGCAGAGGAGATGTCCCGAATCGACGAACTGCGCGGACCGCTATCGTACCGACTGACTGCCGAAGGTGGACCGATCGACCGCCTCCGCCGGCAAGCGGGGACGGTCCGAAACAGCGTTCTCGATCTGCTCTCGGCCTGAGGCCCCCGGGACTCTACACACCGTTTCGGCGACAGGCTGTCGCCCCCGGATCGGATGCCGATGAAGCCAGGCGTCAGTCCCGGTTGTACCAGACGTCGACGTGGTGGTCGGGGTAGTACGACTTCCCGACGATGTCCGGCCGACCGTTTCCGGTGAGGTCGACCGCCTTCGCCTCGTGCGTCTCGATCCCACGCTCGACGACCTGTTCTTCGAACGTCCCGTCGCCCTGGTTGACAAATAGGTAGTGGGTCGGGTCGTCGTTCTCCCCGAGCCCCATCTCGGCCGTGTAGACGTCCAACAGTCCGTTCCCGGTGAAGTCCGCGAGCTGGAGGCTGTGGGGACAGAACAGCCCATCCTTGAGGACCGTCGGCTCCCAGTGCGGTGGGTCGAACACCGCGAGACGGCCTGGATGCGTCCCGTACTCGGGTGAGTCGCCCTCGCTCAGTACCACCTCGAGGTCGCCGTCGTCGTCGACGTCACCGACCGCGACACGGACGTCGTCCCACTCGGTCACGATCTGCTCGCGGCGCCACAGGCCGGCATCGTCGGTCGGCTGGTGGAAGACGTTCGCCCCGGCGACGATCTCCGTCCGCCCGTCGCCGTCGACGTCGACGATCTGGAGTCCCTCGACGCTGATGTCCTCGGCGACGATGTGACAGCACTCGTCGGGCCAGGGCTCGACGGTCGGGTCGTCGGGGATGTCGTAGTAGAAGATCGTCTCGCTCGCCTGCGAGAGTCCCACGACCTCCGGCTCGCCGTCGTCGTCGACGTCGCCCACGGCCGTGTCGTGGTACTTCTCGAACCGGTCGGTGACGGTTCGCTTCGGCCAGGGCGACCGCGGGTCGTCGGGCTGTTCGAACCAGTAGACCTCGTGGTGACGGATCGTGCGGCCCGCCACGAGGTCCTGTTTCCCGTTACCGCTGATGTCGCCGAGCGACCCGCCGACGTCGAGGAACGGCGCGAACCCGAGGTCGTGTCGTTTCCATCCGGGATTTTCGTACCAGAAGACGCTCATCTCGTTGAACCCCACGGCGCTGCGGAGACGGTCGAACGTCGGGAGTTTCGACTGCTTGGCGTCGAGTACGTATTTCTTTCCGGGATACTTCGAGCCCATGCCGCCGACGATGACGTCGTCCCAGCCGTTTCCCGTGAGATCCGTCGTCAGACAGAACGCGAGGCGGGAACACGGCGGGTCGGCGTCGATGAGTTCGTGGTCGAACCTGAGTTGGTGCTCGTTCGTCGGTGAAACCGTCATCAGTGACCTTACTTTTGACACCGCACGCAAGGTAATGTGTCGATTAATGCGGCGAGCGACCCGTCAGAGGTCCTCGTCGATGTGGTCGACGGCCTTCAATGCGAGGGCCGCAATGGTGAGTGTCGGGTTCAGCGCCCCGGCAGTGACGAACGTGCTGCCCGACGCGATCGAGAGGTTCTCCAAGTCGTGGGTTCGGAGCCGAGCGTCGACGACGCTCTCGGTCGGATCGTTACCCATCCGGGTCGTGCCCATGTGGTGGGCACCGTAGTGCGGCCGGCTCGGGTCCTGCCCCGAGAGATCGGTCGCCCCCAGCTCCGCCATGATCTCCCGTTGGATACCCCGGGCGTGTTCGAGCGTCCGCCGGCCGCGGTCGCTGATCCCGATCGAGACGTCCGGGACCGGGTTGCCGTGGGCGTCGGTCGTACTCCGGTCGAGCGTGACGGTGTTCTCCCACTGTGGCAGCGGCTCCGTCGTGGCACGAACGAACATCCGGTTCTCCCCCAACTGTTCGTCGATTGCGTCGACCAGCCTGTCGCCCCACGCGTCCCCCTCGACCACGTCGCGCAGGTCCCCGTGGACGTTCCGGTCGCCACCGCGGAGCGCGATGTCCGGGAGGGACCGTGGGTGCGCGTTCCAGAACTCGAGCTTGAAACTCGCCGGAAACGACTCCTCCTGGTCGACGAACTGGTGTGACTCCATGGTGTGGAAACCGATGGGGTTCGGGTTGGTCGGCGCGTCGATCACACCGCCGAGCCTGATCCCCGGGTGGTCCATGAAGTAGTGACCCACCACCCCACTGGAGTTGGCGAGGCCGTCCGGATACGTCTCGGACTCCGAGAGCAGCAGCAGCCGGACGTTCTCCACCGCACCACAGGCGAGGACGAACTGGTCGGCCGTCTGGCGGTGCTCGTCACCACCCGGTGTGGTGTAGACGGCCGCAGTCACGACGTCGCCGGCGTCGTCGTGTTCGAGCCGCTGGACGGGCGCCTGGTCGATGACGCGCACTCCCGCGGATTCGGCCTTCCGGACGTGGACGTCACCGCTGTACTTCGCCCCGGAGGGACAGACGGGGATACAGGTGCTGTAGCCGAGACACTGGCTGCGTCCGTCGTACACCTCGCTGTTGCGTGCCTGTGGAACGCTGTGGGTCGTGATCCCGAGTTCCCCACAGGCGGCCGTGAACAGCGAGTCGGAGTGACTCGCGGGGAACGCCTCCATCGGAAAGTCGTTCTCGCGTGGGGGCTCGAACGGGTTGTCGCGCGCGCCGGCGACCCCGAGCTCCGACTCGGCCGCGGCGTAGTACGGCCGGAGGTCGGCGTAGCTGATCGGCCAGTCGGTGGCGACGCCGTACCGGGAGTTCATCTCGAAGTCCTTCTCGTGGAGCCGCGGGGAGGTCCCGAGCCAGTGGAGCGTCGAGCCCCCAACGCCCTTCACCCGGGTCTCGTTGAGCGGGTACTCGAGCGGCCCGGACGAGCGGTACTTGTCGCGTTCGCCACCCATTCCCCAGACGTTGTTGCCCGGTCCACCGGGACGTAGCGCCTCCTCCATCCGCTGCTGGCGGGAGGTGGGATCGAACCGTTCGCCCGCCTCGAGGATCACGACCTCGTATCCGCGCGCGGCGAGTCCGTGAGCGACGAGCCCGCCAGCGACCCCCGCGCCGACGATACAGACGTCGGCGTCCTCGACGGGTGTTCGATTCTGCGTCCGCGAGTCGGTCGCGCTCATGTCGTCGGGTCCTCCGCGTACGACTCGTAACCACCGGGGTACCCCCGCGGGTTGTCGATCCCGACCAGTTTGCCCCCCTTCGGATCGGTGAACAGGGCGTACAGCAGCCCGTTGACCAGGTAGTACCGGATGCGCTGGACGGCGCGTCCGTCGGGGTTGGGCTGGGCGCGGTCGACTCCCAACTCCCTCAGGAGGGTGTCGCGCTCGCCGGACGAGAGATCCGCGAACGCCGACCCGTACCGACGCCGCGCGGCCTCGTCCAGTCGACGCCCCGCCTCTCGAATCGACGCCCGCCGGTCCGGGAGCTGGACCTGGAGATATCCCGATACGAATCCGTCGGTGAACGAAACCTCCGACGGATACACGACTTCCGCGAGACTGCGCAGACGCCGCAGCTCGCGGTCCGTGACCTCGGTCCCCCCGACGCCGTCCTCCCCCCTGTCTCCGACCACCGCCGACGCGGCGGACAGTGCCGCGCTAGTCCCGACGCCTCCCGCGACCACAGTCAGGATGGCGTTCCGTCTCGTCAGTTCCATCGTCT
>JBEPYA010000070.1:0-16272 GCA_041641615.1 Salinigranum sp. | reverse complement strand
CCAGTCTCGCCCCTACGGCGACAGCGCCGCCGAGGAGATGATGGCCGAACTCGAACAGAACGTCCGCGACGCGGGTATCGAGTTCGACGACCCCACGACGGGCGACCAGGGCATCGTTCACGTCATCTGTCCGGAGCAGGGCATCACCCAGCCCGGCAAGACCATCGTCTGCGGCGACAGCCACACCTCGACACACGGCGCGTTCGGCGCGCTCGCGTTCGGAATCGGCACGTCGCAGATTCGCGACGTGCTGGCGACGGGCTGTATCGCTATGGAGAAACAGAAGGTGCGGAAGATCGAGGTCACCGGCGAGCTCGGCGACGGTGTCGAGGCGAAGGACGTTATCCTCGAGATCATCCGTCGGCTCGGTACCGAGGGCGGTGTCGGCTACGTCTACGAGTACGCCGGTGAGGCTATCGAGTCGCTGGGCATGGAGGGTCGGATGAGCATCTGCAACATGTCCATCGAGGGCGGCGCTCGCGCGGGCTACGTCAACCCCGACGAGACCACGTACGAGTGGCTTCGAGACACCGACGAGTTCGCGGACGACCCCGAGAAGTTCGAGCGGCTGAAGCCGTACTGGGAATCGGTCCGGTCGGACGAGGACGCCGAGTACGACGACGTCGTCGTCATCGACGGCGCTGACCTCGAACCCGTCGTCACCTGGGGAACGACACCCGGCCAGGGCATCGGTATCTCCGAACCCATCCCGCACCCCGACGACCTCCCGAAGGCAAAGCGAGAGACCGCCCGTCGCGCACAGGAGCACATGCGCGTCTCTCCGGGAGAGACGATGGAGGGGTACAAGATCGACGTGGCCTTCCTCGGATCGTGTACGAACTCCCGGCTCGCCGACCTCCGGCGCGCCGCGAAGATCGTCGAGGGACGACAGGTCCACCCCGACGTCCGTGCGATGGTCGTCCCCGGCAGCCAGCGCGTCCAGCGCGCCGCCGAGGAGGAGGGTCTGAAAGACGTCTTCACCGAGGCCGGCTTCGACTGGCGCAACGCGGGTTGTTCGATGTGTCTCGGGATGAACGAGGACCAGCTACAGGGCGACGAGGCCTGCGCGTCCTCGTCGAACCGGAACTTCATCGGCCGGCAGGGCTCGAAGGACGGCCGGACGGTCCTGATGAACCCCCGGATGGTCGCCGCCGCAGCCATCAAAGGGGAAGTGACTGACGTGCGCGACCTCAAAGAGGTGGCCACGGTATGAGCGACGTCGAGATCCCGCAGATCGACTCCGCGTCCGGCACGGGCATCCCCATCCGGGGGAACGACATCGACACCGACCAGATCATCCCGGCGCGCTTCATGAAGGTCGTCACCTTCGACGGCCTCGGTGAGTTCGCCTTCTTCGACCAGCGGTTCGAGGACGACGACACGCCGAAGGAACACCCCTTCAACGAGGAGAAGTTTCAGGACGCCTCGGTGATGGTCGTCAACGCGAACTTCGGCTGTGGCTCCTCGCGTGAGCACGCCCCGCAGGCGCTCATGCGCTGGGGGATCGACGCCATCATCGGCGAGTCGTTCGCCGAAATCTTCGCCGGCAACTGCCTCGCGCTCGGCATCCCGACCGTGACGGCGGATTCGGAGACGGTCGAGGCGATTCAGGACTTCGTCGACGAGAACCCCGAGGTCGAACTGGAGGTCGACGTCGAGGCCGAAACCGTGACCTACGGCGACACGACAGTCGCAGTAACGGTCGACGACGCCCAGCGCAAGGCTCTCGTCGACGGCGAGTGGGACACGACGGCGCTGATGCGCTCGAACCAGAACGCCGTTCGGGAGTTGGCCGCGTCGCTCCCGTACGTCGACAGTCGATGACGGACGGCGTGACCTTGCCGTACGTCGACAGTCGATGACGGACGGCGCAAATCCGTCGTGCGTCGACAACGAGTGACGGCCGCTCTCGTCACTCGTCCGCCGGGGGTCGGATCACTATCTCGTGAGCGGTGATCGCGACCTCGTATCCGTCCAGACAGAACGTCACGCCGGCGGGATCGGGACGACCGTGGTCGGTGATAAGGCGTTCGAGCCGAGTGGCATCCACGACCTCGCTCACCGGGGTCAGCTCTCTCGTCCACGTCCCGTGGATATCAGCGACAGCCGCGGCGATGTCGATGAGGAGTGGGGTGACGTCGGTGGGGTTGGTTGCGTCGTGGCGCGCCCGGTAGCTGTTCGCCGAGGGGTCGAAGCGAGGTGGATCGATTTTCTGATACGTCATTTGGGTCCCTCCTGTGACGGGGAGCGTCCGTCCTCTGAGGCGGCTAGGACCTCCCGGGTTGTATAATTTTTCTCCGTTAGAAATCATGAATGAAAATGATTTCAGCCGTGAAATCGGGCTCACGTCTGAAAACCGGGAGGCGTCGTCGACGGTGCCCGCGACCGCTCCGTCCGAGGTGCGAGGGCATCCGACAGGGCCGGTGCGTCTCACCGTGAGAGGGGTCGAGCCGATCCGCGACAGGTCGTTCACGCACCTCGGTGAACCGTGCTGATTCACAGCCGGTCGGACGGTGAGACGCCACACCCTCCCAACCGATCGCGCTCCTCGTCACTCACACGTTCGCGGCAGAGACGCTCGTCCCTGGCGTGTCGCCCCGCTCGAAGACCGGGCTGGTCGCGCCACCGCAGGCGGCAATCGACGGACGGTTCTGCGGTGTTCGGCCGCGAGGCTTGCGCTCGCCTCGCGGAGAGTATTCGGCCGAGCTTTTCGCGGGGAGGATTCCCGCAGTGCGCCTTCGGCGCGCGAGGAACCTCGACGTCTCCGAAAATCGGAGCTTTTCGGGATACGGAGGCGGCGACGCCGTCTCTGAGCACGCAAGACGGTCGTTCAGTAGTGCCAGGGGAACTGTCGAAACTCGGGTTCGCGCTTTTCGAGGAAGGCGTCTCTCCCTTCCTGGGCCTCGTCGGTCATGTACGCCAGGCGCGTCGCCTCGCCCGCGAACACCTGCTGGCCGACCATTCCGTCGGTGTCGAGGTTGAACGCGTACTTGAGCATCCGGATCGCCGTCGGCGACTTCCGCGTGATCTCGTCGGCCCACGCCAGTGACGTCGTCTCTAGCTCCTCGTGGTCGACGACTTCGTTCACCATGCCCATCTCCGCTGCCTCCTGAGCGTCGTAGTTCCGCCCGAGGAAGAAGATCTCCCGCGCCTTCTTCTGGCCGACCTGGTGGGCCAGATAGGCGGAGCCGAAGCCGCCGTCGAAGGAGGCGACGTCGGCGTCGGTCTGTTTGAAGACGGCGTGCTCCCTGGAGGCGAGCGTGAGGTCACACACCACGTGCAGGGAGTGGCCGCCGCCGACCGCCCATCCGGGAACGACGGCGATGACGGGCTTGGGCATGAAGCGGATGAGCCGCTGGACTTCGAGGATGTGGAGGCGGCCGACGCGCGGCTTCTCGTCTTCGCGCTCGCCGCCGCTTCCGACGTCGCCCCCGTCTTCACCCCTGTATTCGTAGCCCGACTTTCCTCTGATCGCCTGGTCACCACCGGACGAGAAGGCCCAGCCGCCGTCCCTCTCGGAGGGACCGTTCCCGGTCAGGAGGACGCACCCGATATCCGCACGCTGCCGGGCGTCGTCGAGTGCGACGTACAGTTCGTCGACCGTCCTCGGCCGAAAGGCGTTTCGCACCTCGGGTCGGTCGAACGCGATTCGAACGGCGGGGACGTCGACCGCGCGGTGGTAGGTGACGTCGGTGAACTCCGCCGCGACGTCGACGGGTTCCCAGCGGGCCGCGTCGAAGATCTCAGAGACCATACGCCGAGGGCGGGTGGCGCGCGCAAAAAGATTCGCCTCCCCTCGACCCGCGCGAGAGAGTCAGTCGCCGCCGCGTCCGAAGAGCGCGACGAGTGGGGGGAACAGCCCCGCGGCGACGAGGCCGACCACGAACGCCGTCGGGAGGACGACTTCGGGGCCCGCGCCGGTCGCGACTCCCACCACGCCGGGGAGGACGACGCCGACGACCACGACCGCGTTGAAGTACGCGAGACGGGCGAGGCTGAGTCGCGTGCTCGTCTTCGGCCAGGGGGCACCGACGGCGAGCGTCCGCCGCTTGATCGCCGCCGAGACGAGGATGAAGCCCGTCGCGGCGACGATGGTCCGCCCGCTCAGGGTCGCGCTGTTGAACAGGACGATGACGACGAACGCCGGGATGGCGAAGACGACGAGTTCGGCGGTGGCGTCGAAGAGGCGTTCGAGCCAGGTGCCGACCGCGTCGTTCTCCGGACGGAGGCGGACCCGACGCTCCTCGATCTCGGGCGTCGTGCCGCGGTGTTCGTCCATACACGGTCGAACGGCGAGGAACCAATTAACCGTGTTGGGCCTCGTCCGCTCCGAGAGGTTGTGTCGGCCGGGACCGGTGTTCGGCTACCTTGTCCCGACAGAGGACCGCGAAACGGTAACCGTCAGAAGTCGGTGAGACATCCAGATGTCGATGTGACCGGGAGGATGTACCGAGCAGCGGGCGCGACTCACTCCTACTGAGATGCGGGTGAATAATAGTCGTATCCTCTCCGTCGGAGCGTACAAACAAACCGTACGTCCGAACTCACCGTTCGACCTGAAGGGTACGTCGAAGACGACCCCACCAACCGTGGACCGGCGAGGAAACTCGTATCCGGGAAACGAGCACACGGCAGATTTCGGGCAGCACGATCAGTCGCTCCGATACGTGGTCTCAGTCTCGACGGACGACTATCCACTGCCGATACGTCGTCCGCTGGACGGCGGACCGAACCACCTCGGCAGTGCTTGAACGGGCCGTCGATACGGCTCGCAAGTTCTAGTCGCAGGAGGGCTCGGCCCTGACTCACTTCACTGCGGGCGTTCGGAATACGGGCGCATATCGGTCGGCGTACTACCGAACGAGAGTTGACGCCGATTCTCTACGATCAGCCGAATCCACAGCACGAACGTAACCCCTGCAATTGCGGTGAGAACAGGATATCCGACGATAATCAACGGTGTAGCGGTCGAACTAAGAGGCGAGATTCCAGGCGAAGAGACGAGTCGACCAGTCGAGAAGGCTCAGTCGGTGCCAGGCGGTTCCTCTGAGGAGTTCCTCACCGAGTCTGTGATAGGTAGAGTGACCGACGAGCGGAGGCCCCAAAAGAGACAACTGTCTATGCTCGATTTCGCAGACGGAGACTCTGGGGTATTGTGGCGGCCGTGATCAGCGCATCCGTATGGTCTGGACGCCGTGCCTGATAGAACGTGGATCGGTTGTGACGACCATGTCGAATAGAGCACGGGTCGAGTTCGTCCGAGCAGAAAGACCGACTCGACACGTGCGCTGGTACCTGAGAGCTTCAGTTATTCCTCAACCCCTGCGTCACCCTTCACTGGAAGAGGTATCAATCCCGAGCAATGCGTTACCACCACAGTGACCGGTCAGCGAATTCGATAGCAACCCCAGTCCAGCAATGCCTGCAATGGCAGCCACGACATCCCTTCGGTCGAGTAAAGCGCCAACAGCCATCGCGAGCAACCAGATGCCTGCGACGCCCCGAACGATCCGGTCAGCCGTCGACATGTTCTGGTTCAGCTCCATACCGCTACTAAGGAGTATTACAACAAAAAAATACTACGCAGCAGCGATCGCCACAGCCGTACCTGGTGAGGCGGAGTCACCGAGATGCTATATCCTTCCGTATGTAGCACACCGCTTCTGACAGTAACTGAGCACGTCGATTCCAACAGAGCGCATGGTAGCCACCGGAACCGTCCGTGACGACCGTGCTTCGGTTGACCTGCCATAGCAGGCTCTCTGTTTACTATCGACCATTGAAACAGCCACACCGTATGAGATTGGAGCTGACGGAGGACCAACGCGCGTTTCGAGACGAGGTTCGAGAGTTCGCGAAAACCGAGATCGAACCGAAGGCGAAAGACCTCGACCGGGAGGAGGAGTACCCTAACACGATACTTGACGAACTCGGCAAACGCCGTCTGACGGGCGTGACGCTTCCAGAAGAGTACGGTGGTAGAGGTGAGGGTTTGGTGGAACTCACGCTGATGATCGAAGAGCTCTCGGCTGCACTCATGTCCGTGGCTAGCGCCGTCGGTCTTCACCTCGGAGTGGCAACTGTTGTCGAGCGCTTTGGAACCGAAGAGCAACGTGAGACCTTTCTCCCAGAGATGGCGTCCTACGATACTGTTGGCGCACTCGGCCTGAGTGAGGCGAACGCGGGCAGTAGTAAACGTACATTAGAGACCACTGCCGAACGTGATGGTTAGGAGTGGATACTCAATGGCCACAAACAGTGGCTGACGAACTTCCTCGACGCGGACTATGTCCTCACATATGCGGAGACCGGGACCGAAGAGGACGCACCACACCATATCAGTGCGTTTCTCGTCCCATCCGATGAGTTCCAAGTCGAGACGATGTGGGAAACACTAGGTGCAAATAGCGTCAAATCTCCGCGTGTCTCCCTCTCGGACGTCCGCGTTTCCGATGATCGACTCGTAGGCGAGGAAGGCGAGGGTTACGTCCAGCGGGGAGAGATAAACACCGGTGTGAACGTTCCCGCTCGTGGTGTTGGTATCGCTCGGGCAGCTCTCGAGGACACTGTCGCGTACACGAGCACCCGGGAACAGAACGGCCGGCACATTGGCGACTTCCAAGGTGTGAGATGGACAGTTGGGGAGATGGCCGAGCGGGTCGATACCGCCCGGCTTCTTACCCTCCGCGCCGCTGACCGTGCCGACCGGGGGTACGACGTCACACGCGAGTTCAGTATGGCGAAAATCAACGCCACCCAGGCCGCTGTGGACAACGCAAACGACGCGATTCAGCTCCACGGCGGTATCGGTTACACGACTGAACGCGACGTCGAGCGGTATCTGCGTGACGCGAAGCTGCTGACGATCGCCGGGGGTCCGAACGAAGTTCACAAGGACACGCTCGCGGGGGCAGTCGTCGAGCGGTACGATGGTGATCCAGTGGAGTATCGAACGTAGCCTCCCTGTTTACAGAACCGTTATTCAACTGAAGACAGTGTTCCGAACCACGTTCAGGTACGATGACCTCTCGCGAGCAACGTGACCAAGCACTGCAGGTTTCTCTCGACCTCTGGTACCCCGAGTGCTGGGAGATCGAACTCACGGGGCGATTAGACGTCGGGCTGCTCGGCTATGGCATCTACATGACCGGTAGCGAGGTTGCAACGCTCTTCACGATTTACGCGGACGATCACGAGTCAGTCACTCAGGGAGTTGAGGCCATCCGCGCGTATGAGCAAGTCCACTCTGTCTCCCAGATGTCATCTGGTTTCCGACAGGCCTCGATCCCGAAGCCAGGAAACGCAACGCGTGAACTCCTCGTTGTTCACGATGGACGAAAACAGATCAGCCAACCGCTCACTTCGCGTGGGTTCGTGTGCACGGGACCTATCGATATTCGAGATGGGAGGGAGTACTGGAGTCTTGTCACGAACCATGACCGAGAAACGATTCGAGTCAAACTCGACGAAGTCCGTGAGCAGATGGATGCGGAGATAAATGTGCGGAGTATGAAGCGTGGAAGCCGTGGAACCGTGCCAACTACACTTCCGGTGGATCGGTTCACGAAACGTCAGTTAGAGGTGTTCCAGCTCGCTCGTGAGAGGGGATACTACGAGTATCCGAAGGAAACGTCGGCTGGCGAACTGGCGGATGAATTGGGAATCACCACATCAACACTCCACGAACACCTCCACAAAATCGAGGCGACTTTACTAGGGAAGAGTGGACCGTCACGACTCGACTAGCGTCACTTACGAGAGATATTCACATACAGAACAGACGGCTGCTTCGCCGTCGAAGAAGTGACCTGTTCGGCGGTCGCGTGCGGAGTACATCTACTGTATCCACCACGCCGACTCATGGCCGTTCCGGATCGTGTCTGCGGAGCCAACAGGCCCTCTCAGGCCGTGTCGAGAAGCCGGTCGACGACCCGTTCTTTCAACCGATCGCGGACCCGATGGCTCGCCTCGGCGTCGGTCACTACCTCGACTACCTGCGTCCCCTCGCTCCCCACGGACTCGGCGTAGACGTCGCGGAACTCGTCTTCACCGACCCGCGCGAACGAGAGGTCGTACAAGTCCTCCGTCGGGGCGAAGTCCAGGCCGTGGGGCGTGACGAACTGCTCGGTGAACGGCGGCTCGAAGTCGGCGATGGGAAGCTTGTGGAAGATGCCGCCGCCGTCGTTGTTGACGAGGACGACCGTCGCGTCGACGTCGCACCGCCCCAGCGCGAGCAGACCGTTCATGTCGTGGTAGTACGCGAGGTCGCCGGTCACCAGGGTGAGCGGGTCGGTCGTCGCGCTCCCGACTCCGAGCGCGGTCGAGACGATGCCGTCGATCCCCGACGCGCCGCGGTTCCCCAGCACGGTGAGCGACTTGGCGAGGGGGACGCCGAACCTGTCCAGGTCGCGGACGGGCATCGAGTTCGAGACGAACAGAGTGGAAGGGTCCAGTGTCTCCTCGGCGACCGCCGCGAGCAGTCGGCCCTCGCAGAACGAAGGGGAGGAGTCGAACTCCCCGAAGTGGGCTTCGTCGGCGTCGAGCCACCGCCCCTTCCACTCCTCGCTCCCGGAGCCGCGGCCGAGGGTCCGTGCGAGGCGCCACGCGAGCGTCGAGGGGTCGGCGACGACCAGGTCAGTCGCCGCGAACTCGGCCTCGCGCCACCCCGCGGCGGGGTCGACCAGGAACTGCCGCGCCGACGTGCGGGCGAGGTACTTCCGCAGCGGTTTCGAGGTAGGTGACGCCCCTACTCGAAAGACGACGTCGGGGTCGGGCCACGTGTCGGTGAGCCGTTCGTCGAGGAAGCCGTCGTACCCGCCGACGACGGACGTCGTCCGGACGTGTCCGCCGTATCTGAGTCCCGAGAGCGGGTCGGCGAGAATCGGAAAGTTCGTCGCGTGCGCCAGCGCGGCGACCGACTCGCCGTCGACGCCCGGGGCGTCCGCCGGGCCGACGACGATGAGTCCCCGTTCGGCATCGAGCGCGCTCGCGAGCGTCCGGAGGTCCGCCTCGTCTACCTCTCTGACGCCGGGCGAGGTGCGGACGAACGGCGTGTCGTCGTCGCGCCCCTCGCGCGCGAGCCTCGAGAGCGAGTTGGGCACGTCGCCCTCGACGGGTGTCGGCTCCAGCGGTTTGCGGAACGGGAAGTTGAGGTGGACCGGCCCCGCGGGCGCACCCGTCGCCTTCGTCACCGCGCGGGCAGCGGTGGTCCGGAGCGACCGGAGTTTTCGGTCCGTCGACTCGGGTTCGGCGACGTCCCGGTACCATCTCACGCTCGACCCGAACAGCTTCTCCTGGTCGATAGTCTGGTTCGCGCCCGAGTCTCTGAGCTCCGGCGGGCGGTCCGCGGTCAGGAGCAGAAGGGGAACGCGCGCTTGCGAGGCCTCGATGACGGCGGGATGGAAGTTGGCCGCCGCGGTGCCCGAGGTGCAGACGAGCGGCGTCACCTCGCCGGTCCGACGGGCGCGGCCGAGCGCGAAGAACGCCGAGGAGCGCTCGTCGAGGTGTGAGAAGACGTGGACGTCCTCATGGCGGTCGAACGCGACCGTGAGGGGCGTCGAACGACTCCCCGGCGTGATGCAGACGGCGGAGACGCCACTCCGTGCGAGTTCGTCGACGAACGCCTCGGCCCAGAGCGTGTTCCGGTTCGGTGCGGTCATCGTCGTCTCTTGGGAGAGGAACTCAATACGCCTGTGGGTTCGCGGCGGGCTCGACGGTCTCCGCCTCCATCTCTAGTGTTCATAATACACATATTTCGTCTACTAGCTAACACTTTTGCACCGATACGCGGATTGGTGACACGAACCATGGTGAGAACGAGCGAGGACGTGGACGTACTGGGGGAGCTGGCGAGACTCGACGACGTGTCGATGACGCTCCGGACGCGGACGCCGGTGTGCGGCGCGCGGACGACGGTTATCGACCGGCTGGGATCGCTCCGGGCCACCGGTGTCATCGAGGGGTTCGAGGTGCAGACCTGGCCCGACGAGGTGGTGCTCTCGGACGCGGCGGCACCCGACGGGGCTATCCGGACCTTCGAGCGGCTCGAAGGGTGGGCCGACGAGCGAGACGTGAGCGTCCGCCCGGCGTTCGACGTCCGCACGATCTCGTCGCTCGTCGGCAACCGCCACGAGATACTGACGCTCCCGATGATGTGTCTCACCGTCTCCTCGGGGGACGAACTCGTCGGCGTCTTCCCCCACCAGCACGGGGAGCGGACGGTGACCATCGGCGACTGCCTCGACGCGTACGAGCGCCGAACCGACGACCGAGGCGAACAGAAGACCGACGCTCCGACCGGCGTCGAACCGGTTAGCCCCTAGCCCGATCGTCCTCTCTTCGATACGTCCGCTGTCACTGTGTCCCGGTCGTCGCCGTCCCCGGGGACGACGACAGCCGGGACCGACCGACAACGGGCCGTCTCACTCGCCCGCCTCGAGTTCGTCGAGGATGGGCCGGTACTTCAACTGCACCTCGTCCCATTCGCGGTCGGGGTCGGAGTCGGCGACGATCCCTACGCCGGCGAACAGCGTTACTTTCCTCTGGGACGCGACGGCCGACCGGAGTGCGACGGCGAACGAGCCGTAGCCGGCGGCGTCGATCCAGCCGACGGGGGCAGCGTACCAACCCCGGTCGAACGGCTCCGTCTCTCGAATCGTCGCCAGCGCGTCCTCGGGGGGGAGCCCCCCCACGGCGGGCGTCGGGTGGAGCGCCTCGACCAGGTCGAGGACGTGGTAGTCGCGGTCGAGTTCGGCGGTGATGGGCGTCCAGAGGTGCTGGACCGTCGCCAGTCGGCGGACGCCGCGTTCGCCCGTCGCAACCGACGCAGCGAAGGGGGCGAGCTGGTCGCGAATGGTCTCCGCCACGAGGTCGTGTTCGTGGACGTTCTTCTCCGACCCCATCAGCTCGCGGGCGAGCCACTCGTCTTCTGTGGGGGTCTCACCGCGGCCCGTCGTCCCCGCGAGCGCGCCGGTCTCGACGGTGCGACCGCGGACGGAGACCAGCCGTTCGGGCGTCGCCCCGAAGAAGGTCGCCTCCCCCTCTGCGGGCTCGACGAGAAACCGGTGACAGTCGGGGTACTTCTCGCCCAGTCGGACGAGCGTATCGGAGAGCGACAGTGGGGCGTCGAGGTCGACTTCCAGCGCCTGCGCGAGGACGACCTTCCGGAGGTCGCCCGCGCGGATGCGCGAGACGGCGGCCTCGACCCCCTCGCGCCAGTCGTCGAGCGCGGTCGTCCGGGTGCGCTCGCGGATGCCCGGCCGCGAGGCCATCGGATCGTCGGTCAGGTTCCGAAGACGCTCGCGCTCGTCGTCGAGTCGGGTCTCGACGGCCTCGGAGGTGGCGTCGGGACCGACAGCGTTGACCGTGAGCCACGTCCCGTTGTCGGCGTACGTCACCTGGACGCGCGGGAAGACGAACCGGGCGTCGGGAAACGCCTCCCAGGGGCTCCGTTCGGCACCCTCGTCGTGGAAGGCGAACCCGCCGAACAGCCGGGGACGGGCGGCCTCGGTGCCGGCGTGGACGTCGCCGGTCTCGAACAGCGCCTCGGCCGCCTCCCGCACGCGGGTGAACCGCTCGGGGCCGTTCGCCGTGACGGTCGCCGCGGCACCGCTCCCGACGACGGTCGCGTCGCCCGGGGCGCTCCAGACCGTCCGCGGCCGCGTCGCCGTCTCGATGACGGCCCGGAACGGCGGCTCTTGGATCCGAACCGTCCGGCTGACGAGGTGTTCGACCTCGCCAGTCCCTAGCTGCTCCATTGCCCCCCTCTCAGGACCACGTGCTCTTGTACCTGACTATCGGGCCCCTTTCGCCGCGTCAGGCGTACCGCTCTTCCTCCCAGGGGTTCGCCGTGTTCGAGTAGCCGCGTTTCTCCCAGTAGCCTCTCTCCGGAGCGGTGAGGAACTCCACACCGGAGACCCACTTCGCCCCCTTGTACGCGTACTTGTGGGGGGTGACGACCCGGAGCGGCCCGCCGTGTTCCGGCGGGAGCGGTTCGCCGTCGTACTCGGTGACGAACAGGACGCCCTCTCGGCGGCAGTCGTCGAGCGGGAGGTTGGTCGTGTAGTCGTCCATCGCGTGGAACATGACGTGGACGGCGTCGTCGGTGACGCCCGCCTTCTCGGCGACAGTCGAGAAGGGGACGCCGGTGAACGTACAGTCGAACTTGCTCCAGCCGGTGACGCAGTGGAAGTCCTGTCTCTGCGTCTCCGTCGGGAGGTCCGTGAACTCTTCCCAGGTGAGCGTCAGCGGGTCGTCGACGGCGCCCCACACCTCGAAGCGCCACGACTCGCGGTCCCACGCGGGCGTGCCCGACTTCGAGAGGACGGGGAATCGGCTCGTCTCACGCTGCCCCGGCGGGAGGCGATCGTCGCCGTACTCGCGGTAGAGACCGGTGAGGTCGTTCATACCCTTTCCTCGGTCGTGAGCCACCTATTCGTACCGACTCGTCCCGCGGGGAGAGAGCCGACTGGAGTCCGCCGCTCGCTCTCACCCCCCGCCAGAGTTAAATAAGGTCCCTTCAAACCCCCGCACAGTCAGATGCCGAACGTAGAGATAACCGTCCCCGAACACCTGGAGATGCAGATCGCCCAGATGGTGGAGCAAGGGGAGTTCGTCAACCGTGAGGAGGCTATCGAGGAGTTGCTCTCGACGGGGCTTCGCGCGTACAAGACGAGCGGCCCGATCGAAGACGACCAGGAGTTCCAGGACGACGGGATGATGGGTCACGAAGACGAGTACGTGTTCTGAGAGGGACTCTCGTAGCCACCGGAGTCCAGTGATCCCCCGACGGGCCACGAGGTTCGATTCGGACCCACCCGGCTCGATGAACCCCTACGAGAACCCTGCGAGCGTCGACTGCCGACGGCGCGGTGACCTGCCGGAGGAGGACACCGAGCAAGTGCGGCTCCAACACGGCGAGCCACGGCTGTGTCAATCGATTCCCAACAATCCTTAAACGGGACTCGCCCGTATCACGGCGTATGCACAAGGACGAACTGCTCGAGCTCCACGAGCAACTCGTGATCATCAAGGACCACTTCAAGACACGCGAGGAGGTGCCCGAGGGTCTCTTCGACGAGTACGAGAACCTCGGCGTCGAGCCCTCGCACGTCCACAAGTCGAAGTCGGAGCACAAACACGCCGTCTTCGTCCTCGGAAGCGCGCTCGCCTCCGCGATGTCCGACGACGAGTTCTCCAGCGCCGGCCGCGTCGGCAAACGGATGGAGGAACTCGCCGAGGACGCGGAGTCGAAGCTCTGAACGTGCCCGACTCGGTTGTTCCCGTGGATTCCCACACGTAGCCGTGCAGTTCGTACCTCCCACCGTCCCCTCGTGGCTCCCCCTCGAACAGCTAGTCGTCGTCGTCACCGTCGTCGCCTCGCTCGCCGCGGTCTGGTACGTCGAACGACCCGACGGGCGGTGGGGGACGCTCCTGAGACGGCGGTTCGTCGCCGGGGTTCCCTGGGGGACGCTCGTCGTCGTAAGCGTCGTGCTCGGTTTCTACCTGTTCGTCCAGGCCGGTCTCGACTACTGGTACTCGCCCATCGTCATCCCGTTCCGGGCGTGGTCGTACTTCTACCCGCTCGGGATACTCGCATCCGGATTCGCCCACGGCGGGCCGAACCATCTCCTCGGAAACCTGGTCGGCACACTCGTCTTCGCCCCCATCGTCGAGTACGTCTGGGGGCATTTCCCCACCAGACGCGGTTCCTCCTCCTTCTCGTCGTGGCGGACCAATCCGTACGTCCGAGCCTTCGTGCTGTTTCCCGGCGCCGTCTTCGTCGTGACGGTTCTCACCTCCGTCTTCGCCATCGGTCCAGTCATCGGTTTCTCGGGGGTCGTGTTCGCCTTCGCCGGCTTCGCGCTCGTACGCTACCCGCTGGTGACAGTCGTCGCTCTCGTCGCCGGCCGGGTACTCGGCCTGCTCCGGGCCGCTCTCCAGACCCCCACGCTGGAGGCGAAGGCACAGCCGACGTTTTCGACCCCCTGGTGGGCCGAGATCGCCATCCAGGGCCACGCGATCGGGCTGTTCGTCGGCATCCTCCTCGGGGTGTGGCTCATCCGACGGCGCGGCGACGACCGCCCGCCGGCCGTCCGCACCTGGGCCGGCGTCCTCCTCTTCGCCGTGTCGCAGTCGCTCTGGGCCGTCTACTGGTTCCGCGGGGGCGAGACGTACGTCCTGTTCCGCGCGCTGGGCGTCGTCCTCGTCTTCACGCTCGCGACGCTGGTCGCCCTCACCGTCACGGCCTCGGAGCGGCCGCTGTTCCAGCGAGCGGTGAGCGACGGCGGCGACCCGAGCCTCCTCTCGCTCCCCCGCTGGCAGTGGGGTGTCGTCGTCATGGTGCTCGTGGCCTCGGCGCTCGCCGGCCCCGCCGTTCCGGTGAACCTCTTCACCACCTCCGACGACCCGCTGCCCGGTGACCCGGTCGAGATCCGCGACTACCAGGTGACCTACGCCGAGGACGTGACGGACGGGATGGTCGCCGCCGTGAACGTCAGTGCGTTCGGCGAGACCACGTCGGTGAACACCTCCGGCGTCATCGTCCGCAGCTCCGAGCGCGGTATCTGGACGACCGCGGTGAGCAAGGGCCGGCTCGCGTTCGAGGGTCGGACGGCCGTCCGCGTCGGCGGCGTCGGCTGGCGCGAGACGGTCGTCGTCGAGCGACGGGGGTGGACCGTCACCGGCGGCAACGTCACGTACCTGGTCAATCTGACGTCCGACGGGGAGACGCGGACGGTCTACCGTGCGCCGCCCGCACAGGCCTCGCCGGTCATCGGCGGCCGAAACGTCTCGGTCGCCGTCGATGGAAGCGAGTTCCTCGTCGGCGTCTCCCGGGAGAACGAGACGACTCGCGCGCCCGTCCCCCCGGTGAACGAGTCGGTGACGCTCGACGGCGTCCAGTTCCGACGCACGGAGAAGGGCCTCCTCGCCGTCTACGGGGGCACCAGGGTCCAGGTGGCGAAGCCCGAGAAGTATCGGGGACAGCAGGCGGAGCAGAGCTAGCCGTCTTCGGCGTGGTCCCCGTTCCAGACGATTCGGTACACCTCGGTCCGGAGTTCCTTCCGCTCCTCCTCGTGGAACTCGAACTGCCGTTCGAGGTCGAACGTCGCCTCGAACGCGTGGGTCACCTCGCCCCCGTTGTCCGCGGCGAACGCCTCGACGAACTCCGTGCTCCCGGCGTTGTGGATAGAGTACGACACGTCGGCCACCTCGGCGGCCGTGGCCAGAAAGGCTCGGTCGGCGTGTTCGTGCCCGCGCTGGGCACCGAACGGGGGATTCATCACGACAGTCGTCCGCTCCGTCGTCGCGATGGGCGACCGCGTCGCGTCCGCCTGAACCCAGTGGACCGGCGTGGTCGTCCCCACCCGGATTCGGTTCTCTCGCGCCGTCGACAGCGCGGCGCGGTCGACGTCGACGCCGACGACGCGCGCCGCGCCGCGGAGGGCCGCCCCGAGCGCGAGCATCCCTGTCCCCGTCCCGAGGTCGAGGACTGTCCGCCCCTCGATGTCGCCGTTGAGGTCCGCCACGTGGACGACGTGCGCCGCGAGTCCGGGCGGCGTCGGGTACTGTTCGAGGCTCACCCGCGGGTTCTCGAACCCCGCGACGACGGCGAGCTGGGTTTCGAGCGCGGCTTTCGTCGCCACGGCTACAGCGCCCTCCGATTCGGCGGTCGACGGGCGTCCCGAGCGGCCTGTTCGTGACCGGTGCGTCTGCCTGTCGGGTGCGAGGGCCGCGCCATAGATGCAATATCTTCGAGTTATGGTAAAAACCTCTCGTATGTGCCGAGGTAATCTCGGCTCGGGGCGGACAGTCGTGCCTCGGTGATGCCGGACCGCTCAACCGTGGTACGCGTCCCGCACCGACCCTCGACGGGGATCGGGGGATTCTCACCCCACCTCCCCACGTTGCCTTCGACGCGACGCGTCCGGCACGGCCGAACGGACTCCGCTCGGAGCGTCACTCCCGACAGCGACGACACCAACGGCACGCCCGTGCAGGGTCTCGATTCTGGGGGCCTCCCGAAACTATATCAAAAATCTGTTACAAAGGTTTAAATTTACCCCTCACCACAAACCTTATAATGGAACGTCCGAGTCGGCAGCGTCAGCGCGAGCAGGCATCGGAACAGGAGTCAGACGGGGAGGTCGTCTGCCCTGAGTGTGACTCGGAGAACATCATCACGGACGCCGACCAGGGTGAGTTGGTCTGTGATGACTGCGGGCTCGTTCTGGACGAGAGACAGATCGACCGCGGGCCCGAGTGGCGGGCGTT
>JBEPYA010000069.1:0-16337 GCA_041641615.1 Salinigranum sp. | reverse complement strand
CGCTCTCGAAGGCCATCGGTCGCATCCTCTTCGACCAGGTCGACGCCAGCGAGGGGACACGGGTGACGGCCCCCGGCGCGTCGTGCCGGTCCCAACTCGGGGACAGGGACGCCACCTCGGAGCACCCCCCACACCCCATCGAACTGGTCGCGCGCGCCCTCGACGGGAACTGAGATGGCCGACCTCCGAATCACGGTCACGGACGGGGAGGACGCAATCGACCTCGCGGCCGACTGGACGGACGACGCCCCCCGAACGAGAGACGCGCTCGCCGACGTCCTCCCCGTCGCGGGCGAGGCGGCGCGGTGGGGTGACGAACTGTACTTCTCCGTCCCGGTCGACGTCGAGCCCGAGAACGCCCGATCCGCGGTCGACGTCGGAGCCGTCGCTTACTGGCCGGCGGGGGCCAAGCTCTGTCTGTTCTGGGGACCGACGCCCGCCTCGGCGGGTGAGGAGCCGCGGGCGGCGTCTCCCGTGAACGTCGTCGCTCGCATCGAGGACGTCTCGGCGCTCTCGGACGTCGACGGTGGCGCTCGCGTTCGGGTCGAGCGGGGCCAAGGATAGGACTCACCCGCGGACGTACACGCCGGCGAACGTGCCGACCGTCACGCCGATGAGGTGTGCGTATTCGGCCGACCCGGTGGTCCAGACGAAGTCGCTGAGGAGCAGCGCGACCATGCCGATTCCCCCCGCGACACCGACCGCATAGCCGGCCGTCGACCGCCCATCGGGGCCGTCACGGACGGTTCGAACCGCCACGAACGAGACCAGCGCGACGACGCCGGCGCTCGCCCCGACAGCCCCGCCTTCGACACCCGTGAGGAGGTAGCTCCACACCTGCGCGGCGGTCCCGGCGAGCGCGCTGGTGGCGAAGAGCCAGTACCAGGTCGCCGCCGAGAGGTCGGCCTCCGCGAGCGACCCGAATACGACGAGGAAGAGCAGGTTTCCGAGGAGGTGACCGACCGACTGGTGGGCGAGCGGGGCGAGGAGCCACCCCGGGGAAGGAGTCGCGCTCGCGGCGAACCAGAACGCCATCGTCGGGAAGCCGAACAGCCACCAGACGAGCGACTGGACGACGAACGCCGCCGCGAGGACGGCGACGAGCGTGGTCGTCGCCGGACGTGCTGCCCGCCAGGCGTGGAACCGCGCGCGGGCGTCGTCGACGATCGCGTCTCCCACCGTCACCAGTGGCATCGACCGACGCTCGGGACGGGACCGAAAAAAGCGTTCTCTCGACTCAGACCCAGCCCTCTTCGACGAGCAGTTCGCCGTTGAGGAGCGAGGCGCCCGCGGCACCGCGAATCGTGTTGTGCGCGAGGCAGTTGTACTTCACGCCGTGAGTCGTCTCCTGGATCCCGCCGGCGCAGACGGCCATCCCGTTCTCGCGGTCGCGGTCGAGCCGCGGCTGCGGACGGGAGGGATCGTCGAAGACGTGGACGAGTTGCTCGGGCGCACTCGGCAGGTCGACGCCGGGGAACTCGCGCATGGCCCGAGCGACCTCGTCGACCGACGGCTCCTCGGCGAGGTCGGCGAAGACGCTCTCGAGGTGGCCGTCGAGCGTCGGGATGCGATTGCAGGAGGCGGCGACGTCCATCCCGTGGAGGGTCACCTCGGCCCCGTCGAACCCTCCCAGCAGCTTTCTGGACTCCGTCTCCATCTTCGACTCCTCGCCGCCGATGTGGGGGAGGGCGTTGTCGATGATCTCCATCGAGGTCACGCCGGAGTAGCCCGCACCCGACACCGCCTGGAGCGTGGTGACGCTGACGCGTTCGAGGCCGAACTCGTCGAGGGCGGCGAGCGTCGGCACCATCGTGATGGTCGAGCAGTTCGGGTTCTTCACCAGAGCGCCGTCCCAGCCGCGCTCCTCGCGCTGGATCTCGATGAGGTCGAGATGGCCGGGGTTGATCTCGGGGATGGTGAGCGGGACGTCCTCGGCCATCCGGTCGTTCGAGGAGTTCGAGGAGACGACGTAGCCCTCCTTCAAGAAGAGCGGTTCGACCTCCGCCGCCACCGAGGAGGGAAGCGAGGAGAAGAGCAGGTCGACGTCGTCGCCGACGTCGTCGGGGTGGGTCCGCCCGACGGTCATCGACGCCACGTCGTCGGGGATGGGCGTATTGACGCGCCACTTCGCGGCCTCGCGGTAAGACTTGCCCGCCGACTCCTCGCTCGCGGTCAGCGCCGCGAGCTCGAACGTCGGGTGGTCGTCGAGCAGTTGAATGAACCGTTGGCCGACCGCGCCGGTTGCACCGAGGATACCGACTCGTACACTCATTGGCGTGTGCTTGTGTGGCACTCACATAAGACGCTTCGGAATCGGGCCAGATATCACAATCGTTCACTCAGAAGCCGTTCGAGGCGAAAATACTGGACGTTCGTCGTCTTGTTTTTGCAGGGCGGACGCTCCTGTTCAGGCAGTGACCGGTGAGAGTGCCCAGTCGTTAACTCGATGGCGAGTGAGAACTCGGGACGAGCGCTTTTCTCGGCCCGGTGATACGAGTGAAGAACCGATAGAAACAGGTGGGCCTTCCGAGAAGTACGGTCCAAATGTTCAGCAAGGTACTGGTAGCGAACCGCGGGGAGATCGCGGTTCGAGTGATGCGAGCCTGTGAGGAACTGGGCGTCCGGACGGTCGCGGTCTACAGTGACGCGGACAAACACTCGGGGCACGTCCGGTACGCGGACGAGGCGTACAACGTCGGTCCGGCGCGGGCGGCGGACTCGTATCTCGACCACGAGGCGGTCATCGACGCGGCGCGCAAGGCGGGCGCGGACGCCATCCACCCGGGCTACGGCTTCCTCGCGGAGAACGCGGAGTTCGCGCGGAAAGTCGAAGAGAGCGAGGTGACGTGGGTCGGCCCCGCGAGCGACGCGATGGAGCGGCTCGGCGAGAAGACCAAGGCTCGAAAAGTGATGAACGAGGCCGGCGTCCCAATCGTCCCCGGGACGACCGACCCCGTCGAGTCGCCCGAGGAGGTCCACGACTTCGGCGAGGAGTACGGCTACCCCATCGCGATCAAGGCCGAAGGCGGCGGTGGTGGGCGCGGGATGAAGATCGTTCGCGACCCCGACGACGCGGAGGAGAAACTGCAGAGCGCCAAACGCGAGGGCGAGGCGTACTTCGACAACCCGTCGGTCTATCTGGAGCGCTATCTCGAGAACCCCCGGCACATCGAGGTCCAGATCCTCGCCGACCACCACGGGAACGTCCGCCACCTCGGTGAGCGGGACTGTTCGCTCCAGCGCCGCCACCAGAAGGTCATCGAGGAGGGTCCCAGTCCCGCGCTCACCGACGAACTGCGGGAGAAGATCGGCGAGGCCGCCCGCCGCGGTGCCGACGCCGCCGACTACTACAACGCCGGCACCTTCGAGTTCCTCGTCGAGGAAGAGGAGCGAGGAGACGACGAACTCCTCGGGTCGGACGCGGACTTCTACTTCCTCGAGGTGAACACGCGCATCCAGGTCGAACACACCGTCACCGAGGAGATCACGGGTATCGACATCGTCAAGTGGCAGATCCGGGTCGCCGCCGGCGAGGAACTCGACTTCGCGCAGGACGACGTCGAGATCGACGGTCACGCCATCGAGTACCGGATCAACGCCGAGAACCCCGCAAACGAGTTCGCCCCGGCGACGGGCGGGACGTTCGAGACGTACGACCCGCCGGGCGGTATCGGCGTCAGACTCGACGACGCCATCCGGCAGGGCGACGACCT
The DNA here is from genome assembly GCA_041641615.1 of Salinigranum sp. Taxonomy (GTDB): domain Archaea; phylum Halobacteriota; class Halobacteria; order Halobacteriales; family Haloferacaceae; genus Salinigranum. The sequence continues at coordinate 12,624 of JBEPYA010000069.1, read as the reverse complement.
CGTGACGGACTACGACTCGATGGTGGCGAAACTGATCGTCCACGCGAGCGACCGCGAGGAGTGTCTGGCGCGCTCCGAGCGCGCGCTCCGGGAGTACGAGATAGCGGGCTTTCACACCATCATCCCGTTCCACCGGCTGATGATCTCCGACGAGGCCTTCCGCGCGGGAACGCACACGACGAAGTACCTCGACGAGGAACTCGACCGCTCGCGCGTCGAGGCGGCCGTCGAACGCTGGGGGTCGGCCGAGGGGTCGGTCGAGGACGAAGACGAAGACGGGGAGGTCACCGAACGCGAGTTCACCGTCGAGGTGAACGGCAAACGGTTCCAGGTGTCGCTCGAAGAGCGCGGCGCGCCCGCCATCGAACTCCCCGCCGGCGGCGGTGGCGGCGGTCGCAGCCGTCCCGACGTCGCCACGGGAGACGACGGCGGGGCTGCCACCACCGCCGACGGCGCACGGGTGGAGGCCGAGATGCAGGGGACTATCCTCTCGGTCGAAGTCGAAGAGGGCGACGAGGTCGAAGCGGGCGAGGTCGTCTGCGTCCTCGAGGCGATGAAGATGGAGAACGACGTCACCACCGAGGCCGCCGGTACCGTCGCGCAGGTGCTCGTCGGCGAAGGCGACTCGGTCGACATGGGTGACGTGCTCGTCGTCATCGAGTAGACCGCCAGTCGGTCCGTCTCGTTACTCTCTCCATACGCCCGGGGCGATTCGTCCGGAGGACTCCACGCCCGGGGCGACTCGTCCGGAGGCGACGACCACACGGGCGTGACGCCGCCGCCGAACGAGGCACGCGAGCGACAGGTCCAGCGCCGGAGACGCCGCCCGCTACGCGAGCGGGGAGCCCCTCGTCGACACCTCGTGGTGAGGCTCGTCGTCGGGTGGTCTCGTGCTGTTCGTCCGCCTGCCGTTCCTCGGCGGGTGGATGCGTCGCGCTCGGTTGTTGGTCGCTCCCGGAGGGTGTGAGCCGTCGCCTTCATACCCGGCTCGCGTCATCTCCTCACATGAACGAGACACGGCGCGCGCTGCTGGCAGAGCTGGCGAGCGGTCCCGTCTCCGGACCGGCGCTCGCCGAGCGCCTCGGCGTCTCGCGGGCGGCCGTCTGGAAGCAGGTCGAAGCGCTCCGCGACGAGGGGTTCGTGGTCGAGTCGACGGACGCAGGATACGTCGTGAGCGAGGTGCCCGAGTTCGGAGCAGGGGCCGTCGAGTACGGTCTCGACGCCGACTACAGGGTCGAGTACCACGACAGCGTCGGGAGCACGAACGACCGCGGACGCGAACTCGCCTCCGCGGGCGAACGCGACGTCGTGGTCCTCGCCGACGAACAGACCGGAAGCAGAGGACGGCTCCGTCGAGCGTGGAGCGCTCCCTCCGGTGGCGTCTGGCTGAGTATCGTCTTCCAGCCCGAGTGTCCGCCCGCACACGCACCCATCTACACGCTCGCCGCGGCCGTCGCGACGGCACGAGCGGCACGGGAGGCGGGCGTCGACGCGACCATCAAGTGGCCGAACGATATCCTCGTGAGCGACGCGGACGAGGGTGCGCCGGACGGGTCCGACGACGTGCTCGTGAGCGACGACACGACGGAGCGCGGCGGCCGCAAGCTGGCGGGCATCCTCACCGAGATGGAGGGGGAGGCGAACCGGGTCTCGTGGGTGCTCGTCGGAATCGGCGTCAACGCCAACGTCGACGGCTCCCACCTCCCGACGGGCGCGACGAGCATCCGCGACGAGGCGGGCGACGTCGAGCGACGGCTGTTCGTCCAGCGGTTGCTGGAGACGTTCGACGACCTCCGCGACGACCCCGACGCGATTCTGGACGCCTGGCGCGAGCACGCGGACACGCTCGGTCGTCGGGTGCGAATCGAGACGACGACCGAGACTATCGAGGGTGAGGCCGTCGACGTCGAGTTCCCCGGCGCGCTCGTCGTCCGGACGGAGGAGGGAGAGCGAGTGGTCCACACGGGTGACTGCGAGCACCTGCGGCCGGCATGACTCCGTGAGCGGCGTGGAGACGCGGTGAGCCCGCGGACCGGTCCTCCCGGTCTGTTCGCTCCGTCACTCGCGTCGCTCGCCCCGTCGCTCGTTCACCGACGCGCTGCGTCGCTTCGAGCCGTTCGTCCAGTTCCCTCCGCAGACCCCGTGCGGTGGGGTCGAGACTGGGGTCACGATGGTCACGCGCCGTCGCCACGGACGGCGCGGTCGCGGGTCGTTCGCGAGCACGAGCGACAAAGAGGCGCGAACGGGGTGTCCTCCCTGTCGACCGCGGTCGACACGACAGAGAACCAGCAGCGGCAGTCTGTCGGCGATGTCAGAGCAGCACGCGCTTCACGTCCGCCTGTCCGGCCCGCCGCACCACGGCACGGACGGGGTCTCTCGCGCCCGCGAGGTTGTCGGAGTCGCCGTCGAGCACGAGCAGTTTCGCCGGCGCGCCTTCCTCGACGACGCCGTAGTCCAGTCCCGCTAACTCCGCTCCGTTGACCGTCGCCATCCGCAGGACCTCCTCGGCCGAGACGTCCGAGAGCTTCGCGGCGAACTCCATCTCACGGAACATCGACGGGGAGTTCAACATGACGTTGTCCGTCCCGAGCGCGACGGTCGTCGCCTCGGTGAGGCGCCGAATCGGCGGCGCGCCGACGTTCGTGACGAGGTTCGAGCGCGGACAGACGGCGATGGGTATCTCTCTCTCCCTGACGCGGTCGAGATGAGCGGCGGTGGCGTGAACCATGTGAACCAGGAAGTCGGGGGCGAGGTCGATGGCGGCGTCGACGTCGTCGGCGTCACGCTCGCCGGCGTGGATGCCGAACAGCTTTCCGGCCGCCCGGGTCGCGTCTCGAACCGCGTCGAAGTCGCCGTCGCGCGCACCGCTCGCCCCGAAGCCGTCGCTCTCGTGCATCGCGTCTTCCGTCTCTCGACCGAGGACGACGGCGTCGATATCGAGACCCTCTCTCGCCCGGTCGAACGCTTCGACGCCGGGCACTCCCCCCTCGCGGAACTCGACGCACGCGGCGGTGCCGGTCGCCTGCATGAACTGGAGCGAGCGGCGCATCGCGGCGGCCTTCTCATCGGCGGAGGCCGCGCGGAGGAGTCGGTGCTTGAGACCGTCCGGCGGCGCGACGAGTTCGTCGAGCGACAGCCCCGCGCCGGCCTCCTTGGCGATGGAGTCGCCGATGTGCGTGTGGGCGTTGACGAACGCCGGGCAGACGAGGTCCGTCGAGTCGGTCTCACACTCTTCGACCGCTTCGATCCGGCCGTCCTCGACGACGACCCGTCCCTCGACGGGCTCGAAGTCGCGGCCGACGAGGATGGTCCCCTCTACGTGCATCGATTCGCCCTGGGACTGGCACGTGCTTGAAGCTGTAGGTTCGTCGGCTGCGAGGGCTGGGAGACGCCGCTCACCCCGCCGTGACACCGCGGAACTCGAACCGCACCCCGCCGCCGTCCGCCTCGGTGAGTCGAACGTCCCACTCGTGCGCTTCCGCGACCGCCCGGACGATGCTCAGCCCGAAGCCGGTTCCCGCGGGGTTCGTCGAGTAGCCGGCCTCGAACACCTGATCGTGCGCCTCGGGAGGAATGCCCCGACCGTCGTCCGCGACGAAGAAGCCGTCCGGCAGGTCGCCGACGGTCGCCGTGACCTCGCTCCGGCCGTTCGTAACGACGTCGTCCGCCGACGGCCGGTCAGCGGAACCACGCTCGACCGAGTCATCGGCTCCCGGCCGGCTGTTCGTGGAGCCCTGTTCCACGCTATCACCGGGCTGCTGTGCAGTCCGGTTGTCCGTCGAGCTCTGCTCGACGCTATCTCCGCGACCTGCGAGCGGGAAGCGGTCGAACCGTGTTCGACCGAATTCCGAAAGAGGTTCTCGAGGAGCCGCTGGAGACGACTCTCGTCCGCACGGACAGTCGCCTCCGTCTCGACGACGAGCGTCGCGTCCGACTGCTCGACCGAGTCCCAGCAGTGTTCGGCGAGCGTCGAAAGCGACACCGTCGTCAGGTCGAGGGTGTCTTCGCGCTGTCGCGCCAGCGTGAGCAGGTCGTCTATCAACGATCGCATCCGGTCGTGTGCGCGCTCGATGCTCGCGAGGTGCTCGCTGTCGTGTTCCTGACGCGCCAGTTCGAGCCGGCCCTCAGCGACGTTCAGTGGGTTGCGGAGGTCGTGACTGGCGATGGTCGCGAACTCGTCGAGGCGGTCGTTCTGTTGTTGGAGCCGCCGCTCGCGCGTCGCCCGCTCGGTGGCGTCGCGGATTATCCCGACCCGGGAGAAGCCGAACCTGTCGTCGTCGACCCGCGTGAACCGGATCTCGGCCGGGAACCGTTCTCCGTTGCCGGCCACGAACTCGTACTCGATGGTACCGACGTCGCGGGCTCCAGCGTCGAGTTCCCGGCGCAGTTCGTCGGCCCGACCGACCGTCTCGTCGGCGACCCAGTCGTCCACGTCGGTTCCGAGCAGGTCGTTGCGGGGGACGCCCTTCATCGCCGCGTACGCCTCGTTGACGTACGCGATGGTCCCGTCGGCCTCGATGGCGTAGACGGCGTCCGGGAGCGATTCGAGGATGGTCCGGTACCAGTCGCGTCCCCGGTCGGACCCGCCAGTCGTCTCGCGACCGACGCAGACGACGTGCTCGGCGCGTTCGTCCACGTCGTCGGTGTCGCCCGAGACGCCGGTGTCGCCGTGTGCCGTGACGGTGAACTCGTAGTCGAGTCGGTCGCCGTCGGCGGTGATGACCGTCGCGTCGAACGGTTCTCCGTTCGATTCGGCGGCGGCGACACGCTCGTCGAGGGTAGCGGCGTCGGCGAACAGGTCGTCGGCCGACAGCGACGACAGCGCCTCGTCGGTGTAGCCGGTCGCTTCGGGCACCGCCCGATTCCAGTGCGTGAAGGCACCGGCAGTGTCGAACACGACGAGCAGGTCGGATACGGGGTCGAGGAGGGTACACGAGAACGTCTCCGCGACCGGTGAGCTGTCGCCGTTCACTCGACACAGTACTGTACGGCGACCGATAAACGTTGATGCGGGCGGCCCTCACTGGAACTCGTCGAGCGTCGCGTTCAGCCCCGTGCGCACGTCGCTCACGAGCGCACCGTCGATGTCGAGACCGAGGACGTCGACGGCCGCGCGACCGACGGCTTCGGTCTCCGAGCGGGGACAGTAGACCCCGAGTCGCCACTGCTGTTCCTGTGCCGTCCGAAGCGCCGACACCAGCGGCGAGGCCTTCCCCAGCTCCCGGATGTCGCCGTTGACGACCACGCGCGACGTCGACTCCGTCATCGACGGCGGGGAGGGGACGTCGACCACGACGTTCTCCGAGGGGAGGTCGACGCGGTCGGAGATCTCGCGCTCGAACGCCTGCAACTCCGCGTGCGAGGCGGCCAGGAGGGAGGCGGGGACGTCGTCGTGCTCGGCCCACACCGCGCGTTTGAACAGCCGTCGGGTGTCGAGCCGCTCGGCGTACGCGCTCGTCTCGGGCGTCATCCGGAGCGCCGCGACGAAGTCGTAGTCGTCCATCCGCCGGAGGTCATCGGCCGAGATGTCGGGAGTGTCGAGCAGGCGTTCGGCCGCCCGGCGGAGCATCGCCTTCGAGATGCGCGCGACGGGGTGTGCGTAGACGGTGGGGTTCATGAGCGCCCGCGCGAGGAGAAGCGACTCCGCCGTCTGGACGTTTCCCTCCCGCAACACGAGCTCGCCGTCGACGAACGCCAGTTCGCGGACGAGCCGCTCGTGGTCGATAGTGCCGTATGGGACGCCGGTGTGGTGGGCGTCCCGCACGAGGTAGTCCATGCGGTCGACGTCGAGCTCGCCCGAGACGAGCTGTCCGTACCGCCCCTCGCCGCGGACGAGGCCGGCGACGTCCCCCGGGTCGATGTCGTGGTCGGCGAGGACGCGCCCCACCGCTCCGGTGGTGACCAGATCCGCGACGTCGTCGTGGTACTTGCCCGTGTGGCGGTGGATGACGCTCTCGACGTTGTGGCTGAAGGGCCCGTGGCCGACGTCGTGTAAGAGCGCCGCCGCGCGGATTCGCGCGGCCGCGACGCCCTCGACGCCGAGGTTATCGAGCGCGCGCGCGGCGAGGTGGTAGACGCCGAGCGAGTGCTCGAACCGGGTGTGGTTCGCGGAGGGGTAGACGTACTTTACGGTACCCAGCTGGGTGACGCGGCGGAGTCGCTGGACGGCCGGCGTGTCGATGAGCGCCTCGGCAACGCCCCCGACCTCGATATGGTCGTGGACGCTGTCCTTGATGGCCAGCATGGGGTGAGATGCGCCGGCATCGGAGTTAAACCGTCGGGTGGATGGAGCGTCCGGGAGCGGCTGTCGCGACCGCTGTGAACGTCATCGGGAGAGATGAGAGACGTCTCGGTGGTCGTGGAGGCGGACAGATCAGCGTGGACGGTGGTACGGACGGTCTCTGCGTAACTGGTGGGACGAGCGTGAACACCGTACGACACACGGGCGCGGTGAGGCCACGACCTCCCCCGCCGATTCCTTCACTCCCTCACTTCGTTCGGTCGCTCAGTCATCCCTCGCGCGATTCCGGCGCGACAGACAGTCGCGCCAGCACGCGCCACTGCCGGTGTGCGAGCGGTCGGCGCGCGGGAGCGAGGGAAACAGCGCGGGACGCTCCGCGTCCCGCGGGCCATGCGGGCGACACGTGAGTCGCCCACAGACGAGCGACTAGCGCGAGGGTCGGCTCGCGCCTGAAAGCGCGAGCCACCGGCTGGAGAGGGTGAGGCTGCGGTCCACCGCGCCCGTGCACTGCGCGGTCTCCGTATCGTTCGTCCGTGTAATCGAACAGCCAGCAGTCCACCTTCGTCGCTACGTCCACCTCCGTCGTTACGCCCCGTCCACTCTCTCGCGTCCCCGCTCGCGAATAGCGAACCGCCAGAAGCGTGAGCGAGTTCGTCGCCCGACCAGACGAGTCCGCTTCGGCCTCAATCGTCCGTGCTCGCGGGGTCGACGACGTCCCCGTCGTCGAGGTCGTCGACGACGTCCCGGCGAGTGAGATCGGCGTCGCGCCACGTCCCCTGCTTGTACCAGACGAGCGCGACGGCGGCGCCGACGACGTTCGAGACGACGAACGACCACCAGATGCCGCTCGGCCCGAACTCCTGGGCGCCGAACCACGCGACGGGCAGCCGCACTACGCCGAGTGCGAAGATGGCGACGGCGGCCGATATCATCGTCTTGCCGGCCCCGCGGAAGCTCCCGCTGTACGCCCGCAGGACGCCGAGGAGACCGAACGTCGGGGCGACGGTGCGGAGGAAGTTCGCTCCCTCCCTGACGACGTCGGGGTCGGTCGTGAAGACGGCGACGATGGGTTCGGTGAAGAAGAAGACGACGACGCCCATCCCCGAGAGGATGACGAACATCGTCTTCGCGGCGAAGTCCGCGGTCGCCTCTGCGCGGTCGGGCTTGCCGGCGCCGATATTCTGTCCCGACATCGTCTCGACCGCCTGCGCCACGGCGATCGCGGGGAGGAAGATGACCGAGAACACCCGGGTGCCGATGCCGAACGCGGCGACGACAGTGGTCGAGAAGAGGCCGACGACCACGAGGAGGAAGTTCACGGAGAGGGCTCTCCCGGTGACCTCCACCGAGGCGGGGCCGCCCAGCGCGGCGATGCGCCGGAAGTAGTCGAGGTCGGGGAGCATCTGTCGCGGGCGGATACGCACGCCACGGTTTCCTCGGAGCATGATGGCCAGCCCGACGAAGAGCGCCAGCGAGCGGGAGAACACGGTCGCGTACGCCGCGCCGGCGACGCCGAGTTCGGGGAACACCCACCAGCCGAAGATGAGGAACGGGTCGAGGACGACGTTGATGGCGACGGAGCCGAACATGACGAGCATCGGCGTGATGGTGTCGCCGTAGCCGCGCATCAGCGAGATGAACACGAGGAACCCGAAGAGGAAGACGATACCGAGCGAGATGACCTGCATGTACGCCGTCGCGCCCGGGAGCACCTCGGGGGAGGCACCCAGGAGGCGGAGGACGTCCTCGACGAAGAAGTAGCCCCCAGCCCCGAGGACGACGGACGCGAGCACGGCGAACGTCATTGTCTGTGAGGCGGCGTACTCGGCTTCGGCCTCCTCGCCGGCGCCGACGTACTGTGCGACGAGGACGCTCCCGGCGATAGAGATGCCGAAGCCGAAGGAGATGAGCAAGAAGACGAGGGGGAAGCCGAACGAGATGGCCGCCAGCGCCTCCGTCGAGTACTGACCCAGCCAGAACGTGTCGGCGAGGTTGTACGCGGTCTGGAGGAGGTTCGTGATGACGATGGGGAGCGCCAGGTAAAAGAGGGGCTTGCCGATACCGCCGCTGGTCAGATCGAACTCCTCTTTGCTCTTGAACAGCCCCGACAGGTGGTCGAGGGCGCTCATTCAGGCGGCCTCCTGACGGGAACCGCTCTGGCTCTCGCCCTCATCCTCGTTCTCCCTCCCGTGAGCCAGGAGGTGGTCGTCGACGTAGGTGTCGAGCACGGCGCGCGTCTCGTCGAGCGGGTGCCCGACGGCGACGTTCCGGGTGTGTGCGCCGACGATCACGTCCGCGACGAGCGTCGCCGTCGCCTCGGGGTCGACGTCTCGGAAGACGTCCTCCTCGATACCCGCTTCGACGAGCGTCTCGACCCGCGACCGGAGCACGTCGTCGACCGCCGTGAGGCGCTCGCGGTACGCCTCCTCGTAGGGTGCCTGCGCCTTCACTTCGAGCATCGCCGTGTGGAAGGCGGGGTAGTCGGCCTCGTCGTCTTCCCCGGAGAGACACTCGTCGAACAGCGCGTGGAGCCGTTCGGCCGCGTCGTCGCCCGGGAGGTCTTCCAGTCGACCCTCGTACCACGACGCGAGCGAGTCGAGGAACGTCGTGAGGAGGTCGCGCTTGGTGTCGTAGTGGTAGTGGAGGGCGGCTTTGCTCAGGTCCGTCTCGTCGGCGATGTCCTGCATCGTCAGGTTCGCGTAGCCGTGCGCACAGAGGGCGCGGCACGTCGCGCGAACGACCGTCTCGCGGGGCTCGTCTGACATTCGGTGTTCAAACTGACTAACCGGTCAGTCAAGTATCCACGGATTCGCACGCGAGGGTGTCACCGCACCCCTCGCGACGGGGACGCATACCCCCGAACTACCGCCGACGCACGTCGATGCAGAGCGCATTCCCGCGTCGATACAGGAGAGTCTCCCCGTGTCGATACAGGAAGTCTCTTCGTGTCGATGCAGGAAGCTTCAAACCGCCGCTCCACAAAGCAGGGCTCCATGATGACGTTCCTCGCCGGTGGGACGGGGACGCCCAAACTCCTCGACGGGGTCGGCCGCGACGGACCCGTCGCGCCGAGCGACGCGACCGTCGTCGGGAACACCGGCGACGACGTCGAACTCGGCGGGCATCTCGTCTGCCCCGACGTCGACACGGTGCTGTTTCACGGCGGCGGCGTCCTCGACCGTGACCGCTGGTGGGGAGTCGCCGGGGACACCACCGAGACGCACGACGAACTGCACCGACTCGCGGACGCGGCCGGATTCGGTGAGGGCCCGCGGTACCTCCCCGACGACGCCCAGGTCGAGGGAAGAGAGATCGCCCGCTGGCGGCGCTTCTCGGGCGTGGCGGAGTTCATGGAGATCGGCGACCGCGACAGAGCCGTCCACCTCACCCGGACGAGCCTCCTCGACGAGGGGCGGTCGTTGACGGAGGTGACGCGGACGCTCGCGGAGGCGTTCGGCCTCGACGTCGACCTCGTGCCGATGAGCGACGACCCCGTCGCGACCATCGTCCACACCGACGAGGGAGAGCTGCACTTCCAGGAGTACTGGGTGGGTCGGCGTGCCGAGCCCCGGGTAGACGGGGTGGAGTTCCGCGGTGCCGAGGAGGCCGAGCCCACCTCCGAGGTGCTCGAGGCCCTCACGGACCCGGTCGTCGTCGGTCCCTCGAACCCCGTGACGAGCATCGGTCCTATCCTCGCGCTTTCGGGCGTGGAGGCGGCGCTGGCCGAGACGCCGGTCGTCGTCGTCTCGCCGTTCGTCGACCGTGAGGTGTTCTCCGGCCCGGCGGCGGAGTTGATGGAGGGCGTCGGTCTCGACCCCTCGACCGCGGGCGTCGCCGACGCGTACCCCTTCGCCGACGCGTTCGTCCTCGACACCGCGGACGGCACAGAACTAGATCGCCCCGTCGTCCGGACCGACACTCGAATCGACGGCCCTGACGACGCGGCGCGCGTCCTCGGGGCGGTGTGGGAGGCGCTCGACCGAGTCGCCGGAACCGAGGGAGCGGCATGACGCGGGCGTCGTCGCCGCGACTCGTCCTCGCGAGCCTCTCGGGCGAGGCGGACGCCGGGTGGGCGTGCGACGGGAGCCTGTGGGCGGACCTCGCGATACTCGGCGGCGTCTCCCTCGACGAGGAGTCGAGAGACGCAGCCCGAGAACTGGTGGCGCGGGACCGCTCGGAGTTCCTCCCGCCGGACCCGTTCGTCTTCATCGACTTCCAGCTCGCCGTCCTCGCGGACGCGCCCGTCGGAGCGGGGGTGAACGTCCGCAGCGCGACCGTCGACCCCGTCCGAGAGGCCGCGCGACTGTGTGCGGCACACGGCGCGCTCGTCGAGGTAAACGCCCACTGCCGCCAGGCGGAGCTGTGTCGTGTCGGCTGCGGCGAAACTCTGTTGAGAGACACCGACCGGCTCTGTGAGTACGTCGCGGCCGCCGCCGACGTGGGCGCGGAGGTGAGCGTGAAGGTCCGCGCGGAGGTCGACGGCGTCGACCTCGCGGAGACGGCCCGCCGGGTCGAGGCGGCGGGCGCGACCGTCTTTCACCTCGACGCGATGGACTCCGAGGACGTCGTCGCGAGCGTGGCCGAGGCGGCGCCCGATCTCTACCTCGTCGCCAACAACGGCGTCCGCGACCGACAGACGGTGAACGAGTACCTCGACTACGGCGCAGACGCCGTGAGCGTCGGCCGACCGAGCACCGACCCGCGCGTCCTCCAGCGCGTGCGGGAAGCCGTCGACGACTGGTTCGGCGGGCGGGACGGATCGAGGGACTCGGTCACCGAAAACCATCCGGCCGCCTCGGACGCCGACGCAGGGTGACTACCAGTCATCAGACGGGAGGACGACCGTTCACCCGGCGGGAGGACGAAGAGTGCTGGGTGCGCACACCACGACTGCGAGCACGGACCGGTCGCTCACGGCTCGGTTCGGTCGGTGTGCAGTGTCGGGAGGAGAGTTACGCCGAGGCGGCCTGGCTGCTGGACTTCTTGCGCGTGATGTAGCCCGCGATGCGGTTGCGGACGCCCTTCGACTCGACGTTCGTGAGCTTCATGACGCTGTCCTTGTTCGTCTCGAAGTCCGTGTTGAACGCCTGCGGGTACCGCTCCAGGAGCATGTTCCCGAGCTGTTTGACGTACTTGGGTTTGATCGCCATGCCCGACGGTTGCTCGCTGGCGCACAAAAACGATTCGTTACGCCTCGTCGACCGGACGGGGATGTACGGGGCCACGGTCGAGTGACTCACACGCGTGCTCGGCGTCGCACGGCGACGGCGACGACGACGAGCGCAGCGACGAACGCGCCGACGTCGAAGCCGGGAACGGCCCCGCTGGTCGAGCCGCTGCCCTCGGCGGTGGCGCTGGTCTCGTTCCCGACGCTCCCGTTCGTCTCACTCTCGACGCTCGCGTTCGTTTCGCTCGCGTCCGTCCCGCCAGTCGCGCTCGCGTTCGCCCCGCTCCCAACGCTCTCGTTCCCTCCCATCGCGCCTCCGACCGTCTCGTTCGCGGCTTCGAGTCCTGCGGTCCCGTTCGCGAGCGCCGCGCCGGTCACGTTCTCGATGGTCTCGTGGGCGTCGTCGACGGCGCTCGACTCCGACGCGGTCGAAACCGGGGTCTCGGCGGGCGTCTCGGTCGGCGTCGTCTCCTCGGTGACGACGATGAGGGTCGCCGAGGCGCGCGAGGCACCGTCGGTGGCGAACAGCGTGTACGAACCGGGTGCGACCCCCGCGAGGTCGACATCGACCTCCCACGCGCCGGCGTCGGCGTCGGCGTCGACGTCGGCCTCGGCGGTCGTGACGGTCCGCCCGCTCGCGTCGGCGAGGTCAACGAAGACGGCCGTTCCGTCGCCGCGGTTCGTCGTCCCCGTCACCGTGACGACCTCGTCCCCGACGAGCGTCCCGTCCGCCGAAACCGGGTCGATGCCGAGACGGGGCGTCTCCCCGCGGAGCGACAGGTCGACCACCTCGTCGCCGCCGTAGGCCGCTCTGACGAGGTCGACCGCCTGCCGCTGGGTCACGCTCGACGGGAGCGCGTCGCGGCCGAGCGTCGTCGTCGACTCGAACTCCCCGTCGGCGCGGGGGCTGACGACGAGGAGTCGGTACGTCCCGCGCCGGGTGAACGCCTCGTATGTCGCAGCGAACGTCCCTCCCGAGACGCGTTCCGTCTCCATGTCACCCGCCGTCCCGTCTTCCCCGAGGAACCGCCCGCGGGGGCCGACGAGGTAGAGACGGACGTCGCCCGAGTCGAACGTCGTGGCTCCGGTGATCTCGATGCTGTCACCGACGCCCGCGGCGACCGCACCGGGCGAGGCCGTGGCGTTCACCGAGGTGCCGCGTGCGTGCTCCACGTCGCTCGACAGTTGGTTCTCCGCCGAGGAGGGCAACGTCGCT
>JBEPYA010000068.1:0-16455 GCA_041641615.1 Salinigranum sp. | reverse complement strand
GAGTCGGCGACATCGACGAGCAGGCCGTCGATGTCGAGCTCGACCGCATCGACCTGCATACCTTCGCTCGCGTTCGCCGGCGTCTTGTGCGTTCGGATTCGCCCCGACGACGACGCCCGTCTGACGCCCGTCGCACGCAGAATTATAGGCCTGCGAGACTGTTCTCGGATGATGTCCGTACACGCACGAACACTCGTCGTCAGCGGCGTTCGACGGGTCACCTCCCCCGCTGGAGCCGCCCTCTTCGTCGCGTTCGTCCTCGCACTCGCAGCGTTCAACGCGGCAGTGAACACCCTCCTCACCGCCGCCGCCGGCACCCCCCTCCCGGCCGGCGGGACCGTCGCCGAGTACGGAGTCGTCCTCCCGACGTCCCCCGTAGTCGCCGGGCTTTTGGCACTGGCGACGCTCCTCGTCGGCTCCTTCGCCACCGTCGTCGGCAGCCGTCGCCTCCTCGGCCAGTCGGTCTCGCGCTGGGCCGACCCGGTCGAGTGTCTCACCCACCGCGTCGTCCCCGCGACGCTCGCCGCCGCCGTTGCCTCCGTCGCCGCCGCCGTCGCCGTCACGGTCGGAACCGTCCTGCTCGTCGTCCCCGGCGTCGTCGTCGCCGGCCACCTCCTGCTCGTCCCCAGTGTCCTCGCCGCGGAGGACGTCGGCGTTCTCGCGGCGCTCCGTCGGAGCTGGCAGCGCGCCGCCGGTGACCGACTCGAACTGGCGACGGCGGCGCTCGCGCTCGTCGTCCCGGCCGCGCTCGTCGTCGTCGGCGCCAGCTTCTCGTACGTGCTCCACCCGGCTGTCGAGTTCGGGCTCGGCGTCGTCGTCGGGGCCGCGCTCCTCGCCGCCTGGCTCGGTGTCGCCGCCGAGGCGTACTACCAGATCGGGTCGAGCGCCTCGCGTCGCCCCACTGGCAGCCGGAGCCGTCGACCGAGCAGAGCGCTCTAACACTCAGAAATAATATAGTTGCAAGACGTGCGTCAGACGGATTTTCGAGGCTTCTAAACCCGTTACTCTATCCGATACACTTAACATCTGATAGGTTGAGGGCCAGGTATGAAACGACGGCAGGTACTCGCTGCGCTCGGTGCCCTCCTCCCCGCCGGGTGCCTGGGTGCGAAACGGCCCGAAACCGCCTCTGGCGTCCGGACCGAGGGCGATTTCACACGGGTGACCCGCACGCCGACGCCCACCCCCGAACCGACTGAGACGCCGGAGCCGACAGAGACGCCCGAGCCGACAGAGACGCCCGAGCCGACCCCCTCCGAGGAGAACGTCGACGCGGGCGACGAGGCTATCGGACAGGTCCAGTCCGCGTTCGAGGCCGCCGTCGAGGCGTACACCGGCTCCAACGACGGCGCGCTGGCGGAGGTGTCGCTCACGAACAGCGCGTTCGACGCTCGGTTCGTCCTCCTCGAACTCGACACGGTCCAGTCCGAGCTCGCGGCTGCCGAGGCGGCCGCGGTCACCGACGACCAGCACGACACCGTCGCCGACCTCCGGGTGGCGGAGAGGTTCCTCACGCACGCGGCGCTCGCACACTCGTACTTCGTCGAGAGCGTCGACCGACTCGACGCAACCTACGCCGCTTTCGACGAGGACGCGGACGCCGACGACGAACACGACGCGGTCTCCGAGGCCGAGGAGCGCTTCGACAACACCCTCGCTCGCGGGAGCGACCGCGTCTCGACCATCAAGAACGACGTCGACGCCGACGCGGTCGCCGCCGCCGAACCGTTCGACGACGACACGTACGACGACACGGTCGTGCTGTTCGAGACCGTCCGCGCCGTCCTCGACGACGCCTCCTCGGGACTGGACCGGATGCTCCAGGGGCTCGACGAGTTCGAGGAGGCCCGTGAGGAGGAAGACGACGACAACGACGCCGAGGCCGAGGACAAGGCCGACGAGGCGCGCGACCTGTTCGACGAGGCGTACGACTTCTTCGACGACGCGGCCGACGCCGCCGGTGACGCCGACGCGGACGACCTGGAGTCGCTCCTCGAGGACCTCCGCGACGTCGCCGACGAGCGGTACACCGACGCCGACGACTTCTACGACGACGTCTCGTAATCCCGCGGGAGTCCCCGCCCCCGGGACGCGCCGCTCCTCTTTTCTCTTCCAACGCCGAACGACGGGTATGCAGACGCTCGACCGCCCTATCCCCGTCGAAACCGGGGAGGAACTGGACGCGCTCGCCGCCGAGCACCCGCTCGTCCTCGTCGAGTTCTACACGAAGGGGTGTACGCTGTGTCAGTCTCTCGAACCCGTACTGGGCAACGTCGCCCGCGCCTCGGACGTCGTTGTCGCCACTTGCAACCCCCGGACGGACCTCTCGCTCGTCGAGCGGTTCGGTGTACGGAGCGTGCCGACGCTGGTCCTCCTCGAAGACGGTGAGGAGGTCGGCCGCCTCGCCGAGGGGTTTCAGGGGGTGGAGGCGATTCTCGACTTCGTCGAGGAGGCGCGCTCCCGCTGAGCCGTTCTCTGCCGTACTGGTATTCTCATATATGACATCTGGGGGCGCAGCTTCAAGTAGACCTCGGGGAACGGGTCGGGTATGGACACGCTCACGTTCAGGGACCGCCTCGTCTTCGTCCTCCTCGCTACGGGGACGGTCGCGCTGTCGATGGCGTCGTCGTCGACGCTGGCGTTATAGTCCTCGTCACCGGCCGGTAGCATCCCCTTCTCGTCGTGACCGTTTCCTCTGTCGACGGTGGCGTTCGTCGACCGGTCCGGAGCGCGCGCCGTCCCGTCCGTGACTCGGGCTCAGTCGCGCTCCTCGCGGATCGCCCACGTGAATCCGCCGGTGACCGAACCGTCGGCGACGTGTGCGACAGTGACGAGCGGCGCGTCGGCGACCCCCGGCGGGAGGGCGTCGGGGTCGGTCTCGTAGTCGCCGAACGGGTCCGGTTCGGTCACCGCCGCCGCGAGGTCTGCGAGGTTCGGACAGGTCCGTTCCGCGCGGAACTTCGGGTCGACCTCGACGTGTCCCTCGTGGCGTTCGAGCGACGCGCGACGGCGGAGCCGGACGGTGTCGACGGCTTCCCGCTCGCCCCGTTCGAGGCTCCGCTGAATGTCCGTGCGGTCGGTCGGTGAGGCGAACCACCGTCCGCCCCCACGGGGGACGACGACGAACCGGGCCTCACGGAACGCCTCGGGGAGGCGCCGGACGATGTCCAGGTCGATGTACGGCTCTCGGGCGATCACGTTCCCGAAGTTCGAGACGCATCGCTTGTTGTCGGTGTTCGGATCGCCCGGAGCGGTGACGACCGCCCGGATGCAGAAGTGGTCGCTCGTCCCCGAGGGGGCCGGCGCCCAGTCGACGGAGAACGTCGCGCTCCCCTCTGCCGGGACCGTCGCACCCGTCACCTGCTGGACGACGCCCGCCGTGTTCTCGACGGGGAGCCACGCGGTGTGGCTCAGTCCCGTGCTCGCGTCCTGGTAGTGGAAGTCGACCGACACCCCGGTGGCGTCGACGTGACCGTGGTTGTGGAGACGAACGGTGAGGGTGTTGTCTTCGTCGAAGAACACCTCGTCGTCGGCGAGACCGTTCCCGTCGTTGTCGACCCAGACGTCGGGGGACGTCCACGTCCACGACCAGCCGAACGGGTCGATCTCGTAGCTCGTCCCGGCGACGTGGTGCCAGCGAGTGACCATCACGTCCGATGCGGGGGAGACCTCCTGGACGGACAGCGAGAACGACCCGCCGCTCTCGGTGCCGGCGACGACGATGACGACGTGGTCGAGGGCCGTCCCGCCGCGGTCGTTCGCGACCGTTCGCGACCAGGTGGTTCGGTCCGACCGGACGATGTCCCGGACCGCGTCGTTCTCGTCGACCAGCACCGCCTGGACGATCGGTGCGTCGAACCCGGCACTCGCTTGGAAGTCGATGCGGAACGTGTCGACGCCGGCGTCGATGCCGACGCGGTAAAAGCGCGCCGCGAACGGGTTGACCGACCCACCCGCCCCGGCGGAGAGCGAGAGCGTTCCACCGGGCCCGAGCGACGTGTCGGTCGTGAGGGCGACGTCCCCGAGTGTGGCGACCGTGTCGCTCCCGAAGAATATCTGGTCCCAGGTGGCCTCGTCCTCGTCCTCCATGAACTCGAAGCGACGGTCGGGGACGTTCACTCCGAAGTCCTTCAGGTAACACGCGAGCCAGAAGTTCCCCAGGAGCGTCTCCGCGTTCAGCTCGTCGAGACGGCCGGGGTCGAGGTACTCGAACGAGTCGAACCGCTGGTGCCAGGGGAGGACTCCTACCGCCTCGCGGAGCGCGTCCGTGGTCTGTCCCTGCGCGTCGAACGTCTCCAGGACCCGCCGGTAGGTCTCGACGCCGATTGCGGGTTCGTCGGCGGCACCGACACGACCCGACTGCTGTTCGGAGACGTACTTCCAGAACAGCGCGAGTTCGTACCGGAGCCCGGACGAGTTGAGCGACGTCGCCGGCGAGTCGAGCGTCCCGCCGTTCGTCGCCTCCACGATGTATCGGTTGTGCGTGTCGAACACCACGTCCTCGCCGAGGACGGCACCGCCTTCGAGGGTCCCCGGTCGCCAGACGCCGCCGGTGCCGCTCCCCTCGTACTGGTACTGGACGAGGTGCATCAGTTCGTGGGTCGGAATCGCCGCCAGGAGGTCGTCGTTGAGGTTCCGACCGACGGTCATCGAGTTGGTCGCCCTGTTCGCCGTTCCGCCCTGCCCCCCGGTGACGGTGACCTGAATCTTCCCCCCGACGGCGGGCGTCCGGAGGTCGAACGGCGGACTGGTGTAGACCGCCAGTGCGTTCTCCAGCCAGAAACACAGTTTCTCGATGTAGTCCGGGACGCCGTTGCCACCGGTCGTCGAACCCACGACGGTTCCCGTCCCGGGCATGACGATGTCGCCACCGCTGTCGTCCGTCGGAACGGCGTCGCTCCCGGACGTCTCGTAGGTGATGGTGAAGTTCGGACACTCGAACGTCTCGTAGGCCGCGTCGCCGTCGAACCCGATGAGGATGTCCTCAAGTTCGAGGCGCACCTCGCGGGGCCAGTCCTTGAGGCGGATCGCCTCCTCGAGAAAGAGCACGAGCGGCGTCAGACAGAGCTTCTCGCGCAGTCGCTCGGGGACCAGGTCGGGATTCAGCGACGCCAGCCTCTCCGTCGTCTCCTCGTCGTCTTCGCCCGCGATGACGGTCCGGGCGATCGAGAGCGTCGTCTCGGGGCCGAGTCCGTCGAACGACCTGCGGTCGACGGGGGTTCCGCCGACGGTCACGGTGGGACCGTCCTCGACAGGGGGGCGGTCCTCCGGACCGCTCCCGGGGAGCTCGACGTGAATCTCCTGTTTCGCACCCGCGTTGCGGACGACGCTGTCCTCGGTCGTCGTCACCAGCGTTCCGTCGCGGAAGACGCGGAGGTAGATGTCCGGTGCGCGCTCGTAGACGGTAATGAACTCCTCGGGACGGTACTCGATGCGGTACGCCCCGTCCTCGTCCGTCGTCGTCTCGCCGAGCACGTCGTCGACGAACAGGTCCGAGTCCATCGCCTCGACGCGAACGCCCGCGGCGGGGACGCCCGTCGCAGCGTACGTGACCCGTCCGTACACGACTCGCTCCTTCGATGCAACACCCTTCTTTTCGGCAATCGATGTCATGATACTTCGTCGGTCGACACTGTGACTCCCCCGCCGATGGCACACTCGACCGTTTGCGACGCGCTGTGCGTCCCCTACCTATAGGGGACGTTCGGAGATAAGTATCACTCGAATATCATGTATTGTAGAACTACCCAGTCCCGAGAACGACCGCCGTTCGGACTCCGTCAGGATATTCGTCGACGGCTCTCCGTCCACGCGTCCGCGGCGAGGCGCCGTACTACCGCTCGTCTTCCGCCGGCGGCCTCCCGTCCTCGTCGATGACGTTCCCCTCCTCGTCGATGGTGACGACGCCGCGGTTGTTCACCGCGTAGGGGTCGAGTCCGATCTCGTCCATGAACTGCTTGTAGAGCCGTTCGGCCGTCTCCGCGTCCTTCTGCCGGTCGGAGGCGCGGTCACACAGTTCGACGAGGTCCTCCGGGACGTCGTTCTCGTGGACGATCCAGTGGTTGATGAGGTCCGAGAGCCGCCGAATGGGAGAGGTGAAGTGGCCGTAGATGTCGAAGTTCAGCGCGTGGTGGCCGCCGAACGGGTCGTTCATGTACTTCGCCCGGGGCATGACCCTGAGCACGGCGCGCTGAATCTTGTTGAGCGACCGGCCCGGTGCCTCTTCGAGCGCGGCGTTGACCGCCTTGCGCGGATCGTCGAACGACGACCCCGGGATGGAGACGCCGTCGAGTTCCATGATTTCGGTCAGAGCCTTGTCCCACTGGTCCGGCGTGGGCTGGGGGTGGACGCGGTACATCGCCTCGACGCCGCGGCCCCACATGAGTTCGTGCGTGACAGCCTTGTTCGCCTTCAGCATACACTCCTCGATGATGGTGTGAGCGCGGTCCCGACTCGGGTTCAGCACGAGCGAGCCGTCCTCCTTGCGCTGTTCGTGCATCTTGTCCGCGAGTTCGTAGGCGAGCACGTTCTCGTCGTGCAGCGGCGCGTCCTCGTCGTCGAGGCGGTTCTCACACTGAGTGTAGGTGAGCCGCTCGTTCGAGTTGATTACTGATTTATAAATGTCGACCGACTCGAACGAGAGCGTCTCGCGGTCGATGTGCATCTCGACTGTGTGCGCCAATCTGTCCTCGTTCGGGACCAGAGAACAGACCGTTTCTGCCAGTATCGGCGGGAGCATGTGGACTGTGTAGGCGGGGAGGTAGACCGTATTCCCCCGCTTGACGGCCTCGGCCCACATCTCCGACTCCGGGTGAACGTAGTGGGAGACGTCGGCGATGTGGACCCACAGCGTGTACTCCTCGTCGCCCTTCTCGATGGAGATGGCGTCGTCGAAGTCCTGTGCGTCCGCCGGGTCGGTCGTCCAGGTCGTCAGGTCGCGGAGGTCCGTTCGCTCGTCGACCTCGCTCTGGATCTCCTCTTGGACGTCCTCGGTTCGCTCCTCGGCCTCGCGGAGGACGGCGCGGGGGAACTGATCCCGGATCTCGAACTCCTCGAAGAGTTCCTCCCGCTTGTTCTTGAGGTGGCGGGCGACCTCGGCGTCGATCTCGACCGGGCCCTGTCCTTCGGCGGTCCCGGCGTACGCCTGCTCGTCGTTCGACATGCCCCGAGGTAAAAGCGAGAGGTAGTTAGTCGTGTCGGGGCGGTCACGAGGTCGCCGGCGGACGTGAACGGGGTCCTCCCGCTTGTGTCTGAGTACGAACCCCTGCCTCCCGTCGAACCATAGTCGCCGAACGTGCCGGTGGTTCCGACAATCCATCTATTTATAAGGGCACTGTCTAGTTAAGAGCTTCAGCTGGTGTTCGATCATCTAACGCTTGATGCGGTCGTTGGAAGTTATAGTAGTACGCGAACAGTGCAAACCACTGAGCGACGGTAGCCCGACTGCCGACCCACGAGTTATGAAAGCGGTCGACCCTCATTTTGAGCGTGTGAAACCACTTTTCGATGAGGTTTCGGTCGACGTAGTCCAGATGACCGCTCAAGTCTAATCGAAAGAGGGAAGTCAGATAACCGTAGCCATCGACGAGAAACTCGGTGTCTGAGAGATCGTGTTTCTCGGTGAGTTGACGAAGGAACTCGGTTGCTGGATCGGTGCCTCGTCGTTCGAAGAGATCGACGCCGAGCAACAACTTTGAGTCGATGTCTATTGCAGCATACAACCACGACCATTCGCCATTGATTTTGACAGCGGTCTCATCGACCGCGACCCGCGTCGGCTGCGCCGACGGCGGGTCTGGAACGCTGTCAGCCAACCGATGTACCCACTGCCAGATCGCCTGATGAGACCGTTGTACGCCAAGGAGACGAAGAATCGCTTCTGTCTCTCTGAGCGAACAACCGGTCGCGTGGAGGCGGACGGCGAACGCCCTGACGGGCGTCGCCGTCCGCTCACGCTCCCAACATTCTTTGAAATCCGCCGCGAAACACTCGCTGAGCAGGTCTGCGAGCATTGTCCCAAACAA
This sequence comes from Salinigranum sp., assembly GCA_041641615.1. GTDB lineage: Archaea > Halobacteriota > Halobacteria > Halobacteriales > Haloferacaceae > Salinigranum. The sequence goes on along the minus strand of JBEPYA010000068.1, from coordinate 8,431 downwards.
ACTCTAAGACCTGCTCGTTCCTCAAACTGGCCTAACTAGACAGTGCCTTTATAAGAAATGTTTAATATATATTATAACCAATACTATCGGCGCGTAGGTTTGAACAGGTGTTTGAGACGTGTTCATCGACCGGTTCTGTCCTACCCTTGATAAGTATGAGTGACACTGAACGGTCCGAAGACCAGAAGAGACGCCGTCGCCGCCGTGGCCGAAGCGAGGTCTCCGAGAGAGAGATTCGCGACCCGGGTGACCTGACACCGAAACCGGTTCTTGGGGACGTCCCGACGACCACCAAACCCCCGGGCAGGGATCTCGCCGGTACCGCGGTACGAGCGACCGATCCGAAACTCCCCACAGAGGACGTCGACGCGCCGTACGTCCGCTCCGCGAAGGCCGTCATCGACGAGAGCAACAAGATCGTCAAGGACGCCGTCGGAGACGGCTGGGGCGGGAGTACGCCACGGAACGTGGCCGCGATCCCGCCGCACTGGAAGGCGGTCGCCGGCGACGTGACACGACCGCCCGAGGTGAAGCCTCCGACGGACGACCTCCACTTGCTGCGCCCGCCCTCCGCGAAGGCCGTCTTCGACGAGAACAACAAGCTCGTGAACGACACGGTCGGGCTCGGTGGGTCCGGTGCCACGCCTCCGTCTCCACTCACGAGTCCTGGAGTCGGGACTCCAGGCGTCTCCGACCCCGCCGCGACGGTCCGACGCCCGTTCGTCCTCGGGACGCCACACCACGCGGCCGGAGCCGCGGCGTTGGCGGGGGCCGACCCGTCCGCCCTCGCCGTGGCGGCAGGACGGGCCGCTGAAGGGGACCCGGCCGACGAGACGACGATCAACGCGGCGATCCTCGACGCCTCGCTGGCGCAGGTCGAGACCGCGATCCGGGTGATGAAGCGCGACCTCGAGTCGCTCGAGGAGTACTACCGCGAACTGGCCGCTCACCGAGACGAACTCGAACCGGCGCACGAGGACGAGCGCGACGAGGACGAGACGGAGGCGGCGGAAGAGTAAGACGGGGTCCACGGAGTCGGTCGAACCGCCCGCGTGGAATCGCGGCGCGCCACGTTTCCCCCGTGGTCCACTCCGAAACGCTCCGTGAGGCGTTCGACGACTCTCCCCACTGTTTACCATGATCCTCATCGTCTCCTCACTCGCCGACGACCACACGGTGCCCGTCCTCAACCGGCTCGCGGACCGGGAGGTGGAGACGCGGCTCCTCGACCTCTCGGCATTCCCGACCGGGCTCGGTCTCGTCGCCGACTACCGGCCGGACGGCACTCGCGGCTACCGACTGGTCGACGGCGACGAGGAAGTCGACCTCTCGACGGTGACCGCCGTGTGGTGGCGACGACCGAGCCAGTTCGTCCTCAGTCCCGCCCTCACCGATCCCGCGGACGCCAACTTCGCCTACACGGAGTGTCTGAAGGCAGTATACGGGCTGTTCCACGGGCTCGACGCGTCCTGGATGAACGATCCCACCAGCGACGACGTCGCGGGCTACAAGCTCTACCAGCTCAGGGTCGCGCAGGAGACCGGGCTCGAGGTCCCCCGGACGCGCGTCACGAACGACCCGACGTCGGCCCGGGCGTTCGTCGACGAGCACGGTCCCGACGACACGGTGTACAAGGCGTTCTTCGCGCACCCCGACGCGTGGCGCGAGACGCGCGTCCTGACACCCGAGGAGGTCGCGCTGCTCGACGAGGTGGAACTCGCGCCCGTCATCTTCCAGGAGTACGTCCCCGCCGACTTCGACCTCCGGATCACGGTCGTCGACGGCGAGCCGTTCGCCGTGGCCATCGACGCGACCGACACCGACTACCCGACCGACTACCGGATGGCACTCGGACAGGCGCACGTCGAGCCACACGACCTGCCACCGCCGGTGCGGAAGATGCTCCGGGAGTTCATGCGCCGTCTCGGACTCGTCTACGGCGCGATCGACATGCGTCGGACGCCCGACGGTCGGTACGTGTTCCTCGAGGTCAACCCCTCAGGGCTGTGGCTGTTCGTCGAGGAACCGACCGGCCTCCCGATCACTGACGCCGTAGTCGAGTGGTTCGTCGCGCGGGACCGGAGTTGAGCGAGCACGGGCGGCCCGCCTTCGCGGTCGGGAGTTCCGCAGTGGGAGGCTCAACCACACCGTCGTGACCGACGCTCGATCGAACGGAGGGGATGCTCGCCGCCAGGACGGTGGGCGTCGGGAGGGCCCCGTCCGAGGGAGGAAGAGGTCGAACCGGGAGCGGCGTGAGGAGCGTCGGGGACACTACCGCTCGCGTTCCTCGGCCGACCCGTACCGCTCTTCGACGGCGCCGACGTATCGGGAGAGGAACTCGTCCTGGCTGAGACCGTCCTGTTCGATACTCAGAATAAGCGATTCGAGCTCGTTCCGCGGCTGGTGGCAGAGCGTACGGTAGCACGCTTTACAGAGGTACTCGAACTCCTTGTCGTGTCGGTCCCAGCGGTTTCCTTCCTTGTCGTACTCGCGTGCGTCAGCGCGGAGCACCGACTCGCCACAGGCGATGCAGACGACGGTTTTTCGGTCTCGGTTCGACCGAGAACGCCACATACTCACTCACATGGCCGGGGGTTACTTAGCGTTTGTCAGCCGCGTCTGACGCGAGTCGCACGGCGGGTCGCCTCACCGCCTCCTCGACCCGTTCCCGACGTTCGATGATGCGCGAGCGAACCGCCACGACGGACCCCCACGTGACGACCCGCATCGGTCGTTTTATCGGGCGGGACGGCCCACCTTCGAGTATGGAAGTCAAGTCTCGACACCACCTGCGGAGCGACGAGATCCGCGACCTGCGCGAGACCATCGAGGCGCAGACGGGCGTCGACCTCGCTGGCGACGCGTTCGAGAAGGTCGACCTCACCGACACCCGGTTCGACGTCGTCCTCGTCGATGGCTCCCCCGCCGTGATGTTCGTCGACGGCGAGCCGTCCCTCACTGTCACCGGCGCGAACGAACACACCCCGACCGAACACGTCGTGACCGTCGACGCCGGTGCCGTCTCGTTCGTCTCCGGCGGCGCGGACGTGATGCGCCCCGGCATCGTCGACGCCGACGAGGACATCGCCGACGGCGACCTCGTGGCCATCAAGGAGGAGACCCACGGGAAGGTCCTCGCCATCGGCCGCGCCCTCGTCCCCGGGTCGGAGATGACCGGGGACTCGGGGAAGGTCGTCGAGAACGTCCACCACGTCGGCGACGACCTGTACGAACTGAGCATCTGACGCTCCGACCCGATGTCGCTCTCTCACCGCTTCCACCTCGTCGACGTCTTCGCCGAAGAGCCGTACGCCGGCAACCAGCTCGCCGTCTTCCACGACACTGCGGACCTCTCGACCGCGGAGATGCAGGCGCTCACCCGCGAGATGAACTACTCCGAGTCGACGTTCGTCGAGTCGACGACGCCTCCCGACGACCGGTACGAGGTCCGCATCTTCGACCCCACCGAGGAACTCCAGTTCGCCGGCCACCCCACCATCGGAACCGCGTACGTCCTCCGCGAGTTCGTTCGGGACGACGCGCCGGACGAACTCACGCTCTCGCTCGGCGTCGGCGACATCACCGTCACCGTCGAGGAGCGAGAGGGCGAGGAGCGGTACTGGGTTCACCAGATCCCGCCGTCGTTCGGACCGACGCTCGACCACACCCACGCCGCCGAGATGCTCGGACTCTCCCCCGCGGAGGTCGACGACCGCTACCCGGTCGAACTCGTCTCGACCGGTCTCCCCACGCTAATCGTCCCGCTCCGTTCGCTCGACGCCGCCCGGCGGGCCGAGACGCAGACCGACCCGTACTACCGACACATCGTGGAGCCACACGGGAACGTGAACCTGCTCTTCTTCACGCCGGAGACCGAGGGCGACACCGACCTCCACGTCCGCGTGTTCGCCGACGCCGGCGGCGTGCCGGAGGACCCGGCGACCGGCTCGTCGAACGGCTGTCTCGCCGCCTACCTCGTCGCCCACCGGTACTTCGATACCGACGAGGTCAGCGTCACCGTCGAGCAGGGGCTCGAAATGGGGCGGCCGTCGCTCCTGCACCTCCGGGCGAGCGAGACCGAGGAGGGGGTCGACGTCTCGGTCGGCGGGCGCGTCCAGCCGGTCGCCGAGGGGCGGCTCCTGTAGCCGGCCCGTCCCGACCGCCGCCACTCGGCCCCTCGCTATATCCCTCTGGACGGTGATGGCTCACCCATGTACACTCGTGTCCTCTTCCCGACCGACGGGAGCGACCCTGCCCGCGAGGCCTTCGAGTACGCCCTCGACGTCGCCGCCGAACACGACGTGACACTGCACGTTCTCAACGTGGCGGACACCAACCAGGACAGCCTCACCATGGTCGAGGGACGCGTAGTCGACGTCCTCGAGGGCGAGGGCGAGGAGGTCGTCAGCGAGGCGGTCGACCGCGCCGCCGAACGGGGGGTCGACACCACCTCGGCCGTCCTGCAGGGCGACCCCGCGCTCACCATCGTCGACTACGCTCACGAGTACGATATCGACCTCGTGGTGATGCCGACCCACGGCCGGAGCGGGCTCTCCCGCCTGTTGCTCGGGAGCGTCACCGAGCGGGTCGTCGGCACCCTCGACGCGCCGCTCGTCGTCGTCAACCCCGACGAGGACCGCACGTTCCGGTACCCGCCGCGCGAGGTACTGGCGGCGACCGACGGGAGCGGGGCCGCGGACCTGGCGCTCGATTCGGCTGTCGACGTCGCCCGCGAGACGGGTTCGACGCTGCATCTCGTCTACGTCGTCGAGACGACGACCCTGGGGTTCGACGTGCGCTCCGTCGTCGCGAGCGAGGAACTCGACGCCGGCGCGGAGTCCGTCGTCGAGGCCGCGGCCGAACGGGCGAGAGAGCGGGGCGGCGACCCCGTCACCCACGTCGCACAGGGCCACCCGCACCGCGAAATCCTCTCGCTCGTCGAGGACCACGACGTCGACCTCCTCGCGCTCGGCGTCCACGGTGAGACGGACTTCAGTCGGTCGGTCCTGGGCGGCGTCGTCACGAAGGTGATCCGCACGGCGCCGGTTCCCGTCCTGTTGCGGCGCGAACCCGACCCCGAGGCGTGACGTATCCGCGGAGAACGCCGCCGTCATGCGGGTGTCTGACGTAAAACTAAGCCCCCTCACGCCGCTGTACAGTGCATGGGAATCATGAATAAGCTCCTGAGTGGGGGGCAGAGTCACAGCACGGACGACTACGTCACGCTCGACCTCGACGACTTCGACACGGCCCGCGGCGGCGAGGCCCGCACGCAGGTCCACATCGCCGAGATCGGCGGCCAGCAGGACGTCATCGCCATCAAGGACGCCGTCTACGACGGCGACATCGTCATCGCCGACGTGACTCGACTGCGGATCAACGACAGCACGATGGAGCACATCATCGACGACCTCCAGCAGGTCGCTCGCGAGGTCGACGGCGACATCGTCCAGAAGGGCGACGACCAGATCATCATCGTCCCGCAGGGCTGCGGTATCTCCCGCCGCAAACTCGCCTGACGCCCTGCCGACTCCGGACTGAGGCCACTGTTCTCGCTGCCGTCCGACCGCCGGTGACCCGCCTCGCCGTCTCGACGTCCTCGTGTCGTGTCAGACGGACGGCCTGCTCTCGAACGAGCGTCGGAGGTCGTCCCGTTCGGATAGAGCACAATTCTATGCGCAGGAGGCTGTCTCGTCCCCTCCACCGGGTCGGTTGCGTGGTCGCCTTCGGGAGTGACGAATCGGCAGCGACGACGGCCCACGAGTCACCGGTCGGGACGGGGGAGAGGCCTGCCGACACCTTCCCCGTCGCGTTCATTTCCGGTCCGTGGCGAGGTGATATGTCGTTCGGTCGCGTCTCTCTGCCGAGGTGCCCACATATCACGAGTCGCTCACTTCGAGATGTGCGCCAACGACACCGAACGCGCGATGTCGTCCTACGAGTCGGTGTTCGACTGGGAGTTCGAGCGGTACGAACCGAGCGGGGAGAGGTACTGGCTGGCGATGACCGGACCGGAGGACGAGCCCGGCATCGACGGGGGGCTCATGCGGCGACCCGACGAGATGCCCCGAGTGGAGGGCGCGATCGCGTTCGTCTGCACCGTCGACGTGGAGTCGGTCGACGATACTCTCGACCGAGTCACCGAACACGGTGGGTCGGTCGCGACGGAGCCGATGCACGTCCCCGGCGTCGGGTGGCACGCGTACTGTCCCGACACCGAAGGGAACGTGTTCGGCGCGATGCAACCCGAGGACGTCCCGGTCGCGTGAGGTCGACGAGTCCCGGTTCGGATGCCCCAACCGATGGGTATTCCCCCGCTGATTTCCTAGGCCGATTCAGATGAGCAAGGACTTCATCGAGGTTCGAGGTGCAGAGGAACACAACCTGAAGGACCTCGACGTCCAGATCCCCCGCGAACAGTTTACGGTCGTGACGGGGCTGTCGGGGTCGGGGAAGTCGTCACTCGCGTTCGAGACCATTTACGCCGAGGGCCAGCGGCGGTACATCGAGTCGCTGTCGGCGTACGCCCGCAACTTCCTCGGACAGATGGACAAGCCACAGGTCGAGTCCGTGGAGGGGCTCTCGCCCGCCATCTCCATCGACCAGAAGAACGCGGCGAACAACCCCCGATCCACCGTCGGCACCGTCACGGAGTTACACGACTACCTCCGCCTGCTGTACGCCCGCGTCGGCACGCCACACTGTCCCGAGTGCGGCCGCGAGGTCGGCGAGCAGTCCGCGTCGAACATGGTCTCGCGGGTCCTCTCCCTCCCGGAGGGGACGCGGGCCAAACTCTGTGCGCCCGTGGTCAGAGACCAGAAGGGGGCGTTCAAGGACCTCTTCGACGACCTCGTCGCCGAGGGCTACTCACGGGTCGAAGTCGACGGCGAGGAGTACGATCTCGCGTACGAGAAGCCCGACTTGGACGAGAACTACGACCATACGGTCGACGTGGTGGTCGACCGCGTGAAAGTCTCGACGGAGGCGCGGTCGCGCATCACCGACTCGGTCGAGACGGCGCTGGAGGAGGCCGACGGCGTGCTGAAGGTCATCCTCCCCGATCCACCCGAAGGAGTGCACCTCGGCGTCGAGAGCCGCTCGACGGGCGACCTCGCGGGCGAGGGCGATTCGAGGCTCGTGGTGGAGTTCTCCGAGTCGCTCGCCTGTACCCACTGCGGCATCGACTTCTCCGAGATCGAGACGCGGTCGTTCTCGTTCAACTCCCCACACGGGGCGTGTCCTGCGTGCGAGGGCATCGGCAACACCAAGGAGGTCGACGAGGACCTCGTCGTTCAGGACCCCTCTCAGCCGATCAAACACGTCTTCGAGCCGTGGAGCTACAACCGGTCGTACTACCGGACGCGACTGGACTCCGTCGCGAACCACTTCGACGTCTCCGTCGACACGCCGTTCGAGGAGCTCCACGAGGCGGTCCAGGGCGCGTTCCTCTACGGCACCGACGAGGAGGTGGTGTTCGAGCGGCAGACGAAGAACGGCACCCGAAGAAAGACGAAGCGGTTCGAGGGTGTCATCCCCAACCTCGAACGGCGGCACGTCGAGACCGACTCGGAGTCGACCCGCGACCACATCGAGAAGTACATGGCCGTCACCACCTGTCCCGCGTGTGACGGCACCCGGCTGAAGCCGCAGTCTCGCTCCGTGCTCGTGCAGGGAACCGCCATCACCGAGGTCAACCGGATGAGCATCGGCGACGCCCTCGCCCACTTCGAGGGGATGGAGGCCGAGATGGGCGAGCGCGAGCGGACCATCGCCGAGGAGATCCTGAAGGAGATCCGCGCCCGCCTCGGCTTCATGTGCGAGGTGGGACTGGAGTACCTCACGCTGGACCGCGAGGCCTCTACCCTCTCCGGCGGGGAGAGCCAGCGCATCCGCCTCGCGACGCAGGTCGGCTCCGGACTCGTGGGCGTGCTCTACGTGCTCGACGAGCCCTCGATCGGGCTGCACCAGCGCGACAACGACCGGCTGCTCAACACCCTCGAAGGCCTGCGCGACCTCGGAAACACGCTCATCGTCGTCGAACACGACGAGGAGACGATGCGCCGCGCGGACAACATCATCGACATGGGCCCGGGGCCGGGCAAGCGCGGGGGCGAGGTCGTCGCCCAGGGCGACTTCGACGAGGTCTGTGCGACTGATGACTCCGTCACCGCCGACTACCTCTCGGGTCGGAAGTCGATCCCGGTACCCGACGAACGCCGCGACTCCTCGGGAACCCTCACGATTCGAGGAGCCCGCCAGCACAACCTGAAGGACCTCGACGTGGACCTCCCGCTCGGGACGTTCACGGCAGTGACGGGCGTCTCGGGGTCGGGCAAGTCGACGCTGATCCACGACATCCTCTACAAGGGGCTCGCCCGGCGGATGAACGACAACACGTCGGTCGACCCCGGCGAGCACGACGGCATCGACG
>JBEPYA010000067.1:0-16582 GCA_041641615.1 Salinigranum sp. | reverse complement strand
GCGCGGAACTGGGGTTCTCGCTCATGGTGGGCGGCCCCGCGTGGGCGTACGAGGCGATGACGCCGGTGTTCGACGCCGTCGCCACTGGACCCGAGGGACACGGACACATGGGGCCGTCGGGGTCGGGCCACTACGTGAAGATGGTCCACAACGGCATCGAGTACGCGCTGATGCAGGCGTACGGGGAGGGGTTCGAACTCCTCTTCGAGGGGCGATACGACCTCGACCTCGAATCGGTTGCACGGACGTGGAACAACGGTGCCGTCATCCGGTCGTGGCTGCTCGAACTCTGCGAGGAGGCCTTCCGCGGGGAGGGGTCGGACCTGGGCGACGTCGCCGACCACGTCGCGGGCGGATCGACGGGGACGTGGACGGTCCAGGAGGCGCTCGAACAGGAGGTCCCCGTCCCCCTCATCTATCAGGCGCTGGCCGAGCGGTTCGCCAGCAGGGAAGAGCGGTTCTCGCGTCGGCTGGCGAACCGCCTCCGATACGGGTTCGGTCGGCACGAGGTCGCCCGCGAGTAGTCGACCGACGGCCGGAGTCGAGACGACGAGGCAGCCGTCTCACCACGGCGTCAGTGAGATATACAAGCGTTGGGTGCATAACACGGGAGATGACTGCCACCATACGCGTCCTCCACGTCGACGACGACCAGGAGTTCGCTTCGCTGGCAGCAGCCTCGCTCGAGGCGGAGAACGAGGCGCTCAGCGTCGAGAGCGAACCGGACGCCGGGCGGGCGCTCGAACGGCTCGACGAGGAGTCGTTCGACTGCGTCGTCTCCGACTACGAGATGCCGCAGGTGAGCGGACTGGAGTTCCTGCGGGCGGTGCGCGACGTCGACGACACGGTACCGGTCATCTTCTTCACCGGCCACGGCTCCGAGGAGGTCGCGAGCGAGGCGATTTCGGCCGGCGTGACGGACTACATCCAGAAGCGCGGCTACGAGCAGTACACCCTGCTCGCGAACCGCATCGTCAACTACGTCGAACGCCGCCGTGCCGAGGATGAGCGTCTCCGCGGCTACGAGGCCATCGAACGGGCCCGCGAGGGAATCAGCATCCTCGACGAAGCGGGGCGGTTCGTCTACACGAACGAGGCGTTCGCCTCGCTCGTCGGGTACGGCCGCGACGAACTCCTCGGTCGACACTGGGAGCTACTGTACAGAGAAGAGGACAGACAGCGGGTGTACGACGAGTATCTGCCCGCTGCGGCCAACGGCGGCTGGACCGGTCAGACCGTCTACCGGCGGAAAGACGGCGACCTCGTGTTGACGAACCACTCGCTGTCGTACACCGAGGACGGCGAACTGATCTCCGTCGCCCAGGACATCACCGACGACGAACGCCGCCGGCAGGAGCTGCTGGAGGCGAAACGGTTCGAGTCGCTGGTCACGGCCGTCACCGAGTACGCCGTCTTCATGCTCGACACCGAGGGGCGAATCGTCACCTGGAACGAAGGGGCCGAGGATATCGAGGGGTACACCGAACGGGAGGCGGTCGGCGAGCACGTCTCGCTGTTTTACACCCCCGAGGACGTCGCGTCCGGCCTCCCAGAGCGACTCCTCGACACGGCACTCGAACGTGGATGTGTCGAGGACGAAGGGTGGCGCGTTCGTCGGGACGGCCAGCGCTTCTGGGCGCACGTGGTCATTACGCCGGTGTTCGACGACGACGGCAGTCACCAGGGGTTCGCGCTCGTGACCCGCGACATGACGGAACGGCGGGCTCGCGAGAACGAACTCGAGGCCCAGCGTGCGTCGCTCGCGGCCGCGAACCGGATGAACGAGGTCCTCCGCGACATCCTGCGGCGCATCGTCCACGACTCCTCGCGACGGGACATCGAACAGGACGTCTGCGACCGGCTCGCCGGCGACGGGCCGTACCTCTTCGCCGCGAGCGTCGACTACGTGGAGGGAGGCGGATTCGACGTCCGACTGGCGAGCGGCCTCGACGCCGACGCGGCCGGGTACGTGTTCGAACACGTCACGTCACCCAGCGTCGTCGAGCGGGCGTACGAACAGGGTGGCGTCGAGGTCCGGCACGTCGACAGCGCCGCGGTCGACCTCGACCACGACATCGCCACCGCCATCCGTTCGGTGGTCTGTGTCCCGTTGACGTACCGCGAGACGACCACGGGGCTCGTTCTCCTCTGCTCGACGACGGCGAGCGGGCTGACCGAGAACGAACGGAGCGCGCTCGCGGACATCGGGACGGCCGCCGGGTACGGCATCCACGCCGTGGAGACGGAACACCTCCTGCAGGCCGACGGGGTCGTCGAGCTGGTGCTGGAGACGACCGACCCCGACGATCCGCTGGTCCAGCTCGGGAGCGGGGACGGAACGGTGACGCTCGACCGCCTCGTCCCGCTCGACGACCGGCAGTACCTCGTGTACGTGACGCTCGACGGGAGCGCACCGACCGACCGGGCGGCAGAGATCGCGCCGAACCCGGCCATCGAAGAGGTGACAGTCGTCCACGACCGCAAGGAGGAGGGTGGCGTCATCGCCCTGACCGTGACGGACGTTCTCGTGACCTACCTCGCGAGCATGGGCACCAAGGTCCACACGATGGGGGTGTCCGACGGGACGCTCCGGGTGATGGTCGACGTCTCGCCGAACGTCGACATCGGGCGGCTCCTCGACGGGGTCCGGTCGGCGTTTCCCGACAGCGGGCTCGTCTCGAAACGACAGGTCGCCCGCCCGGCGAAGCGAACGCGAGCGGTGGCCGAGACGGTCGAATCCCAGCTCACCCAGCGACAGCTGTCGGCGCTGCAGGCGGCGTACCACGGCGGGTACTTCGAGCGTCCGCGCCGACAGACCGCCGAGGACGTCGCGGAGACGATGGGCATCTCGGCGTCGACGTTCCACCAGCACCTCCGCATCGCTCTCGAAACCGTGCTGACCGAGCTGTTCGACTGACCGCCGGCGCCGGCGTACCTGTCGAATTCAATTATCACCGACGATATTACACACCGCCAGGATTCGGCCGTACACCGAGGAGGCTGGAGGTCCGACCGACAGTATGAACGGACAGTCGATGCAGCCCTCGTGGCTTCGTCGGAGCTACATGCGGCAGTTCGTCGCGACGGTCCTCGTCGTTATGCTCGTCGTCGCCGGAATCGGGTTCTTCGTCCAGGACATGATCGGGGATGAACTCAGAGACGGTACCCAGACAGAGCTCCGGACGGTGGCCGAGCTCGAAGCGAACGGGTTCGCGGGGTGGGTCGAGACGAACAAACGCACCGTCCAGCTCCTGTCGGACTCGGAGGCGGTGCAGGTGATCGACGCGTCGACCGCGGTCGGGGCGCTGGACCAGAAGCGGGCGCAGTTGCCCGAGACCGTCCACGCGCTCCACCTCGTCGACCGGCGGTCGGGGACGGTCGTCGGAAGCACCGCTGACGTCAGGGACGGAACGCCGCTCGGGACGCTCGGAATCGTGTGGATGGACCAGTTGCTCGTCGACGCCGCACAGGACGACACGCTCGTCTCGGAAGGGTACCGGCGCGACGGGACCGAACTCGTCGCGTTCGCCAGCCCGATCTCCGGCGAGCGCGCGCTCGTGATGACCGTCGACACGACTGAGCGTGCCAGCCAGTTCAGTACGCCCATCGAGGGCGAGTTCACGCAGGTCGTCGACAGCCACGGAATCGTCGAGTTCGCCGAGAGCGAAGACGCCGTGTTGCGCGAGTACCGGTGGGGGACCGATGCGGTCTCGCTCCAGCGCGGCCTCGCTGGCGAGTCGGGTGTCGTCGAGCAGGACGGCTACGTTGTCGGTTACGCGCCCATCGAGGGGACAGACTGGGTGGTGCTGACGCACGCACCGACGGGGGCAGCCTACGGACTCGTCCGGCTCGTCGAACGCGATGTGCTCATCCTGGTCGCGCTCTCGGCGCTCGGCTTCGTCGTCGTCGGCCTCACCATCGGTCGGAATACCGTTCGGGCGCTCGACGACCTCACCGAGACCGCCCGGGAGCTGGAGGCGGGGAACCTCGACGCGTCCGTCGAGACCGACCGTGAGGACGAGATCGGTCGGCTCTACGGAGCGTTCGGCGCGATGCGCGGCGCCATCCGCGAGCAGTTGCGGGAGACGAACGAACTCGCCGAGCATCTCGACCGGAAGGCCGCCAGCTACGACGCGGCGATGGAGCGGGCGGCCGGTGGGGACCTCACGGTCCGCGTCGACCCCGAGAGCGAGAGCGAGGCGATGCGGAAGGTCGGCGAGGGGTTCAACGAGATGGTCGAGTCGGTCGAGACCACCCTCACCCAGGTGCGGTCGTTCGCCGACAGTGTGGCTGCCGCGAGCGAGGAGGTGACCGCCAGTGCCGACGAGGTGAGCCGCGCGAGCGACGAGGTCGCGCTCTCGGTGCAGGAGATATCCGACGGGGCGACCGAGCAAGAGGAGGGTCTCGAAGCGGTGTCGACGGAGATGACCGACCTCTCGGCGACGGTCGAGGAGATCGCCTCCTCCTCGGCGGAGGTCGCTCGAACGTCGGAGACGGCGGCCGACAGAGCCGAGACCGGTGCCGGGTACGCGAGCGACGCGATGAGGGAGATGCAGCGTATCGAGCGCCAGAGCGAGCGCTCGGCCGAGGAGGTGGCGGCGCTGGACGAGGAGATGAACAGGATAGGAGAGGTCGTCTCGCTCATCGAGGGCGTCGCCGAACAGACGAATCTGCTGGCGCTGAACGCCTCCATCGAAGCGGCGGCCGCGGGCGACGCGGGCGACGGGTTCGCCGTCGTCGCCGAGGAGATCAAGACGCTCGCCGAGGAGGTGGCCGAGTCGACCGCCGAGGTCGCCGGCCTCGTCGAGGACGTGCAGACCTCGACGGCGAGCGCCGTCGACGACATAGCGGAGATGCGAAAGCGGGTCGCGGGCGGGGCCGACACCGTCGAGGAGGCGCTCGACGTCCTCGACGAGATCGCCGACGACGTCACCGCGGCGAACGCCGGCGTCCAGTCCATCAGCGACGCGACCGACGAACAGGCGGCCACGTCAGCACAGGTGGTCGCGGACGTCGATCGGGGGGCGGCCGTCGGCCGACAGACGGCCGCGGAGGCACAGTCGGTCTCGGCCGCCGCCGAGGAACAGACCGCCTCGCTCTCGGAGGTCTCGGAGAGCGCCGATTCGCTGGCGACGAGCGCGGCGGAACTCTCGTCGACCCTCGACGCCTTCGAGCTCGGCGAGCGGGACGGGTCGACTCCCTCGTCGCGCGCACAGACGGGGGACGCTGGCGGTATCGCCGCGACCGACGGCGGCGACCGTCGAGGGCCCGAGCGCCGGTGAGACCGAGCGACGGCGCTCTACCCGCCCCGGATGGACAATCACAATCCCCTTAACCCCCGCATCCGTAGCGGCGCGCATGGTCGAGATCAACGTCGTGGGACTCAGTATGGGCGTCCTGCTGACGCTCATCGCCGTCGCGCTGCACTACTCCAAAGGAACGGGGTGGCAGTCGACGCAGGACATCTCCCAGGAGGTGCTGGACCGTCGGGCGGAGACGGTCCCCGAGACGGACTTCCCCGAGCCGATGAACCGCTCCATCGGCGGTGGCGCTGCCGCTGCCGTCGCCGCGGGCGCCGGCGCGGAGGGTGCCGAACTCGAAGAGGGTGAGGAAGGCGACACCGCCGAAGAGAGCGGCCCGGCCGACATCCCCGAGGACGAGGTCGAGTACTTCGAGGTGGAGTTCGTCAAGGAGGGCGAGACCATCGAGGTCGCCAACAACAAGACCATCCTCGAATCCGGCGAGGACAACGGCTGGGACTTACCGTATGCATGCCGGCAGGGGTCGTGCGTCTCCTGTGCCGGACAGATCCAGGACGGCCCTTCGGAGGACTACGTCGTCCACGACAACCAGCAGATGCTCGACGAGGGCGAACTCGACGACGGCTACACCCTGACGTGTGTGGCGTACCCGCGCGGCTCGTTCACCATCGAGACGGGCAAGGCGCCCTGACGTCGGTTCGGAAACGCGCGGACGCCGCACCACGGCCCGCTCCGGTTGTTATCTTCTCCTCGACTCTCTCGGCCGCCGCCGAGAACGGTTCTCGACTCTCTCTCTCCCGACCGCCTAGTCCAGTCGGTCGAGCGCCGCCGAGAGCGCTCGCCGCGTGTAGGTCGGGAGCACGCCGAGTCGGTACGCGCCGGAGGCCTGGACGTCCGACTGGACGTCCTCGGCGTCGAGCCCGTCAGCCGCCTCCGCCGCCGCATCCGCGACGACGTCTGCGTCGAGCGCCGAGCCGGCGAGGGCAGTTTCGACCGCGTCGAGTCTGAACGGCGCGTCGAGGACGCCCGTCGCGGCGACCCGAGCGGTCTCGACCCGGCCGTCGTCCGTCCGCAGTGTGACCCCGACGCCAACGAGCGCGTAGCCCGACAGCGGGTTCCGGTAGCGGACGTACGCGCTCGCCTCGCCCGGCCCGCGTGCGGGGACCGAAATCGAGGTGACGAGTTCGCCGGGGTCGAGCGCCGTCTCGAACGCGCCCTCGAAGAAGTCGTCGACGGCGATAGTCCGTTCGCCGCTCGCCCCTTCGACGTGGACCTCGCCGCCGAGCGCGAGCAGGGCGGCCGGCGGGTCCGAGCGCGGGTCGGCGTGGGCGACGTTGCCACCGAACGTCCCGCCGTTTCTGACCTGGAAGTCGCCCAGTTCGCCCGCGGCGTCCGCGAGCGCAGGCGCGTGCTCTCGTACGGCGTCGGAGGTCGCCATCTCCGCGTGGGTCGTCAGCGCGCCGACCGAGACCGTGCCGTCGTCGACCGAGACGCCGGAGAGCCCGTCGACCCGCCCGATGTCGACGAGTACGGCTGGCGAGTGCTCGCGCGTCTTCATCAGCGGGAAGAGCCCGTGCCCGCCGGCGAGGAGTTCCGCGCCCTCGTGCGCGCCGAGGAGGTCGATGGCCTCGCCGACCGAGCCGGCGCGGTAGTAGTCGAACTCCGTGGGGTACATCTACGACACCTCCCCCTCGCGCATGGCGGTCCACAGCTTCTCGGCCGTGAGCGGCATGTCGAGGTGCGTGACCCCGAACGGGGAAAGCGCGTCGCAGACGGCCGCGACGGTGGCAGGTGTGGCACCGATGGTCGCCGACTCGCCGACGCCCTTGACCCCGAGGGGGTTGTGTGGGCTCGGCGTCACGGTCGCGTCGGTCTCGAAGTCCGGGAGCATCGTCGCCGCGGGGACGGCGTACTCGTCCATCCGACGGGTGAGGAGGGTTCCGTCGTCGTCGTACGCGCCCTCCTCGTAGAGCGCGACGCCGATGCCCTGGGCGACGCCGCCGTGGACCTGTCCCTCGACGATCATCGGGTTGATCACCTCGCCGCAGTCGTCGACAGCGACGTACTTTTCGACGCTCACCTCGCCCGTCTCCGCGTCGATTTCGACGACGCAGACGTGCGTCCCGAACGGGAACGTGAAGTTCTCCGGGTCGTAGAACTGGGTGGCTTCGAGGCCCGGGTCCATCCCCTCGGGGAGATCGAACCCCAGGTACGCCTCGTGGGCGACCTCCTGGATGTGGATCGAGCGGTCGGGCGCGCCCTTGACGCTGAACTCGCCCGCGTCGAACTCGACGTCGTCCTCGCCGGCTTCGAGCTTGTGGGCGGCGATCTTCCGCGCCTTCTCGCGGACGTCGCGGGCGGCCAGCGCGATCGAGCCGCCGCCGACGGGGGCGCTCCGACTGCCGTAGGTGCCCATCCCCTGCGGGATCTGGTCGGTGTCGCCCTCGACGACTTCGACGCTGTCGACGTCGACGCCGAGTTCCCCCGCGACGATCTGGGCGTAGGTCGTTCGATGACCCTGACCCTGGTCGGCGGTGCCGGCGAAGACGGTGACCGTCCCCGACATGTCGAACCGGACGATCGAACTCTCCCAGCCGCCGGCGACGGCTCCGAGCTGACCGGCCGCCTTCGAGGGGGAGAGTCCGGCGCTCTCGACGAAGTTGGCGACGCCGATGCCGAGGTAGCGACCCTCGTCTCGCAACTCCGCCTGCCGGTCGCGCAGGTCGTCGTACCCGACGAGGTCGAGCGCGTGGTCCATCGCCCCCTCGTAGTCGCCGCTGTCGTAGACGACGGCGACGCACGTCTCGTACGGGAACGCGTCGCTCGGCACGAGATTCCGCCTCCGGAGGTCGGCGGGACCGAGTCCGAGTTCGTTGGCGGCGACGTCCATCAGCCGTTCGAGCACGTAGATCCCCTCCGCCCGCCCCGCCCCGCGGTAGGCGTCGACCGGCGTCGTGTTGGTGAACGCGCCGACCACGCGGCAGTGGATGGCGGGAATCGCGTACTGTCCCGAGAGGATGGTCGCGTAGAGGTAGGAGGGGGTCGCGGTCGCGAACTGCGAGAGGTGTGCCCCGAGGCCCGCGTGCGTCTCCACGCGCATCCCGAGCACGTGACCGTCGGCGTCGAGCGCCATCTCGGCCGTGGTGGTGTGGTCGCGGCCGTGGCAGTCGGTGAGGTAGCCCTCCGAGCGCGTGGCCTGCCACCGCACCGGCGAACCGAGTTGCATCGAACACCACGCCGTGACGGCCTCGTCGGGGTAGTGGTAGATCTTCGAGCCGAAGCCGCCGCCGACCTCCGGGGCGACGACCTGTACCTTGTTCTCGGGGAGACCCAGGCTCGTCCCCGCGAGGAGCATCCGGTGGAGGTGCGGATTCTGGCTCGTCATCCAGATGCGGAGGTTCTGGGTGGCGGAGTCGTAGTCCGCCAGGGCCGCACGGGGTTCCATCGCGTTCGGGATGACCCGCTGCTGGCGGAGGTCGACCGAGACCGTGTGGGCCGCATCCTCGAACGCCTCGTCGACTGCGCCCTCGTCGCCGAGCGTGAAGTCGAACGCGACGTTGTCCGCGGCCTCCTCGTGGACGGGTGGGTAGTCGCCGGAGACCGCCTCGACGGGGTCGACGACGGCGTCGAGCGGCTCGTACTCGACCTCGACGAGCGCGGCCGCGTCGTGCGCAGTCTCGCGAGACTCGGCGACGACCGCCGCGACACCGTCGCCCCGGTGCCGGACCTTGTCGACGGCGAGGATGCGGTACTGCGGGGTGACCAACCCGGGGAGCGACCACGCGGTCGGGATGCTGTTCGGGACTTCCGTCTCCTCGACGTCCGCGCCCGTGAACACCGCGACGACGCCCTCCTGGGCCGCGGCCGCGCTGGTGTCGATGTGCTTGATGCGCGCGTGAGCGTGGTCACTGCGGCGGACGACGAGATGCAGCGCGCCGGCGAGGTCGACATCGTCGGTATACTCGCCGCTCCCAGTGAGCAGCGGGACGTCCTCGCGGCGGGTCACGGAGGAGCCGAACACCTCCGCCGCGGCGGCCTCTTCGTCGAGTGCCGAATCGCTCATGCGGAGTCCTCCCGGAGGGTCGCCGCCGCCGACTCGACCGCGTCGACGATGTTGTGATACCCCGTACACCGACAGAGGTTCCCCTCGATGGCCTCGCGGATCTCCTCCCGCGAAGGGTCGGGGTTCGAGTCGAGCAGCGCGCGAGCGGTGACGACCATTCCCGGCGTGCAGTAGCCGCACTGCAGCCCGTGTTCGGCCTGGAACGCCGCCTGGACGGGGTGGAGCCCCTCCTCAGAGACGCCCTCGATGGTTTCGACCTGCCGCCCGTCGGCCTGCACGGCCAGGAGGTTGCAGGACTTCAGCGCGCGGCCGTCGACGAGGACGGTACAGGCGCCACAGCGCGTGGTCTCACAGCCGACGTGGGTGCCGGTGTAACCGAGCTGCTCGCGGAGCGCGTCGACGAGGAGCGTCCGCGACGCGACGGTGAGGTCGTGGTCGGTGCCGTTGACGGTCAGGGTGATGTCGTGTGTACTCATGGTGGGCGAGGGTGTGATGCCCACCCCGTGGACACCGCACCGGACGTGTGAAACGGTAGTTCGTCACACGATATCGTGTGTAATTCGGGTGTCAGGAGATATAGATTCGTGTCGCCCGCGAGGCTGTGCGTGGTCCGGGGGGGTGAGATGACAATCGTTATACGTGGCTGTGGGTTACGACCCGGTGAGGGCCCATAGCTCAGTGGACAGAGTGCTTGGTTCCGGACCAAGATGTCGCGGGTTCAAATCCCGTTGGGTCCGTTCGCTTCGCTCACTCCCCCGACGACTTCCCACTCGCTTCGGTCGCGGGAATCCCGTTGGGTCCGCTGATTTTGCGAGGAACGAACGTGACGAGTAAATCAGCGATAGCCACGGGATTTGAATCAGGGAGCGAACGGAGCGAGCGACCGTGGTTCAAATCCCGTCGAGATACCACTCAGCAGGTTGTGGTCGAGGACGAGCATCCAGTCTCTCTGTCCTCGGCGCCCTTCACATCCGACTCATGCCGGCTCGCGTATCGGTGTCCATCCCGGAGAGCGCACCGAATCCAGCCCACTTTTGCGCACGGTGAGCTGCGTAATTACGCTTCCGTAACTCTCGTCTTCTCGTTTGGAGCGACCCGATCGCGCCTTCGCCTCTCGTGAGAGCCGGATCGACGTGCTCGCCGTGGCGAGGGCGCACGTGCGCAGGAAGGACCACCGACACCGTCGATTCCGACCCTACAACCGTTGGAGCCGGATCTCGTCGTCGGTGATGGTGCTGACTTCGTTCTCTTGAAGCGGGTAGGTGTCGTCGTCGACGTCCTCCCAGCCCAGTTTCGCCTTGACTCGGTCGAACATGCCCGGGTCGGGGTCGACGTAGGCCGTCCCGTGACGGACCGCGGTTACCGTCCCGACCGTCCGACCCTCCGCGTTCACGACCGTCTTTCCGACATCGTCGTCCGTGTATGACATCTTTGCCATAGGTCATTCGATGCGGTGGGATCGAATACCCGTTGTCCAAGCCCACGCAAGGACGACCGCGGCCGTTCGAGACTCGCGAGAGCGGTCTCGTCGAAGCTGTGATGCGGTCTCTCGATCCGAAGTCGGCGAGTCGTCTCGCTTCAGGGTCCCTCCTCTTCTCGCAGCGAGGAGGTCCTGATGCCCCGGTTGTCTTTGTCCGCCGATCGTGCGAGCGGGAGGCAGTGGCGGTCAGTCGACCGAGGACCGAAGCACCGAGGACCGGCGTACATGACCCACGAGGCATCAGTGCCGGTTTCGGTGGGGCGACGTCCAAAACCGAAGCCCCCTCACGAGCCGGTCGTTACCGTGTCTTCCAGTCTCCCTCCCTCCCGTTCTCGCGGAGTTCTCCGGTCGCTCGTCGTTCTATCGGCCAGGCTGCGAGTCCGGTCGCTCCCAGATAGAACACCGCGACCAAGACGACAACCACTGTGCCGGGTACCCCTTCGATGGCGGCAGCGGCGATGGGCCTCGAATCTCGGGGGAATGCCGTGAGACGTACGATCCACGCCGCGAGCAGAACGAAGAGTAGTGGGAGATAGATTCGTCGCAACCGACGTGCGTACGCCTCGAGAAACGGGGTCTTCAACGCTGGTCGGCGGAGATCCGAGCCGAGTTCTGCCCGCCAGTCGGCGTGTTGGACGCCCTCGGCCGGGTCGAGAGCGTTTGCGAACACGTCGGCTTCGATCAGCCGTACCCGCGCCCGCCAGGCGTCGTACGCCCGGTACCGTCGTGTCTCGACGAAGTGGAAGAGAGCGACCGCCAGCATCCCGATCAACAGGAGGTAGTGAGGGTTGTCGGGGCTGGAGAACACCCACGTCAGCAGCGCCGCGATGATGGTAACGGCCCAGTTGACGGTCTGATCGAGCCGCCCTCGCCACGACGTCGCCCGGTCCAGTTCGCCCCGGTAGAGGTGAGCGAGATACGAGGGAACGTCGGCCGATGTAACGCCGTCGTCGGAAGTGGTGGTTCCTTCGGGGTCAGGCTTCGGATCGTCCATACACGCGTCACTCTCTCGCGAGGGAGTATAGCGGTGGAGTTTTCTGTTTCCGCGCAGACCTCAGGCGACGGTGGTCGGGGAGCCGCTCGACCGGTTGTTCGCCATCTGTTCCAACACGTTCTCTCGTCCTGCCGCGTCGGCGCGCGGTCCACGCACCGAAATACTACTAAGCCCACCCGACGCAGGCTTCGACCAATCGTTCTATGGTCACTCTACTAGCACAGACTGGCAGTGATGGGAACGGGCGTACATCCGATCCGGGTCCAGGGTCGGCCGTCGGTCGAGCAAAGGGAATTTCCGACCGGATGATCCAGTGGGTCCTCCTGTACGGAAATCGCCGTGTGCTCTCTCTGTTCCTCTCGATCGTTATACTGGGGCTGTTATTGAGCGTCGGATCCATCTGGGAGTTCGAGATGGAACGGTTGGTGGTCGAGACGCGGGCCGTTCAGACCCTGTTCAATACGTTGCTCGGCGGTGTCATCCTATTCGTCTCCGTCGTCCTCTCGATCAACACCGCTGCGCTCTCACAGGAGTTCGCCCCGCTCCAGGTGAAGCTGTCCCAGATCGAGGACTCGATAGAGTTCCAAGCGGAGTTAGAGAAGCTGGTCGACAACGGCGTGAGTCCTGCCGGGATGCAACCGTTCCTTCGGTTCGTCATTCAGGCGATCCGTTCGGAGATGACGATACTCAGAAACGAGGCCGACGACGCAAGCCCGGATGACAGATCGTCACGCGGTCACTGGAAACGAGACGTACTGACGTTCGTCGAAGACGTCGAGGCGCAGCTGACGCTGATAGAAGGACGAATTCGATCGGACGACACACGGACGTCGTTGATCCTGCTCAGCGGCCTGGATTATCCTTACGCCCGCCACATCAACACCGCGCGTCGGATCAGAGCCCTCCACGAGGACGACCTCTCCGACACCGTTCTGGGGTCGTTCGACACGCTGCTCCAGACACTGGTCGTCCTCGCCTCCGGACGAGAGTACTTCACTACTCTGTACTTCAAACGCGAGCTCAGAAAGCTCTCCAGCGACCTCCTCGTTCTGTCTCTCCCGGTGATCGTATTCACGTCGTACACACTGCTGGCTATCGACGCCAACCTGTTTCCCGAGGTGACCCTTCCCGGTGTCGCACCGCGACTCCTCTACGTCCTCGTCGCGTTCGTGATCGCACTCTCCCCGTACGTCCTTCTCAGCTCGTACATGCTTCGAATCATCACCGTCTCGAAACACTCCCTCGAGTCCACCGTCTTCACCCTCGGAGAGGGAGACATGAAACCGGAACCTATCTCGTCCGAGGCCGATCAGTGAATCCGCGTCGCCAGCCTTTATCGAACGGAAGACACCGACACGCAGGACGTTCTGCCTCGCCGCAGTTAATCCGTTAGGGTGAACCGTTATCCACGCCAGTCGCTGCTGAGAGGGTATGGGAACGAGCCCTCCCGATAACCTCGGCGACCGGTGCACCGACTACTGCGCAGGTGGCACCGACCGGGGGCAGAGCACGTGACGCTCGTGGTCACTTTCCGCCTCCAGCTGCCGGTTCTCCGGACCAGCACCGAGCGTGACTCGGGCCTTCATCTCACCCTCGAAGACCAGACGATGACGGTCGACGGCTCACTTCACCTGGTCCTTCGGGTGACGGGTGAGGCGTCGAACGAGTTCACCTCCGTGTTGGACACGGACGAAACCATCTCTCGCTGGACGCTCATCGGAACGACCGACACCGAGAGCCTGTACCGGATACGGCTCACGGAGGAGACGAGTCGGTCGATGGACTACCACAGTTGGACCGACGGACGAGCGGTATGCCTCCCCATGGAGTGGGGAATCGACGGGTGGACGATGAGCGCGTACCTCCCGGACCGGTCCGTGCTTCACGAGTTCGCACTGGGATGTGAGAGAAACGACGTCCAATTCGATTTGTTAAAGATAGCCACGATCTCTTGCTTCAACGACCTCCACCAGTTCGGCCTCACCGACCTGCAAGCCGAGACGCTCCGCACAGCGTACCACGCGGGATACTACTCGGTCCCCCGAAGGAGTACACTCGAGGAGGTGGCAGAACTGCTTGGCGTCTCACACCAGGCAGTTTCCGAGCGACTACGGCGCGGAATCAAGACACTCGTCGAGCACACACTCGCTGATCAGTCCGCCGAGAACCCGCTTCGAGCTGGTACTCGTAGCTCGATCGGGAGGCTCCGAGACCCGTCCGGGGCGACGGTCGAAGCGTCACCAGTCGTCAATCCATGAGCCGAGAAGACGTGTGAAACAGAGAATCTCTCACGAACCATCGAACGCCTGCTGCCGTCTCGGAGCGGTGGTCAAGGTGGACGTCGGCGCGGAGCAGTTCGAGTCACGCGGGCGTCGTCGCCGCCGACTCGCGCCACAGCGCGCACCAGAGCAGGTTGCGGCCGGTGAGAGCGTTCACGTCGTCGATGCGTCCGTCGTCGCCCAGTCGAAGGGGATTCGGTTGGGTCTCGCGGCACTCTGATGACCCCGGCCCCGGTGCGGGCTGTGTGGGGGTGAGGTCGTTGTTCGCAGCGGGTTCACGAACGCTCCGATCGTGCGGTTCCCGGCCGACCGCGGGTCGACTGCCGCAGAGACGGGACCGCGCTAGACGATGTACTCCTGCCAGAAGCCGTACCGGTCGCGGATCGTCCCCGTCGGGAGGTTGAGCCCGACGAGCGCGACGCCCACGACGACACCGCTCAGCGTCGCCAGCGTCGACGGCGCGCCGAGCAGGAACGGCGCCGCGACGACCCACGCGCCGAGCGGGACGTTGACGAATCGGAGCGCACGTGCCGGTTCGGCCGTCGCCATCACGGTGAAGGAGACGATCAGCGCCCCGATCAGGTGACTGCTGTCGGCCAGCAGTCCCTCGGTCCCGAAGACCGCCGGCGAGAGCATCAGCCAGAACCCTAACGCCATCGCGCCGAGGAGGTACCAGGGGAGGGAGACGCCCCAAAACATCCCCGCGGGGCGGTCCCGGTCGTCCCGCGTCTCGCCCGGGAGACCGGCGTCCTCCTCGGAGAGTTTGCCGCCCATCCAGAAGGCGTGCCAGAGCGACGCACCCTCGTCCGTCCGCCGTTTGAGCAGCTGGAACATGGCGACGACCTCGTCGAACGACAGCGAGATCATCCAGAGCATCCCGAACGCCGACAGCAGACACAGCGTACACCACGCGCCGACGAGGATGGGCTGGGAGATGACCAGGAGCACCTGGACGAACCCGAGCGGAATCACGACGATGCCGAAGAACGTCACCATCCACGGCATCGTCCGCCAGCGGGTATTGTCGCCCATGAATCCCATCAGGCCTTCGAGAGCGTACGCGACCGCACCGAGACCGGCGTCGGAGACGGGAAACGCTGCGGACAGCTGTGAGTCGAGGATCTGTCGGGTCCCGTCGCCGAAGACGGGGTCCCAGACGGCGTCGATGTAGCCGAGCTGGTAGGCGGCCATGTATCGAGAGGTGACGAACCCGAAGATGGCCAGCGCGATGAGCGGCGCGCGCTGAGCCGCGGTCGAGGGGTTGTACGACCACCCCGGCGGGACGCCCCCGCCGGCCATCTCCATACGCATCATCACGATGATCGAGAACGTGATCACCAACACGCCAACGAGCGTGTCGTTGAGGTACGCCGCCGCCGTCGGAGCGTGAAAGACGAGCGGAGCCATCAACAGCCAGAAGCCGACGAACCCGTTGGCGTAGGAGGCCCACGGGTTGTCCCGACGGATCGTGATCGTACTCAACGCGACGAGTAAAGTCCCGGCGACGATGTCGCTCCAGGTCAGCCAGACGCTCTCGTAGCTGAAGGTCATCGGGCTGAAGATCAGCCAGACGCCCAACGAGATGACGCCGTACTGGATCCACTTCTCTTTCACCGGGTGGTTGAGCATCATATCGCCCGGCTCTTGTTCGTCATCTCCGTCCTGAGTTTCGTGTGACATGGTCGTGTTATCGGTCTCGGTCCTCGTAGTGGGTCGTCTCCTGTTGTCCCGAGTACGCCGTTGGGGTTCGATCGCGAGCGCGTCTCGGGGGGTACTGTTCTGGCGCGGACTGGTCGGCTCCGGCGTGCTCGGCGAGCGAGAGGGCACTGGTGAGAACGCCGATGTGGCTGAACGCCTGCGGGAAGTTCCCCCGGTGCCGCCCCGTCTCCCCGTCGAGCTCTTCGGCGAGGAGGCCGAGGGGGCCGGCGAATCCACAGACGTCCTCGAAGAGTGCCACCGCCTCGTCGACTCGCCCTGCCTCGATCAGTGCGTCGACCAGCCAGAACGAACAGACGACGAACCGCCCCTCGGTACCCGGTAACCCGTCTTCCCCCTCGATCCGGTCGACCAGTCCGTCGGACGTCGTGAGCCGGTCCAGTATCGTCTCGACGGTACTCACCATCCGATGGTCGTCGCCGGGGAGAAATCCGACAGCCGGAATGCGGAGCACCGCTGCGTCGAGCTTGTCGCTCTCCTCGAACGAGCGGACGAAGCTCCCGAGCTCCTCGTTGTATCCCCGTTCGAGTACCGTCTCGTGAACCTCCGCTCGCGTCTGTCGCCAGCGCTCGACCGCCCCGTCGACGGCGAGGTCGCTGGATTTGACGAGATCGATACCTCGGTCGAGCGCGGCCCAACACATCACCTTCGAGTAGACGAACTGCTCGGGGTCGCCACGCATCTCCCAGATGCCGACGTCGGGCTCGTTCCAGACGTCGCAGACGTAGTCGACGATATCTCGAACGAGGTCCCAGTGGTCGTCCAGGAGGTCGGCTCCGTAGCCGACGG
>JBEPYA010000066.1:0-16688 GCA_041641615.1 Salinigranum sp. | reverse complement strand
GACACCGTTCAACGAAGTCGAGGAGGTCGACTTCCATAAGTCAGAATCGAGTTCCTCGGCTTCACCCTTCTAAAGCAGCGATATCGACAGATTAGATCGCTATTCAACACAGCAGCTGGATGGACTACAGTAGAGTTTGAAAGGATCTACCCACTCGATTGCTAAGACCTGCGGCGAGCCCGCTGGAACGGCCAGAGCGACGCAGCCGGCTGCGAAGAGCTTCGAACGCTACTATAGAAGGACTGGAACTGGGCCCGAGACGTGCCACGAGCAGAACGGTCCGAGTAACCCGAGGGGGACGACATCGAGACGGTACCCGTGCGAGTCCGGGGACGAGGGTGAGAGACCACGGCCGGAGAGGGCCGTCAGCTCGAATGAAACGGGGGCGGGTCCGAGTGGCTCTGGTAGGTCTCAGCGCGTCTATTCCAGGTCGTACCAGAGGACGAGATACCGGTACGCCGACTCGACCGAGGGGTTCGCTGGCGGTGGCCCACGGTAGACGAGGTACACGAGCCGGGTTCGCTCGCCGCTGACGTCCGGCGAGAACCTGTGCCTGATGCGCCAGGTCTGACCGTGTCCGACCTCGCCTTGGAACTGCGTGACCGTCGATGTGGCGACCGTCACCATCTCTCCGCCCTCGCGTTCGACGAGGGTCTGTTGCTGGACGACCACGGTGTACTGGACCGGCTCGTTCTCCTGATTGGCTACCTCCACGACGTACTCCGTAGACTCTCCGCGGGTGAACGTCGTGTTGTAGTCTGCAGCGACGAGTCCGCCGTCGTCGGTCACCTGCAGCAGCGAGACCTGCGTGTACGAACTCTCCCGCGCCGGGAGCGCGAACCCGAACGCAAGCCCAGAGACCGCGACGATGATCGCCAGACTCAGGGCGATGTTGAGTGCCGCGTCCGTAGCCGTGCCGCCGGTAAGCCACGACCGGTACCGTGTGAAGGACGTCGCGAGCGGCAGCGCGTACCGTTCCTCCGAGGGGAGACGGAGTCGACGGACGAACCCGAGCACGAAGGCGACGACAGTCACCCCACCGACGAGCGTCAGGATAGGCCGTGCCCGTAGCGGCATCCCGGTCGCCGAAAAGACGAACCCGATCAGGGGGACGAGGGCGAGACTCAACCCGAACGAGAGCGCGACCCGCTCGATCCAGCCGAGCGACGCCCGCGAGCCGCCGGCCATGTCGCTGTCGCGCTCCCGCGCGGGGAACAGAAGCGTCAACATGGCGTACCCGGGCAGGAGGAGCACCACGACGAGCGTCGCGATGAGCCGAAGCGGGTTCGCGGGCGGTAGCACGACGACGAGATAGACAGCGAACGCGAGAAGCCCGACGACGACGAGCGACTCGAGCACGAGCGCCATCCGATCGATACGCTCAGTCACGTGTGAACTCACTGTTGGAGTGGAAATAGTTCGTTATGCGCTTATTAGCTGTTTTGTATCGTCGGGCCGACCCGTCCGCCATGGCGATCGCTCCGAACGGCCCGCGGCGTACGAAGGGCCGGCTGCAGCGGCCGACGGGCCGGAGACGGCTCCCCCGCCTCGCCGCCCGAACCCGTAGTAGCGAGTATACACGTACTAACAAAGTAAGCACTGGAGGAACAGCGGAGCACGAACAATGACGCCGGATCACTCGCAGGCGTTCGTGCTGGGCTTCGATGGGATGCCTTGGTATCTCGTCGAGGAGTGGGTGGAGGAGGGTCGGCTACCGAACTTCTCGCGGCTGATCGACGAGGGGGCCGCGGGACCGCTATCGAGCACCGTTCCCGCGAACACGCCGATCGCGTGGCCGACGATCGCGACCGGGACGAGCGCGGACCAGCACGGGCTCTACGAGTTCATGAAGCTCGACTCCGAGTACCGGCAGAGCCCGTACACGTCGAACGACCTCAGACGACCGTGCCTCTGGGAGATGCTGTCTCCGGCCGCCGTCGCGAACGTCCCCATGACGTACCCACCGACGGAGATCGATGGGGCGATGGTGACCGGTATGATGACTCCCTCGCTCGGCGAGACGTTCACCCACCCGCCCGAACTCGGCGAGGAGATCCGTCAGCAGATCCCCGACTACCGAATCGGTCTCGACTGGAGCAACTACGTGGGGCGCGAGACGGCCTTCCGCCGCGACATCCGCGAGCTGGCCGAGAGCCGCCGGGAGCTGATGCGGCTGCTGATGGACCGCGAGGAGTGGCGGCTGCTGTTCTTCGTCTACACCGCCCCCGACCGCCTCCAGCACCTCCTCTGGGAGGAATCGGCCCTCTTGGAGCACTACCAGTTCCTCGACGAGATCCTGGGCGAAGTGATGGAGTTCTGTGCTGAGGACGGGTACACGCTGTTCGTAGTCTCCGATCACGGGTTCGGCACCGTGGAGAAGTCCGTCAACGTCAACGCCGTACTGCGGGACGAGGGGCTGCTCTCGACCAAAGGCGAACAGGGCGTTCGAGGGATGATGTCGGCAGTGGGCATAGACAAAGACAGAGTGCTCGGGGGACTCGAACGGGTCGGACTCGACGAAGACACGCTCGTCCAACTCCTCCCGAAGTCCGTCGTCGATTCGGTAGCCGACCAGATCCCCGGCGACCACAACCTCTACGACATCGAACCGTCCGAGACGCGAGCCTTCCTCCAGGGGATGGGGAGCGTGTTCGTAAACGACACGCGACGGTTCGACCAGGGGACCGTTTCGGAGGCCGAGCGGGCGGCGACGCGGGCGACCGTCCTCGAGACGCTCCGCGAGCTTGAGGACCCCGATACCGGCGAGCGCGTTCTGGAGGTGCGCGACGGGGCGGAGCTGTACCCCCGCGATCAGGACGCACCGGACGTCGTCGTCGACGCTCGCCCGGGCTACCGAGTCTCGTCGAGACTCACCGACAGCTGGTTCAGCCCGCCGGGTGAGAAGATCGCAGACCATCGCCGCGAGGGTGTCGTCTTCGCGTTCGGCCCCGACATCGCCGCGGGGAGCACGCCCGAGGACGCGACGCTGGTCGACGTGGCCCCGACCCTTCTCCACGCGGTCGGCGCCCCGGTTTCCGAAAGGTCGGATGGTCGGGTCATGGACGAGATCTTCGCGCCGGGATCGGCGCCGGCCGAGACGCCGATCACGACGGCACAGTACGCCGAGAGCGACCGGGAGGACACTGCGGTCTCCGGGAACTTCTCGGACGTCGAAGACAGACTCCGCGGACTCGGCTACATGGAGTGACTCAGTGAATCGTGCTCGTCGGTTCAGGCGACTCGGCCCACAGCGCTCGCCGCTCCACCGATTGTGTAGCCGAGGGAGAATAATCAGTTTCATAATGTTCCGAGGGAGAACAGTACGGTATGACGGGGGATGAGAACGAGGAGGACGGGGCGCCGCTAGTGAGCGCGATCGTACTGACGTGTGGCGACCGCGAGTCGCTGTTCTTCGACGCCATCGAGAGCATCGCCGAGCAGACGTACGACAACATCGAACTCGTCGTCGTCGACGACTCCGCCGAGGGGATCTCCGAACGGATCGACAGCGACCCGCCGGGGAGCATCGTCTCCGTGACCCGCGTCAGGCGTGGCGGCCACGACAGCGTCGCGGCGGCCCGCAACACGGGACTGGACGCCGCGTCCGGACGGTACGTCGCCTTCTTGGACGACGACGACGAGTGGTTGCCTTCGAAGACGGAGAAACAGGTGGCGGCGATCCGGGCGGACGACGCGGTGGGAGTCGTCTACACCGGACAGATCTACGTGGAGGACGGACGTCCAGTGAACCGAGTGGTCCCGACCACGACCGGCGACGTCACCGGGGAGATGTTTCGTGGCCGGCGAATCGGTCCCACCGGAACGCTCCTCGTGGACGCGCGCCTGATTGAAGACACCGGGGAACGGTTCGACGACCGGCTCTCGATGTGGGAGGACCGCGACTGGCTGTTCAGCCTCTCGCGTCACTGCGAGTTCGACAGTATCGACGAACCGCTCCTGAAACGCCACGTGGACAGTGAGAACCGGCTCTCGGGGGACTTCGAGAACGCCGTCGACGCACACCAGGTGCTCATCGACAAGTATCGAGGTCTCGCGGCCGACTACGGCCACGCGTACGAGCGGGAATTCCTCCGGGAACGCACCGCCAAGCTCGTTCCGAAAGCGATCGAACAGGGGGAGATGAAACTCGCCCGCCGGTACGCCTTGAAGACCATCCGGTACGACCCAGTCGCGATCAAACCGTATCTGTATCTGTTCGTCACCCTCGGCGGGAGACCGGTCTACGAGTCCGTCCGCCGTCTCGCCCGTGACGTCCGACAGCGGTCCGTTTCGTAGTCGGAACCGACTCACGAGCACGGACTTGGTCGCGGTCGGACGCTACGGACTCGTAAGCAGTGCTCGTGTCTCGCTCCGGTCGACGAATCGAATCGATCAGCGACGACTCGGGCTCGACGCTCTGCACTGCAGTTACTGCGTCTGGTCGAACCCGCTGACACCCGTCTCGTCAAGCTGGACGACGTACCACTTCTTCTGGTCCGGACCGATGCCCAGTTGTGACTGTTCGAACGGGGAGGCGTTCTTCAGCCCCCCCTTGCTCTCGACCGCGCTGGCGACCTCGGGGACCTCCTCGAACTGTACCCCCGGGCCGTCCATCGTCGTATCGTACTGGACGACGATCGGAAACCGGGTCGTCCTGATGACGCCTCCGTCGAAGAG
This sequence comes from Salinigranum sp., assembly GCA_041641615.1. Taxonomy (GTDB): domain Archaea; phylum Halobacteriota; class Halobacteria; order Halobacteriales; family Haloferacaceae; genus Salinigranum. The sequence continues at coordinate 12,011 of JBEPYA010000066.1, read as the reverse complement.
GGCGTTCCGGCAGTTGACGAGACGTACCCCGTCGCGATCCTGCCCCGACTGTTCGATCCGGCAGTTCCTGATGACGGACCCATCGGCCTGGCGGAGCCTGATCGCCTCACCCTGGTTGCTCTTACCCTCGATAACGACGTTCTCGAGCTTCGTCCAGTGGGGTTTAGGTGGAGTCTTCATGTCCGGCCGATAGTTGACGCTCCCCGGTCGCGCGCGGGCGATAGCAGGGGTTTTCGGGGTATCCACGCGGATTTTGGTGTCGACCACTCGCAGGCTCCGTGACGTCCCGAACTGATTTATGGCGCCGGCCGAGTTGGCACTCGACGGTATGTTGAGAATGCGGATCTCGCAGTTCCGCACCTCCGCACCGGCGGGGAACGCCGGTACGCCGCTGTAGCCGGTCGAACCGTCGATGAACACCCCACGGAGGTTGAACGCCTTGTCCGTGTTCGTGAGTTTCGGCCCATCGTACTTCCGGAAGTCGACCTCGATGAGGGAGTCTTCGACGTAGGAGCCCTTCCCCGAGATCCGGACGGACGACACGTTGTTGTTCAGGAAGTAGCTGTTCGTGACCTGGACCTTTCCGGGCGTTCGGCCCGTGTACAGCCCGTTGTTCCCGAACTCGCGGAAGTCGCAGTTCTCGACGCGGAGCGTCCCCTGGTGCGAGAGTCCGGCCCACACGCCGATCCGACCGTTCCCGCTGTTGTACACATCGGGACGGCTGCCCTGTTTAACTGTCACGCTTCGAAGCACGCCCGTCCCGTTCGGATCCCTCACCGAGACGTTGAAGGCGTACCCCGTACTGACTCCGCGGCCGAGGTAGGTGACGTTCTCGACGTAGAACCGGCTGGGACAGTCGAGATGCATATGTCCGCTGCGGTTCGGTCCTGCCATACCGACGTTGAGGTTCTTGAACAGGAACGCGTCGGCCGGGTCGGTGTTCTCTACACCCAGGCGCTCCGTCTGAACGAACGGTCCCACGTAGTTGGTCGGGATCATGAGACGTGCGTTGCCGACGCCGACGAACCCGACGCGGTCGTGCGTGATCAACAGCGGCTCGGAGAGTTGGTATCTCCCCTCGGGGAACTTGATCAGAGTCCCCTCGCTCATAGCCTCCTTGACGGCCTCGTTTATCGGCTCTTTGCCGGTCGGGTCCGCGTCGTACTGATCGACGATGTCGACCGTCCGGTCAAACGAGATGCCGACGGAGTTGGTGGAGGGCTCCTCTTCAGGAGTGTTCGGGGTCGTCTCTGTCGGGGGATCGGGACTAGGCGTATTCGAAGACCCTTCCAGCGGCGATCCCGAACACCCGGCGAGACCGACGCCTCCTGCGACGGCGCCGAGCGTCCGAAGAAACCGCCGTCTCCGAGACGTCTCCATACCCGAATCAGTCATTCACTTGTATACTCCGTCTCGAAGGGACTTAGTAACTCTGTTCTGTTGCCGCAGCGGTGCCGTACCGTCCATCCCGAACGAACCTCGGACGGACTCGTCACACGCGGACTCGGAGCACGGCAGAAGCGACCGGGCACTGTCGTTACGCAGAGAGTTGGGCGTGTAGCGCGTCCGGCACAGCAGTCCACGGACACGTTCTCAACCGCTCTCGGTCGTGCCCCGTTCCGCTTCGTTCGTGGGGGCAGCCAGGACGCAGGGGTTCCGGACTGTCCCCTAGACCGTCCGGTGGGTAAGGAAGACGACCACGTCGTCCGCGACGAGGTGAAGCACGTGATCGAGGGAGTGTCACCCGCGCTGTCCGGGACCCGAGTCGGCTCATCGGTTAGCAGGTGACGTTGTTCGCGAAGCGGTTGCCGGTCGACTCGTCGTCGACGGCTACCGCTTCGCCTGTGTTCGCACAGACGTTGTTGCCGGTCAGGTCGTTACCGGTCGCGGCGGTCAACGTCACCCCGCTGCCGCCGTTCGAGGTCACGAGGTTCCGTCGGAACCTGTTTCCGGTGCTCTCGTCCAGAATGACCCCGTCGCCGTCGTTCCCCGTCGAACGGTTGAACTTCAGCTTCGCATCGTCGAGACGGCGCAATCTGAAGCCGGCGTCGCCGTTCGTGGTCGCGACGTTTCGCTGGTAGACGCCGTTCCCCTCGGCGACGAAGCCGTCGCCACCGTTTCCGACCGCGAGGTTGCGGCGTACGTACCCGGACGACCAGAGCTCGAATCCGTGGCTGCCGTTCATCGCCGCGATGTTATCGGTGGCGGTGTAGACGGGCGCCCTGACGGCCCTCTCGCTGTTGTCAATGAAGCTGTTTCCGACGAGCTCGTCCACGGTACTGTCGACGTTATTCAACCCATCTCTGGGGCTTCCAACGACGGTGTTTTGAGCGATCTCAAGGTACCCGTAGGCGCCTTCGAGATAGATTCCGCCCTCAGTGAGGTAGTTCCGGAGGACGTCCATCCCTTCGGGACTCCCGGACGCGTTCTGGTAGAAAATCCCGCCGAAGACGACGTTGTCCGCGATCCGGTGTGACCCGTAGTCGTCGATGGACATGCCGATACCCGAGACGACGTTGTTCTCGATGACGGAATCGCCGAGGTTCTCGGTGAAAGAGAGTCCGCCGCCCCTCCCTTCCGAAACGATCGTGTTGTCCACGATGCGCACGTCGCTGGCGTACCAGATGTCCACCGCGTCGACGACGTTGTTCCGGAGGGTGAGCGGACCGACACCCTGCAGAGAGATGGAACCCCCATCGAGGTGGACGTTCCGGATCTCGATGTCGTCGAGGGAGCCACTCAGGGCGGAGTTGCCGGCGATCCGCCCATCGACGATGGTGTACCCGTTGCCGTCGATAGTGACGTCTTCGATGGTCGCGTCCATCTCGAACTGGACGACTACGGTGTCGCTGGTGATGTCGGCCACCTGGCGGAACGTCTTACCCGAGTCCGCCTCCGTAATCGTGATCGGCTGGTCGAAGGGAACCACGTCGTCGTCGGCGGCACTGGTCCCTACGAGGCCCAGCGAAGCACCGACACCGATTCCTCCTGCCCGGAGCATCTCTCGCCGGGAGATCAAACCTCTTGACGGTTTGAGCATAACGTTCCAAACGTATATCACAACATATGTAAATAGATTTTTATTATATTCTTACAGTTTCGTCGAGGGGGCTCGGTGTTGGTCGGACCGCCCCCGTCAACGACCGCCGAGACGATGGTGCAAACGTGGTCGCCGGCGCTTTTCCCCTTCGAGACAGCCACGCCGGTCCGTTGTCGAACGGCGTTGTGCCCGACGTGGTCGAGGTCTACCTCCAATGGCGCTCCAATCCGTGGTCGGTCGCGGACGCCCGCCCTCGACCGCCAGATCACCCACACGCCGCCAGGAGCGCGGCACTTCGTCCGCGGCGTCACGGCCGACCGTCTCGACCTCGACGCCGCGGAGGTGTTCGACTTCGGCCACGAAACCGTCTCGTACGGGGTAGAACTATCGACAGTGGCCGATACACTGCGTGACTCGGCGGCGCACGTCTGGCATCGCACACGTTTCGACCACGTTCGCGTCCACGTCTACGCCCGAACTCCGGCGCGGCGCCGCGCCGTAAGAGGGGGATGAGTCCCGAGCGGTGTTCGCGCACCCACGGGCGGTCGCTCGCGAACGCGGTACGAGGTGACCGGTAGGCCGGGGCGGGGAGGACCGGCGGCGGGACTAAATCGAGCGACGGCCAGACGCACGACACGACCGGGACCACGGCAGATCGAAGCGGAGTCAGACCGGCCGGAACTACTCGGACGAACGGAGACGAAGAGATGAGAACTGGGGGAACGGAACCGAGAGCCGATCAGGACTCGGTCGACCGGTACCAGTCCCAAGCGTCGGCGACGACCTCGCGGAACGGCGTGTACTCGTAGTCGAGTTCCTCGCTCGCCTTCCGCGACGAGTAGAAATGGGTACTCGTGGCGAGGCCGGCCATCTCCCGGTTGAACGGGAACAGCCGCAGGCCGAACGTCCGGTTCGCCGCGCCCACGACCGGGCCGATCGCGTGGATGAGCGGCGCCGGGAGTTCGACGAGTGGTCTGCGTCCTCCGGTGACCTCCGCGATGATCGCCAGTGCGTCGCGGTAATGGAGGTTCTCCCCGCCCAGAATGTAGTGTTCGTTCGACCGGCCGCGTTCCATCGCGGCGACGAGTCCGGCCACCACGTCGTCGACGTCGACGATGCTCGCCCCACCGGGTGGGTGGACGATGCCCTTCGGGTCGGTGACGAGGCTGAACAAGCGAGCGGTGAACGACGTGTCGTACGGTCCGAACACCGATGTCGGGTGAGCCGTGACGACGTCGAGTCCGCGCCTAGTGTACTGCTCGACCGCCCGCTCGGCCGATGCCTTGCCCTCCTGGTACGCCCCGATGGGCGTCGCCAGATCCGTCTCGTCGGCGACACCGTCAGCCCGTCGCGTCCCGGCCGTGCTCGTGAACACGACCCGGTCGACATCGGCCTCGTGGGCGGCCGCGAGCACGTTCCGCGTCCCGTCGCGGTTGACCCGCCGGACCGTTTCGGCGTCCGCGTTCTGGAGTCCGACCCCGGCGAGGTGGTACACCCGGTCGTATCCGTCGACTGCTGTCCGCACGGCGTCCGGGTCGAGCACGTCGACCTCGTGCCACCGTAGCGACAGGTCGTCGAGACGCCCGACGGTCGACGACGACCGCCGGGTCGCCCCGACCGTCTCGCCCTCCTCGCAGAGCGCCGCACAGAGGTGTGTCCCCAGGAACCCCGTCGCGCCGGTGACGAGCGTCTCTCCGCTCATTTGTCCGACTCCGGGAGGAACTGCGGTGGCACGAGGTCTCCGCTCACCCGGGTGTAGAGCCGGTAGCCGTACTCCACCGCGCGTGAGGGCGGCTTGGTGAAGGTATCGTCGCCCGGCTGTTCGATCGTCTCCCTGAGTGCGGTCAGGTCGACTCCGTCGACTGTGGGCGGTTCCGACTCCACGCCCCAGGCGTCGAGGTACGTCTCCTCGATAGCTCCGCCGACGAGCCACACCGCGACGCGGTCGACCGCCGGTGCCTCGGCACCCGCGAGGAGAACCCGCGGTGAACAGGGACGGCCGGCGAAGGCGTACGTCCCGTCGAGAACCGTCACGTCTGGCGGGCAGGCAGCGGCGACGGCGGCGATCTCGTCGGTCGTCGGTTCGTGGCCCAGGGCGCTCCGGGCGGTCAGCTCCACTCCCGTCGTCGTCGCGCCTGAGCCCTCCCGTCGGAGCGTCGGTACGGCCACGACCGTCTCCGAGACGAGCGGCGCAGCGAGCGAGAGCTCCACGGTCTCCGAGCCGACTGCCACCGTCCGCGTCACCGTCTCTACCAAGTCCGGGTCGACCAGGTCGACGCCCGTTCGGTCGAGAACCCCGTCGTAGCCCAGGTACGACACGCACTGCTGGCTGGTGAACTGTCCCCCGGACGGACACCAGAGCGTGACCGACGCGCCCCGGTCCTGCAGGACCTCGATGGCCGCCTCCGTCACGAGTGGGTTGGTGACGAGGCCCGTGCTCGGGTGGAAGGGGTAGTGTGCGTCGACGAGGAGCGAGACGGTTCCCTCCGTATCGACCGGAATCGCGTCGAACAGCTCCGAGAGACGCGCCCGGACACCGTCGGCGTCGGCGTCGGCGTCAAGGTCGCACGACCGCCCGACGATGTCACTCATCGGCCACCTCGATCGCCGGGAGTTCCTGTCCAGCCTGCCGGTACGACTCCTCGACCAGTTCGATCATTCGCCGGCCCTGGTCGGCTCCGACTGGGGGGGCCTCGTCGGCCAGGACGGCCGTCAGGAAGTCCTTCAGCGCCAGGTAGTGTGCGCGGTAGAAGAACGTCGGTTTGAAGTACTCGGGGTCCTCCCCGTCGAACCGCCGTTTCAGGTTCTCGACGGCCGACTTCCCGGCGTACGCGGTGAAGTTGTCCGGTGTGAAGTCGGTGTTGGAGAGCGTCTCCACCACACCGTCGAGCTGGAAGTTCATGTTCACGTCCGGCGGCGTCTCCCACTGGTAGAAACCACACCGGAGCACGGCCACCGTCTCGGCCTCACTCGATAAGACGACCGTGGCGGTGTCCTCGTAGGGGATCTGTAGCTGGTTGTCGGTTCGTGCGTACTCCACGGAGAGATCGCCGAAGAACCACGAGAGCACGTCGAACAGGTGAACGCCGAGGTCCATGAGCGCGCCGCCGCCGGTTGCACTCGGATCGAGCTGCCAGTCCGACGCGCCGACCGGATCCGGCGGGCTGAAGAACGGCCCGTTGTTCACCCGCACGATACTACACTGCGGCACGTGGCCGAGGTGGCCCGCGTCGTACCGCTCTTTCATCTGCTGGATGTCGGGCTGGTACCGGACCGTGTGGTCGACGCCGACGTGGACGCCCGCCTCGCGGGCGGCGTCGATCATCCGGTCGGCCTCGGCGGTCGTGCGAGCGAACGGCTTCTCGACGAACACGTGACAGCCGCTCTCCGCGGCCGAGACCGTCGCGTCGGCGTGGAGGAACGGCGGGAGCGCCACGACGACGACGTCGAGCGACTCCGACGCCAGCAGTTCGGTATAGTCCTCGTACGTTCGGTCGGCACCCATCCGGGCCGCGCCGTGTCGGTTCTCCTCGATTGCGTCGGCGACGGCGACGACGTCGACGCCGTCGACGTGCTGTGCGGACTGGAGGTGGACCTTGCCGATCCCCCCGACCCCGAGCAGACCGAGCTCAAGCGGTCGGGTCATTCGCTCCCCCGAGTGGTGAGCTGACCGGGTGTATCGTTGATCGCGTGCGACGGTTCATTCTCGTTTTGGACACCTGGTTCTGCTGTCTTTGCTAATCGCTGATTATCCGTCGTGCACCTCGTCGTCCCGCTCGGCGACCCGTCCGCGAGCGCGGAAGCGCGGCCCGCTCACGCCGCGTCAGCGGTCGGCCGCTACAGCCATCCTCCGGCGTTCGCTCGGCTCCCACGAACCGGGTTAAACTGCTGTTAACGCCGGAACCGGACGCGTCTGTGTCTCACGTGTACCGTTCTCACTCGTCGCCGACCCGGCTTGTCCCGGCGGCTACGAGTGCCCGTCGAAGGGCTCGGTTTCTCGCGGTCGGCGCCGGTTCCACACACAGTGCAGCTCGTCTGCATCACGTCGACGTGCGGGACCAATGTCGTCGACGGATCGACCCTCTCTTGGTCGTCTAGTCCGGCGACCACGACCAGACGGTCGTCAGGGCTGATTTGTCTAACCAACGTGCGCGCGAGCAGGCCGCGTTCGCCGAGCAATTCGCCGCGGTCAGCCGTGACGGCGGCTATCTGGCCGGTCCGGTTGTCGAGGACCTCGTTCAGAAGTCTGTAGGTGACCCTGTGCGAACGAGACTCCACCGTCGTCGGCCAGGCTGTTCGAGGACGCCATCGCTTCCCAGTCGGTGCGGTCGGGAGATGTGTGATCGTCGCGTGTGCCTTCCGGGACCACCCGAGCGACGCTCCGTCGACTCCCAAACCACCCGTGATCATGTTCGAGTACGTCACCTTCCGTACTGGTGGACAGCCTATCGGACGGCTCGTGGTTCGTTACGACAGTCGCGCAGGACCGGCCCGAGAGAGCACCGGTTTCCGTGTCGGAAACAGGGTCCACGGCACCAAGAGCGTCGTGCCCCTCCAGGAGGACCGGTGGCCCATCGCGGGCGCCCGGTTCTCGGCGTGGGAGATGGGCGACCCCACGGACCGCTGGCCGTCGTCACGGCTCGTACGCGGAGCGTCAGCCCCCGTTCGTCACCCGGAGTCGTCCGTGTCGGCCAGGGAGGACCGACCCAGGCGTACGGGCGCCCTCACAAACAGAGCAGCACGCGACGGTCGTCCACTACGTCGATCAACGTGTCTACCGGGAGCGACCGCACCGCCCTCTGCGACGTCAGCGCGGTTATCACGCTTCTTACTTTAGTCACGATTGCCGAACAAAGAACGACCAATGGTCGAGTTGAGCGTCATCGTTCCGACACTGAAGTCGCGCGAGGAGATCGCGTGCGTGCCGATCTTCGAGGACAGTGAGTTCGATGACTACGAAATCATCGTCCGGGACGACCCCGGAGCCTCGGCGGCCAGGAACGCGGGGATTCGGGAGGCGTCGAGCGACAAACTCGTGTTCCTCGACGACGACTCGTACCCGTGTGAGGGGTATCTGGCCGCGGCGTCCCGGGCGCTAGACGAACACCCGGTCGTCGCCGGCCGCATCGTACATCCGTTCGACGACGTGTTCGCCGAGTTCACCACGTACTACGACTACGGCGACGAGCCGCGGTCGGTCGACCACCTCGTCAGCTGTAACATGGCAATCCGTCGTGACGTGTTCGACGTCGTCGGTCTGTTCGACGAGGACTTCCGCTGGGGACACGAGGACACCGAACTCGGCTACCGGGTGAACAAGGCGTACGACATCCACTACGATCCCGATCTCCTCGTCCGACACTGCTACGCCGAGTCGGTGCTCGACCTGTGGAAGAAACACTACAAACTGGGGACCCACCGGATGCTCTACCTCGAGAAGATGAACATCCCGCGGATCGAGCGGATCGCCCGCGAGCTCCGGCGGATCGCCCTCCCCGGCCGGTACGTCGGCTCGTCTGCCGAACACACTGTGGTCAAAACGGGGGCCACGCTGGCGACGACGCTCGGGATGCTCGATGGTATGCCCGACGACCGCTGATGCCTATGGGGGCAGCGAAGCGTCGGGTACCGCCGAGGCTAGCGGATCCGTTCCCGTCCCCGGACTCACGGTATCGCTTCGCGCGTTCCGTCGACGAAGGCAGTTAAGCGGTCGGTATACCGGAGTGTCGCGTGGAGCGGCCCCGGAGTCGGATTCGAGTGGCCGCGTTGGGCATTCGAGCGAGGCGTCGCTAGATCGTCTCACGCACACGGCGGCATGCAATTAAAGTCGTCAATAACAAAACCCTTTCACGAAAAGGCCAAGTTGTCGCGATAGTCAAACGACGATTATATGACAACCGTAAATCACCATCTGAACCGCCACGGCCGACAGTCGACATCACGAGGGTGGCTCTCGTGACTGCCGACATCGGACGCGACCCGTCGATCGACGACGACGTCCAGCTCGGCTACGGCGATGGTACCCCGCCGGTGATCGGTGACCGGGCGACCGTCCGCTCTGGCAGCATCCTCTACCACGACGTCGAGTTAGGAGACGACCTCACCACCGGACACGGCGTCCTGATCAGGGAGGGAACCACGATCGGGGACGACGTCCTGGTCGGGACCGACGTCGTGATCGACGGGAACGTGACCGTGGGGTCGGGCGTCAGCCTCCAGACCGACGTCTACATCCCCCGAGAGACAACGATCGGCGACGACGTGTTCGTCGGTCCGGGAGCGGTGCTCACGAACGACCCCTATCCCATCCGTACGGAGGTCGACCTGGCCGGTCCCGTCCTCGAGGACCACGTCTCGATCGGCGCGAACGCGACGATCCTCCCCGGCGTCACGATCGGAGAGGGGTCATTCGTCGCGGCTGGCGCCGTCGTCACACGGGACGTACCACCGAACACGCTGGCCGTCGGCTCCCCCGCGGAACACCGCGAGCTGCCCCCGAACCTCGACGGACCTAACCAGATACGATGACAATCAACATCGCAAACCCTATCATCGGAGACGACGAGCACGAGCGCGTCACGGCAGTACTGGACAGCGGAATGCTGGCCGACGGCCCGGAGGTGCGCGCCTTCGAGTCGGAGTTCGCCGACTACTGCGACGCCGCCCCCGGGGTCGCGACCTCGAACGGGACGACCGCCCTCCACGCGGCGCGTCACGCGGTCGGCGTCGAACCGGGCGACCGCGTGCTCACGACACCGTTCACGTACATCGCGACCGCCAACGCCGTCTCGTTCTGCGGCGCGGAGGTGGCGTTTGTCGACATCGACGCCGAGACGTACAATATCGACCCCGACGCGCTGGAGCGCCGGCTGCGGGCCGGCGAGCAGGTCGACGCGGTGGTGCCGGTCCACCTCTACGGTCTCCCGGCCGATATGCCGCGGATCCTCGACCTCGCCGAGGAGTACGACTTCGCGGTCGTCGAGGACGCCGCCCAGGCGCACGGTGCCACGATCGACGGCCAGCCCGTCGGCTCCTTCGGCGACGCCGCCTGCTTCTCCTTCTACCCCACGAAGAATATGACTACGGGCGAGGGAGGTATGATCACGACCGACCGCACGGACGTCGCCGAGCGTGCGGCCCAGTTCGTCGATCACGGCCGCAACGAGGGGTACGAACACGCCGTCGTGGGACACAACTTCCGGATGACGAGCATCGCCGCGGCACTGGGTCGCGCACAGCTCGAACGTCTCCCCTCGTTCACCGCGAGCCGACGAGAACACGCGGCACAGCTCACCGAGGGGCTCGCCGCGACGCCCGTCGAGACACCGGTCGTGCCGGACGGACGGACCCACGTCTACCACCAGTACACGATCCGAACATCGGACCGCGACGGGCTGCGGGCACACCTGGACGAGGACGGCATCGGAACCGGAGTCTACTACCCGACGCCGGTCCACGAACAGGGGGCCTACGACCACGTCGACGCGAGCGCCCCCCGGGCTGAGGCGGTCGCCGACGAGGTTCTCTCGCTCCCCGTTCACCCCTCCCTCTCGACGACGGACGTCGAACGGATCGTCACCGCCGTTCGGGACTACGTGGAGGTGGTCGCGTGACGGCGACCGACCCGCTCGCCGTCGGCGTCGTCGGCGTCGGCTCGATGGGCGTCAACCATGCGCGGATCTACGACTCCCTGCCGGACGTCGACCTCGTAGGAGTCACCGACGCGGATCCCGACCGGGCTGCCGAGGTCGCGGACCGGTACGACACGCGCGTGCTCCCGAAGGACGAGCTCCTTGACTCGGCCGATGCGGTCTCGGTCGTGGTCCCGACGCGCTTTCACGCCGACACCGTCCGTCAGTGTCTCGACGAGGGCGTGCATGTGCTGGTGGAGAAGCCGTTCGTCGCGGACCTCGAGACCGGGGCGGACCTCGCGGCCGAGGCTGCCGAGCGCGGCCTCACGCTCCAGGTGGGCCACGTCGAGCGGTTCAATCCGGCGGTGTCGGCCCTCTCCGACCTCGTCTCCGACCTCGATCTCATCGCCATCTCCGCCGACCGGATCGGTCCCCCGGTCGACCGCGACAGCTCCGACGACGTGGTGATGGACCTGATGATCCACGACATCGACATCCTGCTCCAGCTGGTCGACGCCGACGTCGCGTCGATCGCCGCCACCGGGACCGCGGACGGTGCGTACAGCACCACCCAGCTGACGTTCGCCGACGGCACGGTCGGGAGTCTCACCGCGAGCCGCGTGAGCCAGCGACGCCAGCGGAAGCTCGAGGTTACGGCGTCCGACCGGCTGATCGAGCTCGACTACCTCGACCAGTCGATCAGGGTTCACCGCCAGGCGGAGCCCGCGTACGAGGCGACGAACGACGGCGTCAGATACCGGAACAAGCGCGTGACCGAGCAGCCACTCATCGACACGGCCGAACCCCTTAAGCGCGAGCTCGGGGCGTTCGTCACGGCGGTCCGCGAGGGGACGACGCCGCTCGTGACCGCCGACGACGCGCTCCGTGCCATCGAGGTGGCACAGACCGTCCGCGAGCGAATGGCGACGGCCAGAACAGAGGTGGTCCAGCGGTGACCGACGTGCGCGAACGCCGCGAAGCGCAAGACGGGCGTGCGGACGCGCTCTACCCCGTGACCGCGGGCGAGGGTTCGGACACTGATACGGACGCGGACGACGACCGGCCGTTACCCGACGTCACGACCGGTCAGGTCCCCGTCGCCGTCTACGGGCTGGGGAAGATGGGACTCCCGCTCGCGGCCGCGATGGCCGACGCGACGGGGAACGTCGTCGGTGTCGACCTCGACGAGTCGGTCGTCGAGACGGTCAACGGCGGCGGCTGCCACATCGTCAACGAGTCTGGACTCCCGGAACTGGTCGCCGACCAGGTCGACCGGGGCCGCCTGCGCGCGACGACCGACGGCGAACGGGCCGCGGCCGACTCGACGGTCCACGTGGTGA
>JBEPYA010000065.1:0-16784 GCA_041641615.1 Salinigranum sp. | reverse complement strand
CGAACTGCTCGTGTATCGACTCGTCGGTCACGTTCGCCTGTTCGACGAACGACGCCGGTGGCTCGAAGGACTCTCCCTCCGGAAGGCGTGCTTCGAGTTCCACGCCGGGTTCTCCCTCACTCATAATCCATCAGTAGCAATTACGGACCCCACATTAAGCGGCCAATCTAATTATGGCAAATCGTGTAACCCTGCGCAGATATTGTGTCTGCACAAAAATAGTATTTTTACTGTTATATTGGGAACTTTCATCGCCCCGACAGGGCGGATAGAGGCTTCTAACGACGCACACGGGGCCTGTGATGGGAAATGTGGCAGATATTCGTGAACCACTAAACAGTTAGAGACGTGTATGTGAATCTGATATGTGCTGGGGGCTTCCGATCACTCGTCGCTCCAGGGGGTCTCCCCGCGGCTGTGCTGTGGGCCGGTGGCGTCGTCCTCGAAGAACGTCGTGAGGAGCTTCTGTTCGGCGCGTCGGAGGTGGTTGTGGAGCGTCGGCGAGGTGATGCCGATGGCGTCGGCGAGTTCCTCCGCGGTGCTCCCGCGGGGCCACTCGAAGTAGCCGGCGTGATACGCCGCTTCGAGGACGGCGGCTTGCTTCTCGGTCAACTCCTCGCGCAGTGACGACCGGAACGCTGTCGTCGTCTCTGGGAGTCGTTCGCGTTCGCGCTTCGTGACGAGTTCCGTCGCGGGAAAGATGGTGGTGAGCACGTCGATGAGGCCGCCGACATCTCGCTCTGGGGACACCTCGGCGACGACCCGGACGGTCCCGTCTGTCGCCGTCAGTTCGGTCACGGTCCCGCCCCGCCGGACGAGCGTCTTCGAGGGGTCCGGTCCGGTGAGGACGACTTCTATCAGTGTCTCGTCGCCGTAGTCTCGGATCAACCGTGCGTCGGTCACGGCGTCGTGTGCGTCCATCCACCCAAGGACGTCGTTGGCGGACGCCCCCGACAGCGTCACGAAGTACACCAGCGAGTCGTCACCGCCCGGAACGAGCCCGTCGAGCGTGAGTTCACACCCGTGTTCGGCCGAGGCCTCGACGAAGAACGCGTCGGGGGCCGTGGTCTCGACGGCCAGTTCGACCACGCTGTCGGCCAAAAGCAGCGTTCGCTGTTCGACGACCGTCAGCGCCCCCCCGAGTCGCTGGCCCAGGTCCGCTAGCAACGCCCGTTCGTGCCGGTCGTACGCCACGCCGTCGGCACCGACGAGCAAGACCCCGTAGGTCGTCTCGCCGTCCACGACCGGAACCACGGCCGTAGACTGTCGACGCTCATCCGTCAGCGACGCCCACTCGTCGAACGCCGCGTCCGCGGAGGCGTCCGCGGCAGTCTGTACCTCACCGGTTCTGACGGCGGTTCCGGCCGGTCCGTCCGGGGTCACGAACCCGCTGGCTACGGCCTCGTCAATGCCCGCGCTGGTGCGGACGTGAAGGGTCTCACCCGCCGCCGACGCGAAGCAGGCGAACTGGTAGGCGTCGCCCTCGACGAGTCGTTCGCACGCGAGTCGTTCGAGTTCCGAGCGGGTCGACGCGGCGGTGACGTCCGTTCGGACGGCGTGGAGTCGGTCCAACACGGCGTCCAGCCGCGCCAGGTCGCTCGTGTCGTCTCCCCAGCCATCTGCCGTCGGGAAGTCGGTGTTGACGGCGACGAACCGCTCGATTGTGCCGTCGACCTCGATTGGAGCGATGGTCTGGTGGACGCGGTACTGCTCGCCGTCGTTCCGTTGGTTGACGAGGCTCCCTTCCCAGACCTCGCCGGCGGTAATCGTGTCCCAGAGCGCCTCGTAGAACGCCTCGTCGTGTGTCCCGGACTTGAGGATGCGCGGCGTCCGGCCGATGGCCTCGTTCGCACTGTATCCGGTGACCACCTCGAACTGAGGGTTGACGTACTCGATGACGCCGTCGCGGTCGGTCACGTAGATGGAGTGTCCGGAGTGCTCGACCGCTTGCCGGAACGCCGCGACGGCCGCGTCGTCGCCTTCCCGGCTGCTAAGCGACGTTCGCTCGAACGCTTGGATGACCTCGTCGTGGTCCGGTTCGTCCAGATACGGCTCGAGACTCGCCAGACGGGGCCATCCGCCGACGGCCTGGACGATTCGCGGATGGACGCGTTCGTCGACGAGTAACCGTCTCGCGAAGTACTGACGGAGTGTCCGTGAGGAGACGTCGCGGAACCGCTCGTCGCCGGTCCGATCGACTGCCCTGTCGGCGACCTCGGAGACGAGCATCTGCACCCGTCGCGGCGTCACCGACACCATCCGTTCGTCCTCGTCGAGGTCCCGCGCGCGGACGAACTGTCGGATGTCGTGTTCGACCGGGGGCGGGAGATACGCCTCCCGCGTCGCCCCGTTGCCGTCGGCGTCGGGGACTGCCAGGAAGTGGTGGTCGCGCCCCTCGTACGCACGGGTCTTCAGGTCGCCGGGACGGACGCGACTGACTTCCGCGGGGCGGAGGCCGACCTCGCCAGCGAGTCGAACGACGAGGTCAGCGCGATACGTCTCCGCCGCGTGACGGAGTTCCCGGTAGTCGCGGTCGTCGAGCGTAAGGACGCGGTCACCGTCTCTGTTCTCGTACCGCACGTTTCGCATATCTTTTCGATTACGAAACATAAAACCCGGTGCAAATCAGTGTGAGCGTCTCTCTCAGAGGGAACTCCGAGTCGAAACCGGCCAAAAGCGTTTCGTTTTATTTAGTGAACGCGAAACACTGCTACTCCTCGTCGAGCGCGGTCTGGAGCTCGCCCACGACCTCCGGGTTGCGGAGCGCGCTGGTGTCGCCCAGGTCCTCGTCCTGTGCGACGGCCTCCAGCAGTCGGCGCATGATCTTCCCCGAGCGCGTCTTGGGGAGGTCGGGGGTGAACACGATCTCGTCGGGGACGGCGATGGGGCCGATGGCCGCTTCGACGGCCTCGACGACCTCCGTGCGTCGGTCGCCGGCCGAGTATCCCGCCTCGGTCGTCACGTACGCGTAGATGGCCTGCCCCTTCAGTTCGTGTGGACCGCTGACGACGGCGGCCTCGGCGACACCCTCGACGTTGGAGATGGCCGACTCTATCTCCATCGTCCCGAACCGGTGCCCCGAGACGTTGATGACGTCGTCGACGCGGCCGAGGACCGTGATGTAGCCGTCCTCGTCGACTTTCGCCCCATCCTCCGAGACGTAGGTCCAGTCGTGGCCGGTCACGCTCGACAACGTGCCGTTCGACCGTGCCCGGAACCAGTCGTCGTCGTTGACCATCGCCAGCGGCATCGCCGGCCACGGTCGTGTCAGAACGAGATAGCCCGCCTCACCAGCCGACACGGGATCGCCGTTCCCGTCGACCACTTCGGCGCTGACACCGGGGAGCGGTGGCCCCGCCGACCCGGGCTTCATGACGTCGACGCCGGGAAGCGTCGAAATCATCATGCCGCCGGTCTCGGTCTGCCACCACGTGTCGACGACCGGACACGCCTCGTTGCCGATGTGGGTGTAGTACCACTTCCACGCGCGCGGATTGATCGGTTCGCCGACCGTCCCGAGCAGACGGAGGCTCGAGAGGTCGTGGCGGCCGGGGTACTCAGGCCCCCACTTCATGAACGCGCGGACTGCCGTCGGTGCGGTGTAGAACACGTCGACCGCGTTGCGTTCGATGAGCTCCCACACGCGGTCTTTCTCGGGGTAGTCCGGCGTCCCCTCGTACAGCATGGTGGTCGTCCCGAGCGCCAGTGGACCGTAGACGACGTACGAGTGGCCGGTAATCCAGCCGATGTCGGCCGAACACCAGTAGGTGTCTTCGGGCTTGATGTCGAGGACGGCGTGGCTCGTCCAAGCGACCTGCGCGAGATACCCGCCCGTCGTGTGGGCGACGCCCGTTGGCTCCCCCGTCGTCCCCGAGGTGTGTATCAGGAACAACTGGTCGGTCGCGTCGCGCGTCACTGGGTCGACGACGGCGCCGCCGTGTGCTGCGATCAGGTCGTCGTAGGCGTGTTCGTCGTCTCCGAGTGGTGTGTCGTTGCCCAGTCTGTCGACGACGACCACGGCCTCGACGTCGTGGTCGACGGCAATCCGGGCGTTGTCGGCCTTGTTCTTCTGGTGGACGGGCGCCCCGCGGCGGTAGTAGCCGTCACAGGTGACGAGATACTCCGAGTCGGCGCTGTTCATTCGCGTGGCGAGTGCCTCGGCCGAAAAGCCGGCGAAGACGACCGAGTGCGGCGCGCCGATGCGCGCACACGCGAGCATCGCGATGGGCAACTCGGGAATCATCGGCATGTAGAGCGTCACGACGTCGTCCTCGCCGACGCCTAGCTCTCGCAGCCCGGCCGCGAACTCGTTGACCTCGCGGAGCAGTTCCAGATAGCTGAACGTCTGTGTCTCGCCGAGCCGCCCGGTCCACTTCAGGGCCATCTGGTTCTTTCGCCCCGCCTCGACGTGGCGGTCGAGACAGTTGTACGCGGCGTTGAGTCGGCCGCCGGCGAACCACCGATACGGTGCGGTCTCGCCGTCGAACACCTGGTCGTACTCACGGTCCCAGTCGAGCAGGTCCGCGGCACGCCCCCACGCGTCGGGCCACGCTGTCGCGAAGGTGTCGTAAATCGACTCGTCGGTCACGTTCGCCTGGTCGACGAACGACGCTGGTGGCTCAATCGTCCCCTCCACCGACAGTCGCGTCTCCAGGTCCGAATCGTCACCAGTTGGCACTTTCCACACCTACGTTCTCACTCGGATAAACGTTGACCTTCTCGTCGTCTGATGCGACGACGCGGCCCCGCGCTCGGCTCGTCTCTCATCACGTCTCGACGGGGTAGAAGGCGATGACGGCACCTTCGACGTTCTCGTCGGTGTCGTCCCACAGCGGCGAGCCGTAGACGACGATCTCGCGTTCGGTCCCGTCGCTCGTCCGTAGCCGGTAGCGCTCTCCCTCCAAGCGCGCCCGCGAGTCGACGACCCGACGGTACGGGAGAGCGTCTTCGGTCACCGGCTCTCCGTTCTCCGACAGGAGCGTCCATCCTGCCTCGGGGTACGCTCGCCCGTCGAGTTCGGTCGCCGGTGCGGCGAGTATCTCCGTCGCCCGGTCGTTCAAGAAGAGCACGTCGCCGGTTCGGCCGTGGCCGACGATACCGACCGGCGTCGCCTCGAGTATCCACTCGCGGATGCGCCGCTCGCGTTCCGCGTCCTGTTTCATGCGATGGCTCTCGACGGCGTTCCGTACCCGGTTGGCAAGCAGCTCGTACTGCCCGGTATCACGCTTCTGGAGGTAGTCGGTGACGCCGGCCGTGATCGCTCGACTCGCGATCGACTCGCTTCCCTCCCCGGTGAAGAGGACGAACGGGAGGTCCGGGTCTCTCTCACGCACCTGTTCGAGGAACTCCAGCCCGTTCATGCCGGGCATCTGGTAGTCGCTGATCACCGCGTCGATCTCCGACGTCTCGTCACGCAGTATCGAGAGCGCATCGCGCGGGTCGGTCTCCGTCCGAGCGGTGAACTCGCTGGTTCCCGTCAGCCACGCTTCCGTCAGTTCGAGAAACGCCGCGTCGTCGTCGACGCAGAGAACGTGAATACGCTCGGTGGTGACAGTGCTCACGAATCGTCCCCCCAATAATATAGATTCTCGGTGACAAATAGTTCTTCCCCGTCACTAGTGAGCCTCTCGGTCACGGTGGCTTTCAGCACGCGGTAGCGCGGAGCCTCCGTCCTCAAGCGCGAGCTTCGGAGAAGCGAGCGGTAGAGCGGAGAGGAAGCCCGTTCGTGAAGATTTAACACCCGCCGCGACGAACCCCATGCTACTGCCGTCCTCGCACAAGTCGGGGTCGGGAGGCGTCGCAGTAGACTGACGCCCGTGGTGCGATACCTACGCATCCTGTACTCGGGGGCAGTAGCCCACCGGGAATTAAATCGGCGGGACAATCCACGCAGACGGTCGCAGGAGGGCCTGAAAGCCCCCGCCCGAAGCGTGGACGGGAAGAGGAAGCCGGGCCGCGTCCATGCATGGGGCCGCGGGGCATAATGTCGTTTCGGAAAAGCCCCGTCCTCAAGGAGTGACCGACCGCCGCAAGGCGGAAGGGAGCGAGTAGGGCGGGGTAGTTTACACGAACGCGGCGATGGTGTCGCGAATCGCCGTCTCGTACTCGTCACCTTCGTACCCCAATCGGGCGACCCACACGTCCTGATACGAGGGGTGCAACAGGGGGAGGAGCCACGCGTCGAGCGAGGGGAGACGTTCCGGTGTGAGGACACGGTCGAGAAAGCCGTCGAGCTCACGACGTTCGAAGGCGAGCACGGTCGCCGTCGCGTGTTTGCCCGTCGAGACGATCACTGCGGGAGACACTGCGGCGAGTTCGCGTTCGAGGTAGGGTCGACAGGTGGATCGCTCCTCGGCGGTCGGCTCGCGGTTCGTTCCGTTCGCACCCTCCGGGAAGCACTTCACCGCGTTCGTGTAGTAGGGGTCGTAGCCCAGCCGGGCGAACAGGCGCCGGATCCGACGCCCCGAGTGTCGCGTGGTGTAGGCCATCCCGGTGTGGTTACCACCTCGCCACTGGTCTGCGTCGGGCGCGCCCGCGCCGGGGGCCTCACCGACGACCACCACGTCGGCGTCGCTCGGTCCCGTCCCCCACGAAATCTCGGTTCGCGCGTCGACGAGGGACGGGCACCGCTGACAGTCGGGTTCGAGAACGTTCCGACTCGCACAGTCGGGAAACAGCGCGTCGTCCACCAGCGGCTTACTCCGTCAGTGGCAGGGCGATCCCGAAGACGAACGGAACCACGAGAAGCAACACGACCCCGAGCACCTCCAGGTCCAAAAAGAGGGTGTGTTCCCACGCGGGCAGCGGGCCGAAGAACATCGAGCCGACGACCTCGCCGAGTACGCCGAGGGCGAAGAGCGTCGCACCGAGGAGGGTTCCGCGTTTCGTCGTTCGAGGGTAGTCGATATCTCCGTATCGTCCGGGCATACTCGGTACGTCCCGTATCGACCGTGATAACCTTTCTCGTCCGTTCGCAGTCGTGATAGTCGGTGCCGAACGTTTATTCTCCTCTCTCGCATCGGACCACGCCAGATGGTCGGCCGAGTGAACTACAGCGGCCTCGTCGTCGCCGGCGTCGGGTTCTTCCTCACGCGCTTCACCGTGACGCTCGCGGTGTACGACGACCCCCTTCGTTTTTACCTGGCGGGCGTCGTCCCGCTCGCGCTCGGACTCGGGTTGGCCGCGTTCGGCGTGGCGCTCACCGTCGCCGACGTCGAGCCGTCGCTGGTCCGGACGACCGCCCGCTGGTGTGTCGTCGGGACCGGAGCGATGTTCGTCCTCGTCGTCCTCACGCTCCTGGGGTCGACGGGGGGCGACGTCGACCTCGCGTCGGCGGGGTCGCGGACCTACTTCGCGAACTTCCTCATCGGCGGGAGCGTCGGCGGCACGTTCACCGGTCTCTACGCCGCGCGAACCCACGGCCACCGCGACGAACTCGTCCGTCAGACGAACCGGCTCGAACTGCTGAATCGGCTCCTCCGGCACGAGGTACTCAACGCCGTGGCCGTCATCCGGGGGTACGCGACGCTCCGGGAGGACGACCATCCGACCGCCGGTGCGGTGATCGAGCGGCGCTCCGACGCCATCGAACGCACCATCGAGGAGGTGAAGTACCTCACCCGGACCGAGACGCGGGACCGGATGGCGGGTCGGTCGATCGCCCTCGGTCCGTGCCTGACTGCGAGCGTAGACGCGGTTCGAGCACAGCAGCCCCGCGCGGACATCTCGATCGAGGCGGACGACGATGCGCTCGCCGCGCGCGTCCGAGCGGGCGACCGGCTGCAACACGTCTTCGACAACCTGGTCGAGAACGCCGTCGTCCACACGGCGAGCGAGACGCCGACCGTCGAGGTGTCCGTCTCCGTGACGAGCACGAGCGTCCGCGTGAGCGTTTCGGACGAGGGTCCCGGCCTCCCCGAGCGCCAGCAGGAACTGGTCGAGACCGGCGATATCGGCGAGTTCGACGACCCACGGTCGGGGTTCGGACTGACCGTCTCGCGCTTTCTCGTCGAGAGCTACGGCGGGACCATGGCGGTCGACGTCGACGGACGGGGCACGACGATCACGGTCGTGTTGCGCCGGGCCGACGTCGACGAAACCGGGCTGGGCGCACTCCAGGCCGACGCGGGCGTCCGACCGGCCATCCCCCACCTGGTCGTCACGCTCGTCGCCGGACTCGTCGCCGGGGGGATCTACGGGGTCGCGGCGGAACTCCTCGGCGGGTCGGTCGCCGCGATCGGGGTGTTCTACGGCATCACCGACCCGTTCGTGGGCTGGTACACGCACCAGTTCCACAGCGTCGTGTTCGCGTTCGGCTTCGCCGGCCTCGTCTCGGTGCTCCCGGCGCGCTTTCGCGACCACGTTCCGGCGTACACGGCGGTCGGGGTCGCGTGGGGCGTGGTCATCTGGCTGGTCGCCGCGGGCGTCGTCGCGCCCATCTGGCTCCGCCTCATCGATATCCCGGCACCGGTCCCGAACCTCTCCGTCACGATTCTCGCGACACACCTCGTCTGGGGCGCATCGCTCGGTGTGTGCACCGCGTGGGGCTACGCGAACCTCACTCCCCGGCTGGCCCGGCTCGGTCGGTGGGCGTCCGGCCGCTCGGGACGGGCGTAGGGGCGACTCTCAGAGCACGCGTGCGACGACCGGCGCGGCGCTGACCGCGCTCACGTCGCGTTCGAGCGTGTCGGTCCCGTACACCCGTTCGACGCCGGCTGCTTCGAGTTTCGCCCGCGCGGCGCGTGCCAATAGCGGGTGGACACAGGCCGTGAAGATGCGCTGGGCACCGCGCTCGCGGAGGACGCCGACGGATTCGGCCATCGTGGATCCCGTCGCGATGATGTCGTCGGTGATGACGACGTCTCGCCCTTCGACGGGCGCGTCGGACGGCTCGATGGTCACCTCGGTCCCCGAGTGGCGCGTCTTCTCGAAGTAGTCGGTCTCGCCCGCGCCGTAGGCATCGCGGACCGTGTGTGCCAGGTCGATGGCACCGTGGTCGGGTGAGAGAAAGAGCGGCTCTCTCAGTCGCGTTTCGAGCCGCTCAAGCGGCAGTGCGAGCCGGTCAGCGGCGTCGACGACGTCGACGGGTACGTCGAAGAACTCCCGAACATCGGCTTCGTGTGGGCTGACGAGGACGACCCGGTCGGTACCGGTCGAGACTGCCCGCGCCAGCGCGCGCGCCGAGACGGGCTGACCCGGTTCGAACGCGCGGTCCTGCCGGGCGTACCCCATGTAGGGAATAACGGTCACGACCTCGTCGACTCCCGCCTCGTGGAGGGCGTCCTGGAGCTGGAGCAGTTCGACGTAGGCGTCGTTCGAGGGGGTCGCGGCGACGACCACCGCGCGCTCGGGGGGGTCCCCGCCGGCCGCGGGAACGGCCGCGAACGTTTCGCCGTCCGGAAACCGGTCGAAGTCGGGGACTGCGAGGGTGTCGTCGCACTCCGTCGCGAGCGACGACGCCAGCGCCTGCGACCCCGAGCCTGGCACTATCATACCCGACGGTCACTCCGCGGTGGGTTAAACCCGTTTTCGTCTCCGTCGACTCGGTCGGGTCTCGTCGAGCGCGTCCTCGGGGACCCGTCCCGTCGCCTCCGTCCGGAGGCCGAGCGCCCGCGTTCGTGCCCCGTTGCAGACGTCGACGAGGGGCGTCCTCCCGGGTTGCGGTAGTAGAACGGACGTACCGATTGTTCTCAGACACGATTTATCTCGTCCACCGTCGTCTCTCCGTAGCGACGATGTCTGAAGCCGCAGTCCCCGAAGAGGGCCCGTTCAAGTTAGAACTGCTCCCTGACGACCCCGACTACACCGCCCCGGATGGTTCCGAGATTCGAGAACTCATCCGCGGACGCAAAGGAAGCCTGGCCCACTGTACACTTCCGCCCGGGCAGACCTCGAAGGCGGTAAAGCACAGAGACGTCGAAGAGCTCTGGTACGTCCCCTGCGGGACAGGAGAGGTGTGGCGTGCACAGGGGGAGTACGACCGCCCCGTTCCCGTTTCGCCTGGCACGAGTCTGGCCGTCCCTTCCAGCGCGCACTTCCAGTTCAAAAACACTGGGGACGTCTCCCTCGAACTCATCATCGCGACGGTACCGCCCTGGCCCGGTTCCGAAGAAGCCGACGGAGTCGAGAGCCTCTAGACGCCCACAGACCAGATGGCGGGTTCTACACCCGTCGATACGCTACGGACGCGCGGCGGAGCGTTCACGTGAACGCACTCACGGAATCGCGACGCCGCCGACGTCCCGGAGGCCGAGCGCCTGCGTCCGAAGCCCGTCGCCCGCGTCGACGAGGAACGTTCCTTCGCCGGTGACGGCGCAGACGACGCCCTCGCCGTACGCGAACTCGACGGGCGTCTCCTCGTCCGCGAGACCCTCGACGTGGCCGACGGAGCGCCACTCCCCGCCGTCCGTCTCGCTCCGCCGTCTGATACCCGCTGTCCCCACGGCGTGGGCGCGCCCGTCGGGTGCCGCGTCGACGACGTCCCACTCCCCCTCGTCGATCTCCATCCAGCCGTTGCCGAGGTAGAACAGGCCCGACCCGGTCGCCGCGAAGGGGCCGGCGGCGGCGACGTCCCGGACGTCGTCGAGTCCGGCGTGCCGGAGGTCACGGTCGGTGACGCGGAAGACGCCCTCCTCGGCCGCGACGAGTTGTCCGTCGACCGCCCGCGGGCCGTCGATGCCGCCGACGGTCCGCCACGCCTTCGTCTCCGCGTCGAACGCGAGCCGTCCGATGGAACCGTCCTCCCCGACGGCGACGACCTCCTCCCCGGTGAGCCCCACCGCCACCGCGGGGCCGAACTCCAGCGCCTCGTACCCCGGCGCGAGTAAGACGTCCTCGTCGGTCGCGATGGCGACTCTCCCCCCGTATCCCGCGATATCCCGCGCGGTACAGTGGTGGCCGACGCGGAAGCCGCCGACCCGGTCGCCCGAGACGTCGACCACGACGCAGCCGACGCCCGCGGCGACGAACACCTCGGTCTTGCCGGCCTTCGACGAGAAGACGCGCTTTTCGTCGATGGAGAGGTCGCCGTCGGTCATAGCTCTAGGTCACAGTCGCCCGCCGGGATGCAAAGCGCTTCCGCTCGTCTCGGTTCGGTGCACACGCCGAGTCGCTGTCGCCGTGTCGACCTACGTGGCGCGACGACCGATGTCTGTCGCGATGGAGACGAAGTCACCGCGATAGAGAAGCAGACGGCGACAGCACGACGGCCGCACGACACACGGACGCGGTGAAGCCACATCCTCCCCAACCGATTCGGACACTCACTCCTTGCGGTCGCTCGTGTCCTCATCCCTCGCACGTTCGCTCGCATTGCTCGCTCTCACGCGCCACGGCACTGTTGCGGTCGGCGCGCGACGAACGAGCGAACGGAGTGAGCGAGAGAACGCGCGAGGGTCCACCCGCGCCTCTGTGCGCGGGTGACCGGATGGGGAGGTCTTCGTGAGGGAACCGAACGAAGGCTCGGAGCGGCTCTGCCGTTCCGGTGGACGAGGCCGCGGTCCACCGCGCCCGTGTACCGCGCGTCACCCTGCTCGCACTCCGCTTCCGACACTCTTCTTACTCGGTTTCTGACACTATCCGCACCACGGTTCTGACGCCACCCGAGAGCGACTAATCACCAAGCAAACACACCACGCACAGCCCGAACAGCCGAACCGCACGCTCGACGTCGACACGAAATCAGAGGAACTCTCGGACCTCCGAGTACCACATGTCGTGGTAGTCGATCTCCCCCAGGGCCTCGGCGACGTCGACCGCCAGCGAGTGCCAGCAGCGCTCCCGCGGGTCGGACTGGTCGAGGTTGTACTCGGCGTCCTTGCAGGTGCACTGTCCCTCCTCGACGATGTACTCGTCGTCGTAGCCGACGACCACGGTGAAGTCGCGGTACCGCTTCACCCGCCCCTCGGAGACGGCCTCGATGGCCCGCTGACCCCGTTTTCGGTGCGTCGAGACGATGGCGTCGACGATGGCCGGCGTGAGTCGTCCCTCGGCGGCGAGCGCCGCTCGCCAGTCCGTCGCCGGATCGGCCTCCGCGTCGGCGTCAGGCTCGCGGTCCTCTGCCTCGGCGTCGCCTGCGGCGTCTGTCGACGACGACGGGACGGACGCGTCGGTGGCGTCGCTTGCCTCGCCCTCGTTCTCGTCGTCGACGCCAGTCACGGCACGCGGTTTGCCCGATGCGGACAAAAGGCGTTCGGTCGTTCGGGTCGCCGCGGCCGCCCACCCGGGGACAGGAGAGGCGAAACCCTCTCTCCCTCTCCTCGCGAACAGCGCACATGGAGTCACGTGGGGCCGCTCGGGGCCGAAACGACGCCGCCCTCGCGGTCGAGACGAGCGAGGACGACGAGACGGTCGAGTATCTCGCCAGCGAGGACGCCGTCCGGTACGTCGCGGGGTGGGTCGCGTCGGAGGCTCCCTCCGACGACCGCGACGGGCGGCGCGAGCGGGTGCCGAGATACGAGACGACCCCGCGTGAGCGGTGGGTCGAGACCCAGTGTCTCAACGCCGCGGCACGCGCGGCGGCGGAGCACGTGAGTGCCGAGCTGGGGCTGACTATCGAGACGGTTTCCGGTGGCATGACCGCGGACGTCGAGGGGGTCGACCGGGCCGCAGTCGTCAGTATCGAAACGGTCCTGGACCGGTCGGGTCGAGTCGTCTCGGAGCTGTCGGTCGGGTTCTCGGCACTCGTCGACGCCACCCCGAAGACGGTGACGGGGCGGTACCGACTCGACGGTCGGGCGGACGAGTGGCGAGTCCCCGTCTACGCACAGTCGGGCGTCGTTCGACTGGAGTGACGAACCGAGCGACGACCCCACCGGCGCGCTGTCGGTCCGCCGCGAGCGTATCAGAACCGCTTTGGCCGACGCTCGGGGAGGGGACGTATGCTCGTCAGCGAAGGCGGAGCCGAGGTCGAGGTGCCCGAGGCCCGCGACGGAGCGAGCGACGGGAGCGGCGACGGCGTCTTCTTCAACCCGACGCAGGAACTCAACCGCGACGTCACCGTCGCGGTCCTCCGCGCCTACCACGACCGGGATCCGCGCGCGTCGTCGTACCTCGACGCGATGGCCGCCTCGGGTATCAGGGGCGTCCGTGCGGGGCGCGAAGGATACGACGTGACCTGCGCGGACGTCGACAGCGACGCGGTCGACCTCGCGCGGGAGAACCTCGCGCGCAACGACGTCGCGGGCGAGGCGGTCCACCGCGACGTCAACGCCCTCCTCCACGACGAAGGGCCGTTCGACGTCGTCGATATCGACCCGTTCGGGACGCCGATTCCCTTCGTCGACAGCGCGTTCGCCAACACCCGCGACCTCGTCTGCGTGACCGCGACGGACACTGCGCCGCTCTGTGGCGCGCACCTCAACTCGGGCGTGAGAAAGTACGCCACGGTGCCGCAGAACACCGAGTACCACGCCGAGATGGGCCTCCGCGTGCTCGTCTCGGCGCTCGTCCGAACCGCGGCCCGCTACGATACCGCCGCCGTGCCGATCCTGTCGCACGTCACCCGCCACTACGCGCGGACGTACCTCGAACTCGACCACCGCGCGACCAGCGCCGACGGCGCCGTCGAGCGGCTGGGGTACGTCCACCACTGCGACGGCTGTCTCCACCGGAGTTCGGAACGGGGGCTCGTCGCTCATCCCCCCGAGGAGTGTCCCCACTGCGGGTCCTCCCTTCGAACGGCCGGCCCCATCTGGCTGGGGCCCGTCCGCGACGCCGCGTTTGTCCGCGCCGTGCGCGAGGAAGTCACGGACGACATGGGCGAGGCGAAGGCCGCGCGGTCGCTCCTGGAGACGCTGGAACACGAGGTCGAAGCGCCCACACACTACGACCAGCACAAACTCTGCAAGCAGTGGGGCGTTCCGGCACCGGGGATGGACGACTTCGTCGCGGCGCTCGAAGACGCCGGATACGACGCCTCCCGGGCGCACTACCACGGCACCGCGCTCAAGACGACGGCGACGGTCGCGGAGATGCGGGCGGCGACCGAGGACCTGTTCTGAGTTGGCACCCCGCGTCTTCTTGTATCGGTAGGCTGAAACCTCTCGCGATGGCCACACGCTCTTCGATGGGCACTGCCCGTACCGTCCTGAACACGGTTCGTGAGAAGGAGGTGACGTTCCTCGCCGCGAGCATCTCGTACTACATCCTCGTCTCGCTCGTCCCGCTGCTCGTGCTGGCGCTCGTCGCCGCCGTCCTCGTCGGCGGCGACCCGTTCCGCGAGCAGATACTACAGCAGGTCAACGCCAGTCTCCCCGCGGGCGAGGCGCTCGTCGGGCAGGCACTCGCGGACCGGACCTCCCAGGGCGGCCTCGGCGTCGTGAGCCTCCTCCTGACCGTCTGGGGGGCACTGAAGGTATTTCGCGGGCTCGATACGGCGTTCGGACGGATCTACTCCGTGCCCGGACGCGGCATCGTCGATCAGCTGAAGGACGGTACCGCGGCGCTCGTCTCCATCGGGGTCGGCCTCGCCGGCGTCGTCGTCCTCGGGAGCGTCATCGCCGTCGTCGGCTCGACGCTCGTCGCCCTCGCCGGGCCACTCTTGCTCCTCGGGACGCTCACCGTCGCCTTCCTCCCCCTGTACTACATCCTCCCCGACGCCGACGTCACCGTCCGCGAAGTGCTGCCGGGGACGGTGTTCGCGGCACTCGGCTGGGCAGCCCTCGGGACGCTGTTCGGCATCTACGCCCAGCAGGCCGGTGGGAGCGTCGCAGGCGCGCTCGGCGCCATCCTCCTGTTGATGACGTGGTTCTACCTCTCGGGTATCCTCATCCTCACCGGCGCGGTCATCAACGCCGTCGTCGGCGGGCGGACGGGGGATGACCGAGACCGGCAGTTACAACACGCGGGAAGCCGACGTGACGAACCAGCAGAAATGAGCGAGGGCGACGAATTCAAAGGCGGAGTCGAACCGAGCGGTGCGCCCGACATCTCGGAGCTCGAGCACCGCGTCGAGGAGCTCCGCGCCGACCTCGACGACTTCGAACGCGACGTCGACGACCGGACGCTCCCCAAAGCGGACGTCGAGGCCGAACTGAAGCGCTACGTCCGGCGACGGGTTCGGAGGGGGAAGGCCCGCGGCTGGGGCCCCTACCTCGTGCTGCTGTACGGGACCGTGATGACGCTCGGAGCCTTCTTCTTCCTCGACGGCCTCTGGGCCATCCTCGCCATGCTCGTCCTCTTCCTCTCGACGCTCGGGCTGTACACCCTCTTCATCATCGTCGGCATCGGGTTCAACGCCCTCTCGGTTCCCGCCCGCGCCGCCGACGCCGTGCGCGACCGCCGAAGCTGAGTCGGAGCTGAACGTTCCGACCACCAGCTACAGGCGAGCGTCCACGACCGCTACGCGAGGCCGACGAGCGCCGTGACCAGCACGACGACACCGGCGACGCCCGCAGCGACGCCGACACCACGCGCCAGCCGGTCTCCCCATGCCACGGTCCGCTCGATGGAGAGCACGACGGTGATGAGCGCCATCCAGACGAGGTTCATCGTCCCGACGACGACCATGAACGCGAACAGCGCCCAGCAGCAGCCGAGACAGAACCAGCCGTGTTCGAGCCCCATCCGGGCAGCCCCGCGGACGCCGGGTCGGCTGTGCGTCAGCAGGAACCCCAACGGGGTTCGGCAATGGCTGAGACAGCGGTCCTTGTACGGCGACAGCTGGTACACCCCGAGAAGGAGAAGGGTCCCACCGACGAGGACGTCCGACTCGACGACGCGCGCGAGCGGCACGAACTGGGTCACGAGGAGCGGCACGATCCCGACAGCCGTCCAGAGGAGCGTATACGCGCCGAGGAATGCCCCGACGCGGAGCAGTCGCTCGCTCCGCGACCGACCAGCGAGTGTCCCGTGGTACATTCGGACGAGTGGAACCGACGACGGGTACATCATCGCGATCATCATGACACCCCACATGAGGAGGTAGAGAACCCACCCCGAGAGGCCGGCACCCGTCGCCATCATCTCGGGAACGCCGGGGTCTGCCATGTCCATCGCCGTCCTCATCCCGCCGGCTTCACTCCGAGGCATCGGGAGCAACCGAGCGACCATCGCGAGCCAGGCCACGAGCGCGAGTACGTACACTCCCAGGCCGACGAACTGTGTCTCCCGGAGACCGGGGCCACGGCTCCGTCGACCGCCGCCGGTTTCCTGTCGGTGGCCCATGTCTCAGGCGTTCGTCAACTCGAAGTCACAGACGAAGGCGTTGTTGCCGCCCAGGTCCCAGTCGAACTGGTCGTTGTACGACACTGTGGCGCTCGTCGACGTGGCGGTCTTCATCCTCATATCCGACGTGAACGGATGTGGGTAGACCTCTCCGACGTCCTCGTTGAACCCGACCTTCTCGACGACCTCCATCTCCACGTCGTCGCCGACCGAGACCCGCGTCCCGTCGTCGTCGCGCTCGAACTCGACTGGAACCGTTGCCACCTCGGTCGACCGGATGTGCGTCTCGGCGACCGCCGCCCAGATGCCACCCGCACGTCCGAAGTAGATGTCTTCGAGCGCGTCGCGTTCCTCGTCGGTCGCCTCGTCGTCGACGAGCAGGACCATGTCCCACTGCGTAGCAGGGTCCATCAGAACGCCCTCGTCGGTCGAGACGAGTGTCGCTACCGTTCGCCCGCTCAGGTCCACGCTGCCGTAGTTTCCATCCGTGATGTTCCACGCGATTGCGAACGTACAGGCACCGTCGTCCGGCGGCTCTAACCAGAGACACTGACAGACGACGTCACAGTTGCAAGCCTCCGCGTACTCTCCCGAAATTACCTGCTGTGTTGAATAGCGAC
>JBEPYA010000064.1:6423-16820 GCA_041641615.1 Salinigranum sp. | reverse complement strand
GGCCTCGGAGTACGGGACGCCGAACTTCGCGTGCCCGCCGGTCGTCACCTTCGCGTGGTGGCCCGCGCCGACACCGGGGTTGACGCGGACGCAGAGCCGTCCGTCGAATCCCCGCTCGCGGAGGCGCTCGACGGTGTCGCGCGCGCCGACCGTGACCGTCAGGTCGGGGTCGTCTTCCCACCGCTCGACGACGGTATCGAGGTCCCTGTCCGGAGGGTTGACCGCGGTGTACTGTACCTCGGCGCCGCTCGCACCCGCGGCGAACGCCCGTTCGACCTCGCCCGCGGAGGCACACTCGATGTCCAGTCCCTCCTCGCGGACGGTTTCGAGGACCGCCCGGCCGGTATGAGCCTTCGCGGCGTACCGGACATCGGCATCGGGGAATGCCGCCCGGAGCCGAGAACAGTTCTCGCGGACCCGTTCGAGGTCCATCACGTACAGCGGCGTCTCGTAAGTGGCTGCGAGTTCCTCCAGCCGGTCGGCGTCCCACGCCGACAGCCGTCGGACCGGCGGGTTCTCGCTCTCGCTTTCGTGCTCGTCTTCGGGGGCCGCTTCGCCCTCGCCCGTACCCGCACTCATTCCCGCAGGGCCTCCTCCCGTCTCGTGGCGTCGCGGGTGTCGTCCTCGATGTCGAGGGCGACGACGGCGGGCTTGTACGCGCTTCCGGCGAAGAGGTCGTGGTCGCCGATGGATGACTCGACCATCCGGGTGAACGCCCGGCGCTCGGAGGGGAGGCGGCCGTAGATGACTTCCTCCTCGACGAGGTCGTAGACCGGAATACGCGGCGTGAGAAGCGTGTTCTCGCCGACGATAGTGTTCTCGCCCACGCGGAATCCGGAGGTGACCCGACAGCCCGCACCCAGCGAGACGCCGTCCTCGAGGACGACCGGCGCGTCCTCGACGGGTTCGAGGACGCCGCCGATGAGTGTGTTCGCGCCGAGTTTGACGTTCTCGCCGATCTGGGCGCAGGAGCCGACGGTGTCACAGGAGTCGACCAGCGTGCCATCGCCGACGGACGCACCGACGTTGACGAACGAGGGCGACATCATGATACAGTCCTCACCCAGAAAGGCGCCGCGCCGAATAACGGTCCCGTCGGGCGTGTTTCGGGTCCCCTTGTCGGCGAGGTCGTCGGTCTCCCGAAGGGGGAGGACGTCGTGGTAGGTGACGTCGCCGTACTCGCGGGGGTAGGTCTCGCGGAGGCCGAAGTTTAGCAGGATGCCCCGCTTGACCCACGCGTTCGCCTCCCAGCTTTCGACGCCCGATCCGGTCTTCTCGGCGGCGCGTACCTCGCCCGCTTCGAGGGCATCGAGGAACGCGTCGAGCGTCTCCATCTCCGACGCGGTGGTCGACTGCGCGTCGATCTCGTCCGCGGTGTACTGTTCCCAGAGGGACTCGACCTCGGTCTGGAGTGTCATGCCGGTCTCTCACACCTCATCGTTGATTACGGCACCGAAGTCGTACCACCCCGCCTCCCGGCCCGAGAGCCAGACGGCCGCGTCGAGCGCGCCGTCGGCGAACACGCCACGGTCGAGCGCCGTATGGGAGAGCGAGAGGTACTCGTGGTCCCCGCCCAACAGGACGTCGTGCTCGCCGGGGATGCCCCCGGCGCGACGGGCGTGGACCCCGACCTCACCCGTTTCGCGGGGCTGGTCGCCCTCGCGCCCGTGAACGCGTGAGTGGTCTCCGCGCACCTCGTCGAGGTCGTTCAGGATCGTGTTGGCCGTCCCCGAGGGTGCGTCGCGCTTGCCGTTGTGGTGTGTCTCGGTGACTTCGGCGTCGAAGCCGGGGAGCGCCGCGGCGGCCTCGCGAACCGCTCGACGGAGGGCTGCGATGCCGCGCGAGAAGTTCGACGCCTTCAACACGGGGACCGAGTCGCTGGCTCGGTGGAGCGTCGTCTCCTCGTCCTCGGAGAACCCCGTCGTCCCCACGACCGCGGCGACGTCGGCGTCCGCGCACGCGGCGACGTACTCGGTGCTCGAACCCGGCGCGGTGAAGTCGACGAGGACGTCGACCTCGTTCTCGACGAGCAGTCGCGGCAGCGCGTCGGCGTCGGCGACGGGAACGCCCTCGACTTCGTCCGCGTTCCCGGCCGAGCGACTCACTGCCAGCACGAGGTCGAGGCCCTCACGGGTCGAGGCGAGCGCGAGCAGTTCACGTCCCATCCGGCCGGTCGCGCCCGTCACCGCGATGCGAGGGGCCTCGCTCACTGGTCGACCTCCGCGGCGACTCGCTCCTGTTCGAGGTCGTCGAGGATTCGTTCGAGGTCGGCCACGTGTTCCTCCGAGAGCCGCGTCAGCGGCAGGCGGAGGTGCGGCGCGCTGTAGCCGCGAATGCCCATCGCCTCCTTCACCGGGATGGGGTTGGTCTCGACGAACAGCTGACGGAACAGCGGCGCGAGGCGGTGGTGGAGGTTGCGTGCGCGCTCGTAGTCGCCGTCGAGCGCGGCGTGGACCATCGCCACGGTCTGTGCGGGCTCGATGTTGGCTGCGACGCTGATGGTGCCCGTCCCGCCGACCGAGATGACGGGGAGGGTGAGACCGTCGTCGCCGGAGAGGACCTGAAAGTCCTCGTCGCGCGTCCGCTCGACGACCTCCGAGATCTGGTTGAGGTCGCCGCTGGCGGCCTTGTACCCCTGGATGTTCGGATGCGAGGCGAGCTCGACGGCCGTGTCCGGCAGGAGGTTTCGTCCCGTCCGCGAGGGCACGTTGTAGACGATCTGCGGGAGGTCGACCGCGTCGGCGATCGTGCGGTAGTGCTCGACGAAGCCGGCCGGTTCGGGCTTGTTGTAGTACGGGGAGATGAGGAGCAGGCCGTCCGCGCCCGCGTCGGCGGAGCGCCGTGAGAGCTCCAGCGCCTCGCGGGTGTTGTTCGAGCCGGAGCCCGCGATGATGGGCACCTCGTCGCCGACCTCGCTCACGACGCATTCGACGACCTCGATGTGTTCGTCGTGGCTGAGCGTCGCGGATTCGCCCGTGGAGCCGACCGGGACGAGCCCGTCGACGCCGGCGTCGACGAGTCGTCGGGCGTCCGCGCGGAGGGTCTCGAAGTCGATGCTGTCGTCCTCGTGGAACGGCGTGCACATCGCCGGGTACACGCCGCGGAATTCGTCTATCGTCATGGGTTGTGGTTCGGTGTTGGTGGTGTCGGGATGTTCTCGGCCCTGTCGCTGCTACCTATCGAAAATCGCCCGAAACGGGGTCGCCACTCCCGCCACGAGCATTAGAAAACGCGTTTTTTCGGTTTCGGCGGCATCGACCCACGCGGAGCTCCCGGCACTGCCGAGGGGCCAGTCGCGTCGGACGCAGGTCGGTTCACACTTGCATACACGCGCGTTCCCCCTTTTATAGCTTGCGGGAGCGATTGACGGAAATATCGGGTGGACAAGAGCGAGACCGGGTGCTGGCGGACGCGGTGGGCAGAGCCTGTAATCATCGAGGGAAGCGAGAGGGACAGTATTCGCGTCCGTGTACCGTGCGGTCTTCCCGGCTCACCGCCCTCTCGTCGGCGCTACCTCACGGACCATCGACTGAGACACCGATTGCACCGAACGCTCGCGCCCTCGGAGAACCGCATCCACCCGCACACATCGATCCCACACGTGCTACTCGGACCGACAACCGTTAGTCCGTGGGCCCGCCTCGTTGAGCAATGACCGAGATCCACCCTCACCAGCGGGTCGCGGTGCTGGTCGACGCGCAGAACCTCTATCACTCCGCACACAGCCTCTACTCGCGGAACATCGACTACTCTAGCCTCCTCGACAAGGCCGTCTCCGACCGGGAACTGGTGCGCGCCATCGCCTACGTCATCCGCGCGGACTCGCCCGACGAGGAGCGGTTCTTCGACGCGCTCGTCGACATCGGCTTCGAGACGAAGATCAAAGACATCAAGACGTTCGGCGACGGGTCGAAGAAGGCCGACTGGGACGTCGGGATGAGCCTCGACGCGGTCACGCTCGCCTCCCACGTCGACGCCGTCGTCCTCTGTACCGGTGACGGCGACTTCTCGCGGCTCTGCTCGCACCT
Organism: Salinigranum sp.; assembly: GCA_041641615.1. Taxonomy (GTDB): domain Archaea; phylum Halobacteriota; class Halobacteria; order Halobacteriales; family Haloferacaceae; genus Salinigranum. The sequence continues at coordinate 12,792 of JBEPYA010000064.1, read as the reverse complement.
CCGCCACGAGGGTGTCCGCGTCGAGGTGATGGCGTTCAAAGAGTCGACCGCCGACGAACTCGTCGAGGCGACCGACGCGTTCTTGGACCTCTCGGAGCGACAGGATACGTTCCTCCTGTAACGACGCCCTCGGCGCTTTCGATGCTCTCGCTGCTTTCGGCTCCGTCGAGACCGCGGTGTCGAGACCGCCGCTATGACGACAACGGTCGGAACGAACGATAACGAGGTGAGAGCCGACTACCGGGTCGCATCGCGTCGGATGCCGAACCGTGCCACGGCGGCGGCCACACCGACGGCGGCGGTGGCGGCCAGGACCGCGGTGAGGCTCCGCGGGGCGCTGCTCGCGGCGAAGAGGCCGCTGCTCGCCAGCAGGAGACAGGCACCGACGAGAGCGAGTCTGAGGTTCATGTCCGCTCAAGGACCATCACCCGTAAATGGGTTTCTCTCTCGACCAGGCGTGCCAGCAGGGGACACGGGACAGCATCGAAGCCGAAGGGTTTTGTCCGCACCCCGGCGAGACGAGGACATGACAGGCACGGACGGGCGCGACCGCCGCCAGCTCCGGACGGTCGCCGACTACCAGTTCGGCCGCGGTGCGGGTGCCGCACTCTTTCCCGCCGAGGAGTCGCTCCGCATCGACCGGACGTCGAGTGGGCGACCGAGCCAGGTCCACGCGGAGGCGGGCAGGGTCGTCACCTACGCCGTCGACGGTCGGTTCACCCTCGGCGTCGAGGGCGGGCGACGTCTGCTCGCCGCGCTCGATCCGCCCGCGTACCGCGTGGTCGTCGGCGAGGAGTCCGAGCCGTTCGTCCGCGACGGAAAGAACGCCTTCGCGAAGTTCGTCCGCGACGCCGACCCGAGGATCCGGCCCGGCGACGAGGTCGTCGTCGTGGACGAGACGGACGCGCTGTTCGCCGTCGGCCGCGCGGAGCTCTCCGCCGACGCGATGGCGGACTTCGGGACCGGTATGGCGGTGAAAGTTCGGTCGGGTCACGCCGAGCCGGTCTGACCGAGACGCCGGGCCGGTCTGACCGAGACGCCGACTCGGCCTGATCGAGACGAGCGTCGACGCCCGACCGTCCGAGCGTTTTTATGTCGGACCGCGGCCACCCGTTCCCGTGACACTGTGACCACGGCGGCGGGGCGTCCGCGGATGTACGGCACGCCGTCCCGTCTCAGCTCACCTCTCGTCTCCCTCCCGAGCGTGCCGTCTGTTCGTTTTCCGCTTCTGACGGGCTCACACGTACGAAGCCAGTCCGAGCGCCTCGACCAGCGGGACGCCCGCGAAGAGGGAGCCGAGCAGGTAACCGCCAACGGCACCGCCGTTCAGCAGCGGCAGGCCGGCGTGCGCCCGGCCCTTCATGACCGCCCACATGAGGACGAAGAAGCCGAGGAACGTCCCGACCATCGCGGTGAGCGCGGGGACGTTCAGTGAGGGTAGCGCCGAGAGTCCGAGCGAGGCGGCCGGCGAGAAGAACGCCGCGCTGGCGACCATCACCGTCGGCATGACCGCGTCACCCAGACCGATGAAGAAGGCGTCCCGGACCGACTCCTCCTCGATCTCGTCTCCGTCGGCGTCCGCGATCTCGGTCTCGCTTACGGCTTTGGTCGCGCCCTCGCTGTCGGCTACCGCGTCCCCTCCGTCGGCGGTCGCCTTCTCCTGTTCTTCCGCTCCGTGCACGTCGTTCGCGCCCGCGAAGTCGGTGTCGAGGAGCGAGTACGACAGCGTGGTCGGGACCACGAGCACCACGGGGATGCGGAGGTCCATCACGCCCTCGGCGAGGTCGAGCATGTGCTCCGTGCCGTAGACGGAGATGGCGTCGTAGACGGCCAGGACGACGAGGAGGACCACCGCAGGGAGGACGCCGAAGCTGATGCCGAAGAGCGCGGCCGCACCCGCACCCATCAAAACGCCGGCGGTATCGATGACGTACCACTCGGGGTACGCGAAGAGCGCAACGGCCACCCCGCCGGCGAGGGCGACCGACAGGACCCCCGAGACGACCGCGCTGAAGACGTACCACGACAGGAGGCCGGACGTGAGGACGACGACTCCCCTCACGGCCCAGTCGAAGTCGTACTTGAACGCGGCGAGCATCAGCGCCGTGGCGACGAGGATCGCGCCGATGTACAGGAGGCTGTTCGTCGGGTCGGTGGGGTCTTCGACCTGCTGATAGCCCTCGGCGTAGAACGTGGGAACGAGCGCCAGTGCTCCCAACTGGACGAGGAGAAAGAGGAGGGCGGCGAACGCGACGCCGCCGTAGACGCGTGGCTTCATGTCTCGACGTTTCGACGGGGAGGGCTTGGGCCTTTTCGTTCCCGCCGCGGAGCCCACCGCGCGTACAGAATCACTATCGCGCGTACAGTTTCGAACCTACGAGTGACGCCGGTGCGATTCCGGTCGTGGGCGTGATCGCGACGTACGGGCGGTCGATCGGACCGAAGACGTCGACGATACGACCCACCTTCGACAGCGAGTCGTCGACGACGACGGTCCCGATGTCCGGCGGGTCGTCGTCGAGACGGACGATTGCGACGCCCTGTGCGGTTCGTGAGACGGTTCCGACGCGCTTCATCGGTTCTCGCTCACCATCAGTCGCGGAGGATGTGGACGTAGGCGGCGACGGCCTGAACGAGGTCGTTCTTCGAGGCGTCGTCGGCCCCCTGCACCAGGACCCGTCCGCGCTGTTCGTACTCCCGGGCGTACGTCTTGTCCCGCTCGATGACCGCATCGTAGCCGACCTGCTGGACGGCCTTCGCGAGTTCGTCGACGGTCGGTTCGGTGACCGCCTGGTCCAGGGGGACCCGTCGCCCCTCCGACCGGGTGCGGTCCGCGTCGAAGTACGCGGGCCAGATGACGTTCTCGACCATACCGATGTGAGAGAGACCCCGCCGTAATACGGTTGTGGTCCGAGCGTGCTGGGAGCCGCGGGGCCCCCGTTGGCTCGGTATGAGCGGTCTTTCGGTTGAGAGTGAGAGGAGGGCTTAATATTCGCGACAGCGTCCCTCACGGCGGTGAATCAACCATGGAGAAGAACGTCGGTGGCTACGATCGGATCGCTCGATTCGTCGTCGGCCCCGTCCTCATCGTCGTCGGCATCGCTGCTCTCGCGGGCTTTCTGACCGTCGCTGCGGGCATCGTCGGAACCGTGCTCGCGGTCGTCATCGCGCTGATCGGTGGCGTTCTCCTGACGACGGCTGTCACGCAGAAGTGTCCGCTCAACCGTGCGCTCGGCCTCGACACGTTCCGGTCCCCGTCGTCCGAGTCCGAAGAGCGGCAGCCTGGTGGCCGCCCGAGCTAAACGCAGCACCGCGTCGGCGTCACGGCGACGACGCCGAGTACAACACGTATTTATGTACTGCAACTCCGGTTGTGTTCACGAACATGGCGCGAGACGTGCGTGTCCGGGCGGTGGGCTGGTCCGCCGGCCTCGCGACGGCCTGTGCCGTCGTGATGGTTCTCAGCGCCGGCATCGGTCCCGTCCGTATCGCCCCGGTGACGGTCGCGCAGGTCGTTCTCGATGCACTCCCGTGGCTCGCCTTCGAGGTCCCGCGCCAGTCGGCAGTCATCGTCCAGCAGGTCCGAATGCCGCGCATCGCTCTCGCCGCTGTCGTGGGGTTCGCCCTCGCGACTGCCGGTGTGGTCATGCAGGGCTTCTTCAGAAATCCGATGGCCGACCCCTCTATCGTCGGTGTCTCGTCGGGGGCGGCGGTCGGTGCCGTCGCCTCCATCGCGCTCCCGGAGCTCCCGTTCGGACTCGGCCTGCAGGCCGCCGCGTTCGTCGGCGCGGTCATCGCCGCCTTCGGCGTCTACCTCATCGCGACTGACGGGGGACGAACGCCCGTCGCGACCCTCCTGCTGGCGGGTGTGGCGGTCCAGACGTTCCTCGGTGCGGTCATCTCTTTTCTCCTCCTCCAGACCGACGAGAGCCTCAACCGTGCGGTGTTCTGGCTCATGGGTCACCTTCACGACGCCTCGTGGGGCGACGTGCGGGCGACGCTCCTCGTCTTGCCGCCGACGTTCCTCGTCCTGCTCGTCTACGCGCAGGACCTCAACGTCCTCCTCCTGGGAGAGGAGGACGCCCACTCGCTCGGCATCGAGGTGGAACGGACGAAACGCGTCCTCCTCGCCCTGGCGAGCCTCGTCACGGCCGCGGCCGTCGCCGTCTCGGGTGTCATCGGCTTCGTCGGACTGGTCGTCCCGCACATGATGCGGCTCGTCGTCGGCCCGGATCACCGCGTCCTCTTGCCGGCCTCGGCGTTCGGCGGCGCAGCTTTCCTCGTCCTCACCGACACCGTCGCCCGCTCCGGGTCCGCCGAACTCCCCGTCGGTATCGTCACCGCGGCCGTCGGCGCGCCCTTCTTCATCTACCTGCTTCGCACGCGGGAGGTGCGTCGGCTGTGATCTCCGTCGAAGACCTCGTGGTCACCCTCGGGGACGAACGGGTGCTCGACGGCGTCTCGCTCTCGGTCGAGGAGGGCGACTTCGTCGGCCTGGTCGGGCCGAACGGTGCCGGCAAGACGACGCTCCTGCGGGCGATAAACGGGGCGCTCTCCCCGCAACAAGGACGGGTAGAGGTCGGCGGCGAGAACGTGCACGGACTCTCCTCCCGGGCGGCGAGCAGGCTCGTCTCTACGGTGCCGCAGACGACCCGGCTCTCTTTCGACTTCTCCGTCCGGGAGGCCGTCGAGATGGGTCGGACGCCGCACCGGTCGCGGTTCGGCACGTGGACCGAAAGCGACACGCAGGCGGTCGACCGCGCGCTGGCGCGAACCGCCGTGACGGACCTCGCCGATCGGCCGGTGACGGACATCTCCGGCGGCGAGCGACAGCGCGTTCTCATCGCACGGGCGCTCGCACAAACCACCCCGGTGATGCTGCTCGACGAGCCGACTGCGAGCCTCGACATCAACCACCAGGTCCGGACGCTCGGACTCGTCCGAGACCTCGTCGAGGAGGGGAAGACGGCACTCGCGGCGATTCACGACCTCAACCTCGCGGCGCACTACTGCGACCGACTGGTGCTGCTCTCGAACCGCCGGGTGCTCGCCGCCGGTCCTCCCGAGTCGGTGCTGACCGAGGCACATCTCCGCGAGGCGTTCGACACCAACGCCGTCGTCTCCAGACACCCGGTGACCGGCTCGGTGTACGTGACGGCGCTCCCGGACGTCGGCGTCAGTCCCGGCGGGGAGGCGGCCGGACGGGTCCACGTCGTCGGTGGCGGCGGCAGCGCCGCGCGCGTCCTCTACCTGCTCTCGGCGGCCGGCTACACCGTGACCGCCGGCGCACTCAACGAGGGAGACACCGACGCCGAGACGGCCCGCCACCTCGGCGTCGACCTCGTGACGGTCCCTCCCTACTCGAGCGTCGACGAGACCGCACGAGCGGCCGTCGAGAAACGGGTCGTGGCCGCGGACGTGGTCGTCGTCACCGACGTCGAGATCGGCGAGGGGAACCTCCCGAACCTCGACGTCGCGACCGGGGCCGACCGGGTCGTCCTCGTCGAGGAGCGTCCGTTCTCAGAGCGCAACTTCGCAGGTGAGGCGGGGACGACGGCGTACGAACGGCTCCGTCGGGAGGCGACTGTCGTCGGGGCGCGCGACGTGGTCAGTGCGGTGGAGGCGGCGCTCAACGGGGGCGAGCCACGCGACAGGGTCGAACGGCCAGTCGCCCCCGACGAGTACGACACACGCTCCGTCCCGTCGGTCCCTCACTCGTCGTCGCCATCGTCCTCGAACGAGTCGTAGAGGCGGTCGCCGACGAGCGTCCCGACGACGCCGGGAAGGACGAGAAAGGAGACGAGGAGCACCGTCACGAGCCCGAACCAGCGCGAGAGCGGCACGGTCGGAGGCCACAGGAGCGGGAGCGCGTCGGTCACGACGTCGCGAAAGACGATCAGCGAGCAGAGTGCCGCAATCGCCGTACAGCCGAGGCGGACGACGAGGCGGTCGCGTGAAGGGCCGGGCCGTGGCCGCGGAAACGAGTCGGTCACAGCCTGCCGTTCTACGCGGACGGGCTAAACGACCCCGTTCTCGGCATCGCAGCCTTCAGTCGCATCGCCACGTTCGTTGGCACCGCTGCGTTCATTACGGTGCGAACCGTAATCGGTACGACATATTTCATGAAACTCGCACTCATCGGACTCGGCCAGGCCGGCGGCAAGGTGGTCGATGCTCTCCTCCGATACGACCGGTCGGCCCGAGCGGGCTTCGTCACCGCAGCCCTCGCCGTGAACACCGCCCGGGCGGACCTCGCCGGACTCGAGCTGGTCCCACCGGAGAAGCGCGTCCTCATCGGGCAGGCGCGGGTCAAAGGCCACGGCGTCGGCGCCGACAACGAGCTCGGCGCAGAGGTGATGGCCGAGGACG
>JBEPYA010000064.1:0-6413 GCA_041641615.1 Salinigranum sp. | reverse complement strand
GACGTCTCCTCGACCGAGGTCGACGCGTTCGTCGTCGTCGCCGGCCTCGGCGGCGGAACCGGCTCCGGCGGCGCGCCCGTCCTCGCCCACGAGCTGAAACGGCTTCACACCGAACCCGTCTACGGCATCGGAATCCTCCCCGGTCGCGACGAGGGTGGCATCTACACCCTCAACGCCGCGCGGTCGTTCCAGACGTTCGTCCGCGAGGTCGATAACCTCCTCGTCTTCGACAACGACGCCTGGCGACACACGGGCGAGTCGGTCAAGGAGGGGTACGCCAGCCTCAACGAGGAGTTCGTCCGGCGGCTCGGGGTCCTCTTCTCCGCCGGCGAGGTGACCGATGGACAGGTCGCAGAGAGCGTCGTCGACTCCTCGGAGATCATCAACACGCTCGCCGGCGGCGGCGTCTCCACCGTCGGCTACGCGGCCGCGCCCCTGGAGCGTCAGCGGGGCGGTTTCCTCTCCCGATTCACGTCCTCTCCGCCCGACACTGACGACGGTGAGACGATGAACCGCGTATCGAGTCTGATACGGAGGGCGACGCTCGGGCGGCTCACCCTCCCCTGCGAGGTCGCCGGGACCGAACGCGCACTGGTGGTCGTAAGCGGGCCGCCCGCGGCGCTCTCTCGCCGCGGCATCGAGCGCGGGAGGAAGTGGCTCGAAGAGGAGACCGGCACGATGGAGATCCGCGGCGGCGACGCCCCGGTCGACTCCGACTTCGTCGCCGTCGTCGTCCTCCTCTCGGGCGTGACGTCGGTCCCCCGAATCAAGGAACTGCAGGCCGTCGCCATCGAGGCCCAGCGCGAGGGACAGGAACGCGACGCGGCGAGCGCCGACAACCTCGCATCCCTCCTCGACACAGACAACGAACTCGACGCGTTGTTCTGACCGCTCTCTCTTTCTCTCCGATCCGAACGCCGGCCGCGATTTAGGCCTCCCAAAACCTATCGAGAGAATGATAATATTTATCGACGTTCTGGTGGTAGCTTCGGCCGATGGTCGAACTCGCGAACCTCACGTTCGTCTTTCTCGCGGGGCTCGTCACCGCGCTCGCGACTGGTGTCGGCGCGTTCCCCTTCTTCTTCGTCGACGACGTCGGCGACCGCTGGAACGTAGCGCTGTGGGGTGTCGCCTCCGGCATCATGGTTTCGGCATCGATGTTCGGGCTCGTCTTGGAAGCGTTCGGGTCGTCCGTGACGCTCTCGCTCGACGGACTCTCCGTCGGGCGGGTACCCCCCCGCCTCGTCGGCCTTCTCGTAGCGGGCTTGCTGACAGGTGTCGTCCTCGTCGTCGTCGCCCACCGCGTGATCGACGACTACGAAGTGTCCCCGAAGCGATACGAAGAGGCGGATTTCAAGAAGCTCCTGCTCATCCTCGGTATCCTCACCGTCCACTCCTTCCCCGAGGGGGTCGCCGTCGGCGTCGCGTTCGCGGACCTCGGCTTCTCCGGGCCGACCCTGTTCGGGTTCGTCGTTCCGGTGTTAGGGATATTCATGACGGTCGCTATCTCTATCCACAACGTCCCCGAGGGCCTCGCCATCTCCATCCCGCTGCGGGCGATGGGCGTCTCCGAGCCCCGGATGGTCTGGTGGGCCGTCTTCTCGTCGCTTCCGCAACCGGTGGGTGCGGTCATCGCCTTCTACTTCGTCCGCATCGCCCGCGAGTTCCTCCCGTTCGGCTTCGGCTTCGCCGCGGGGGCGATGATCTACCTCGTCCTCACCGAGTTCATCCCCGAGGCGCTCGAACTCGGCCGCGGACTGCCCGGTGGGGGCAAGCGCGAACTCCTCGGGGGCCTCGTCGCCGGCTTCGCGGTGATGGTGCCGCTGGCGTTCGTGTGAGCTCGCTCCGTTCTCAGTCGTCGGCTTCGACCGGCTCCGCCCGTGGAATCGTCACGTCGGCGAGGTTGGCCTCGATCTCTTCCCGGCGGGACTCGAACTGCCCGGGGAGCACGAGCGTCTCACCCAGTGCGTCGAGCGGTTCGTCGCTGTCGTAGCCCGGGCCGTTCGTGGCGAGTTCGAAGAGCACGCCGCCGGACTCGCGGAAGTACACCGAGCGGAACCAGTGGCGGTTGATCTGGGTCGTGGGGTTCAGCCCTTTCGCTCTGACCGCAGCGCGCATCGTCTCCTGGTCCTCGTCGGTCGGCGTCTGGAACGCGACGTGGTGGACCGTGCCGTGTCCCTGCCGTCCGCCTTCGATCGTCGGGAGGACGTCGACGTACCTCCCGACCGACCCGTTCGCCGCGAAGCGCGTCCGTTCGTCGCCGGGGGTGTCGCCCTGTGCCTCCTCCGTCCCGACTTCCTCGACCCCCATCGTCCGGAGCAGGTCCTTCGTGGGCTCGGGGTCGGCCTCCCACAGCGTCACCGAGTGGAAGCCGCGGATCGCCACGTCTTCGGGGACGAACTCGGTCCAGGGGACGGTGGGGTCGTCGTCGGGGATCTCGACCTCGACCAGTTCGACGGGGAGGCCGTCGGGATCCGAGAAGGGGAGCACGGTTTCGCCGAACCGCTCGATTCTCGCGTCGTAGTCGACGCCGTACTCGTCGAACCGCTCCTCCCAGTAGTCGAGGCTCCCCTCCGGGACCCGGAAGGCCGTCCGGGAGACCTGCCCGGAGCCGACCTTTCCACGGGGCAGGTCCTCCCACGGGAAGAACGTCATGCTCGTCCCGGGCGTCCCCTCCGCGTCGGCGAAGAAGAAGTGGTACGTGCTCGGGTCGTCCTGATTGATAGAGCGCTTGACGAGTCGGAGCCCCAGGGTCTCGACCCAGAAGTCGAGGTTGCGCTGGGGGTTGCTCGCGATACACGTCACGTGGTGGATGCCGGGTGTCGGTGTGGGTTCGGTCATGTCCGATCGTAAGACCCGAAGGGACTTGAGTCCGCGCTGACGCGAGTGTTACCGGGTCACGATGGGGATATCGGTGGCGTCGCGGGAGACACACGCGGTCGCCGGTGATGTCGTCCCGCCGAAAGGTTGTCGTGCGTCGAGCCCGTATGGTATAGTGTATCATGTGCCACCACTTCGACGCGCGACCGTGGGACGAACGGACCGTCGAGGCCGAGAAGGACGACGAAGCGGATGAGGAAGGGACGCCGACGTTCCTCGACGAAGAACCGGCGACGGACGTCGAACTGCTGACCGACGGCGGCGACGAGGAGTGAGTCGTCGCTGACGACGGATCGCCGCCGAGGCGCGTGGGTCACGACGGTCGCTGTACTCTCCCCTATCGGTCGTTTTTCACGTCAAAACGCCGCGAAGCCGCGCCTCCGCCGGAGGTTTCCGTTCGAGCTTTTCGGGTAAGGGCGCGATGAAGCCGCGTGTCCACCTCACTTTTTGGTCCAGCTTTTTCGGGTGCGACCGCGGCTTCGCCGCGTGTCGCACTACACAAAAAGGTGGTTTAGTGTGAGTGACCCATCGCGTCGGCGAGCGAGACGCCGAATCGTTCCTCGAAGATGCGCTCCATCTCGTCGTTCAGCTCTTCGAGGTCCCCGGGGACCTCGCCCTCGGCGTGGTGGACGACGACGTGTGCCTGCTGGGCGAAGGCCTGGACGACGATGTCGCCGACGACGTCTGTCGATTCCTCGCCCTGCTCGGCGAAGACGTCGACGAGGCCGCTCGGCAGTTCGATCTCTTCGACGTCGCCGCCGGGCCCTTCGATGGTGTACGTCTCGGTTTCGACCATACCCCCTCTGTGGGGTCACGCCTAATGGGTCTGTGGATTCGGTCGGGACGGGGTCAGTGCGATACCGGCCCTCGGGGAACCGGCGGAGGGAAATCCGGTGACGTGCGTATCGGTCTTCCGAGTATGAGAGGTGTGTGCGGTGAGAAGGAGGCGACCGCCCGACGCACGGGCGCGGTACTGCCTCTCACTCCCCGACCAGGTGCTCGCGCCCGGCTCCCGCTCGCTCGCTGTCTGCCGCTCGCTCGGTCGACGCCTTCTCCCCGGCTCGGCGACAGCAGGGAACGACACTCGGAACCATGTCACCGAACGACCCGGCACCCGAACCGGGAAATCGGACGGCTCCCCCGGTGATGAACCATGACCGCGAGCACGACCGCGATCAGTCGTCGGACTCGGCCGCGGCGGGTTCGGCCTGCTTCGCCGCCTTCCGATCGAGTTCTTCGAGGTAGTCGTCGGCGTCGATGGCGGCCTCGCTGCCCATCCCGCCGGCCGTGATCGCCTGCTGGTAGTGGTAGTCGACGACGTCGCCAGCGCCGAACAGCCCCTCGACGTCCGTCGCGGTCTGGCCGCCGCCGGAGCCGCCCCTGGTCCGGACGTACCCCTCGTCGTCCATCCGGACGCCGGTGCCTTCGAGGTACTCGGTGTTCGGCGTGTGGCCGATGGCGTAGAAGACCGCGCCGACGTCGAAGTCGAACTCCTCGACCTCCCCCGCGAGTTCGGGGTCTGCGAGCTTCTCCTTCGGGTGGCCCTCCGGGTGGCGCACGAGCGTGACGTGGTCGACGCCCTCCTCGGGGGTGCCGTGGAGTTCGGTCAGCTCGGTGTTGCGCATGATCTCGATCTCTCCCTCGTCGACCTTCTCCATCGTCCGGTCGATCCAGTAGTCCTCGGCTCGGAACTCCTCGCGGCGGTGAACGAGGTAGACGGTCGAGGCGAACTTGGTGAGGAAGTTCGCCTCCTCCATCGCGGCGTCGCCGCCGCCGACGACCATAATCTTCTCGTCGCGGAAGAACGCCCCGTCGCACGTCGCACACGTCGAGAGGCCGTAGCCCATCAGGTCGTCCTCGCCCGGGACGCCCAGAGTGCGGGCGGAGGCACCCGAGGCGGCGATGACCGCGTCGGCGGTGTAGACGTCGCCGTTCTTCAGCTCCACCCTGAAGGGGCGGTCGGAGTCGTCGACGTTCGTGATGATGCCGTGTTTCACCTCGGCACCGAAGCGCTTCGCCTGTTCCTTCATGTTGATCACCAACTCGGGCCCGGAGATGCCCTCGGGGAAGCCGGGGTAGTTGTCGACCTCGGTCGTGAGCGTCAGCTGTCCCCCGGGCTCGTCGCCCTCGAAGACGAGCGGGTCGTTGTTCGACCGCGCGGCGTAGATGGCTGCGGTGAGCCCGGCGATGCCGGAGCCGGCGATAATGAGCCGACGGTGCTCGACCACGTCGGTGTCCTGCGACGTCTCTGTCATGACTGTAGGTTACTCCGTCGTCGGCTATTACGCTTGTGCTGTCGTGTAGCGAGCGGCGCTCAGCCGCCTCGTGCTATCACTGGACGCGGGCGGAGTGACGTTCCCCTCCCTTCCCCGATTCCCTCACCGCTCGCGACGCGCGCGTCCCGGGCGTCGAAGCCCTCTTTGACTCGCACGGGATGTGTCGCACATGGCCGACTTACAGGAGAAGACCGACCGCTACGAGCGGATGCTCGCCGACGCGCTCTCGGAGGCGACGGTGACCGCCCCGGCCGGGACGCCGCTCGGCGGGGCCGCCGCGGAGTGCGAGGAGATGGCCCGCTCGTATCTCGACGATGGTCGCCACTTCCACGAGAACGGTGACCTCGTGAACGCCCTCGCCTCGTTCTCGTACGGCTACGGCTGGCTCGACGCGGGCGTCCGCATGGGGCTGTTCGCGGTCCCCGACGACTCACACCTGTTCACGATGTGAGGGGCGAAACTCCTCTCTCGGCGCTCGGTCCTGACTGTCCTCTGTCGATGACCTTACGTATCGGGGGTGTGTCGAGAGGGGTGATGGAGGCGGTCCTCTGGTACGTGTTCACCGGGACGCGAGGTGGAAAGAACCGCCTCCGTATCCTCAAGGCGGTCGACGAGCGACCGCGGAACGCCAACCAGTTGGCCGAGGCACTCGACCTGGACTACAAGACCATTCGCCACCACCTCGACGTCCTCACCGAGAACGACGTCGTCCAGACGAGCGGCGACGGCTACGGCGCGGTCTACCTCCCCTCCGACCGCGCCCGCCACCACTGGGAGACAATCGAGCAGATCATGGAACAGGTGACGTAACCGTGAGCGCAACCGTTCGTCCGTCCGCGTCGAGTCGCCCCCCGACTATGGAGAGATTTGGGAAAGTGTATTTCCCTCCCCGATTGCTAGGTGAGAGTAGATGAGTCTCTGGTTCGACGTGGTGAGAGTGGCAGCAGGTGTCAACGTCCTGCTGCTCGCCGTCCTCCTTATCGTCTGGGGGCGGAACTATCTCGAATTCCGCTCGAAGCACGCGCTGGGACTCATGGTGTTCGCCATCTTCCTCCTCTTGGAGAACCTCTCGGGCCTCTACATCTTCATGATCGACCCGCAGCTCTCGGTGTGGTTCTCTAACCCCAACAACGTCCCCGACATCGCCTGGCGCGGCATGATGTTCCTGCACGTCCTCGAGACGGTCGGTATCGGGTTCCTCGTGTGGATCACGATGGACTGAGACCGTCGACCGTCCTCGCGCGGAGACGGTCGACC
>JBEPYA010000063.1:0-16980 GCA_041641615.1 Salinigranum sp. | reverse complement strand
AGAACACGAGAACGACGATGACTCGGCTGAGGATGGGGCGCGTTTGACCGCGCCACAAGACAGCCAAGCCGATGCTACCAAGCAAGAGACGCTTGGAACGTATGCGTCTTGAAACCGTAGGGCCACGCTCGGCCTGAAATCCCGTGGTGGGATTCCCGCGTCTTTAGGCGCGGGAGGAGGTCAATTCGCCTCGTGCAGTTTCGAGGCATTCAGCGTTCCGACCGCAGATCGCTACGTGTGCATCTTCGCGAGCCAGCGCCATCACGCATACTCCTGACTCGTTTCGAACGATGGATTTGGTGCGTCCCTTCTATCCGATGCTGATAGCTCTGTCCGAAACGACCGCTAGGACCTCACGACCTTTCTACTCGTCCACGGGAAGTATCGTCCTGAGCCGATCGATCACGCTCGGATCGATCACGCCAGCCACCTCCATCGCTTCCGATTCGTGCGTCTCCAGATCAAGTACGCTCCGGAAGAACCACGACAATGTCACGTAGGACTCGTGCAGTTCCGCTGCTCGATTTCGGCCTCCCGTAGTAAGGGTCGCCCCTTTGTACGGCTCGTATGCCACCAATCCACGGTCATCAAGTCGCTGCAGCATCTCCGTCACCGCAGGGGCGGATCTGTTGAGACGATCAGCAACGGTCCCGGAGGAGACCGGAACCTCACCACGCTGCGATTCGATGTATATCGCCAACAGATACTGATCTGTCCCACTCATTTCGTCTCGGGGCCATCCGACGTTTCGTCCGCCGAGTCACTGGCTCCATCACAAGGATCCACCTCAGCCTTGGCGCTCTCGTCACCGGTTCCGAAGAGCGCAAGATACACCCGCGAACATGCGCTCGCTCGTCGTCGACGAGGTCCGTCGCCCATCCGTCAAGCCCTCCCGACCATGTGGTCTCGAACGGTTCGTTGACACTCGTCACAAATCGCGTCGAGCCTCGCAACCGTTGCCAGCACTGGATAACTGACCAGGAAATCTCGGTAGAGATTCGGTACAAGGCGCTCGTGTCGGACACCAGCATCAGTACCGTTATTCGTCGTTTCTCCGAGGAACTGCTGGCGTCGATGGACCAGCGTCTCACAACGGTCGCAGTGGCTGGCAAGTGTCTCGTGTCGGCGTTTGAGCGCGTCGAAGTCGAGATTGGTCAGCGGTGTCTCGTCCGCTTCGACGATCCACTCGGTGATATCGTCGACAGTTGCGCCGACGTCGGCGAGATGCATTTCCTCTCGGCCGAGCGCTTCGTGCAACGCCGTCGCTTCCGCCTGTCTGACTCGAGTTTTCGAGATGACCATCTGTTTGAGTTCGGGGGTGAACGAGGCCTCAGTTGCCGGCGTAAGCGCCGAGGCGATCGTGTCGGTGAGCGTTTCACGCATCGTCTCGAACAGGGACTCTGACCCGTCTACGTCGGCGACGCTGTGAGGTCGAACCGTCTCAGCGAAGGCCGTACGGCCTGTCCGACGGTGGTCGTCAGCTACTTGATCCGCGTGAAGCTGTGCACCCGTGGTGGCCACCATTCCGGCTGACGATGGTGTTGGGTCGGGCGAAAGGTCCGCTACCCGACCGATGAACGAATCGAACGCGTCGATCTTCTCACCGACGAGCTCCTGCTCGGCCTGGACACGCGTTCGCGCCTGATCGACGTGTGTGGGCACCGGCATCCTATCCCTCCGAGATGATTGGTGCACTCGCGAGCCCGGACGGCTCGACCTCTCGGGCCTGGACGAGCGTGAGTCGCCACTCGTCGCCGACATCGACAGCTTCGAGCGAGGATGGCAGCCAGTCGGGTCGATGACGGTGGAGTTCGAGAACGATCGGCAACACGGGGAGCCGATCGTGCGGTGGTGAGAGCGCGTACTCCGAAAGCCGAACGACGACCGAGCGTGTCCCGTCGATGAGGTCTACGGACAACGATGACTGCGTGTAGCTTCCGAACAAGCCACGCGCTTCGAGCTCCGAGAGCGTGGCCGAAACCGGCTGGTCGACAGCGTCGACTGGCGGGAGTCGGGTCGCTGCACTGGCGATGACGTCTGCCTGTTCGGCGGGAGGTAACTGCTCATCGAGTTCTATCGCCATACTCTCGAGCAAGCACAGACAGAGGCCGTCGGGGGTAGGCGTCGTCTCGGCCAACTCGAAGTACGCGTCCATAACGGCGGATTCGACGGCGTCGTATCCCTCTTCTGAGAGCGTCTCGAAGACAGCCGCCGCTGCAGTATGACAGAACTCGACGAGCCCCCGTTGGTTTGGGTCTGAAGTCTTTTGTGTCGGGACACTCTTGGGGGGCGCCGGACTCGTCGCGTTCTGCGGCCCCCGTGTCGAACACCCTCCCACTCCGGACTTCGGAACCACCGACCCTGTCTCCTGACAGACAATCAAATCATGACAGGGGAGTCGGGGGTCGTACCGACGGAGCGCTGTTCGATACTGCTCGGCCGCGCGGGCAGCGTTTCGAGCCGCCGCCCGGCGCTCGAATCGCAGTCCCGAGATCGGGACTGGTCGCTCACCCGTTCGGCCACAGCGCACGAGGAACTCTCCGTCCATACTGGCGAGCGCCTGGATGTGCTCTCTGATCTCGACTAACGTCGTGCCAACCGTCATCAGATCCTCCGGGAATCCTCCGACTGATCCTGCCGACGTGTTTCAGCCCGATTCGTTGTGTGTAGCGTACTCATGTTGTCCCGACTCACCCCGTCGGAGCCTCACTCGCTCCGAGTTGGCGACGGAGCTCGAACACGTCCAGTTGACCCCACAACTCGACGATCTCGTCGTCCACGAACCGGACGAAGAGCGCGTGGCCGATCTCGAAGGACTCCCCGGTCGGCTCCACGTCCATGAACGTCCCTCGATGAGTACCAGAGAGGGTTACCCGCATTGCGACGTGCTCGTTCTCAGCGACGATCTGGTCGATCGTCGCGTCGAGATCGGGAAACGCCCCGCGCATCCGCTGTGGCAGTTCTCGGAACGCGTCCCGACCCTCGGCCGTTCCTAATGGGCTAATCCGGGCGGAGACATCATCGGCGAACAGCTCGTCGGCGACTTCGATAGCTCCCTTGCTGGCGATCTCTTCGGGGATACGGCGTGCGAGTCGTTTGCGTTCGTCGAGTGTGGAGTTGTCGTCTGCCATATTTTTAGGCTAACCTAAATCATATTAGTCTTTACCCTGACAGCGGTAGTGGGGAGTAACGGGTTTCGAGGCTATAGCGTGCGATCAGAAGGGAGCAATGACTCACTCGTTCCGAAGGCTCGGGTGTGTGACCTGCTCGTCAGGGTGTGGTTCGGTGAAGCGCGATCGCATCGTTTCGAGGGACCGCTCCTCGCGCTGTCGACGCTCTTCCTCACTGATCTCCTCACACCCGGGCGGGAGGTCCCGCCCGCGGTCGGTGAAGTACCCCTCAGGGGCGACCCAGTCGTGGTAGAACGGTCGGTCGTCGTCCTCCAGAATCGTGACGGCGACCTCCGCACCATGGCCAGCACAGACGGCCGCTTGGTGGGGTTTCTCGGCGAGGCGACCAGCCGCGTACAGCCCGTCGACACCGGTCCGACCGCGCCCGTCGGTGTCGACGAACGTCTTCCCGCGGTCGATGATTCCGACGCCGTCGAGGTCGGCGAGGTAGTCGGTCGTGTTCTTCGTCGCGGCGATCACGAACTGAGTGTGGTAACGCTCGCCGGCGTCGGTCTCGATAGCGAACCCTTCCTCGGCCTGTATGACCCGCGTCACAGTCGCCTCGCGATGCGCTACGCCCGCGTTCTCGGCCTGTTCGCCCAACAGGTCGAGCAACTGCCGGCCGTTGACACCCGCCGGAAAACCGGGGAAGTTCTCCAGGTGCGCGTTCCGTCGGAGGATTGACTCGCCCGAATCCAGCACGAGCGTGTCTAACCCGTGCCGGGCGGTGAAAACAGCTGCCGACAGGCCGGCGACACCCCCTCCGATGACGATCACGTCCCGCGGGACCGTGGTACTCATGACTCGAAGTTCCCGTTGATGACGTCCACGACACGCTCGCGGTCGAACAGCCGTTTCTCCTCGGAAATCTCGGGGTACGGATCGCCGTCGACGTAGCCGGGCCACCTCCCGAACTGCCCGGGATAGAGTCGTTTCGCGGTCATCTCAGTCTGGAACAGGTTGAGGAGCGGTCCCTGTCGCCGCGCACCCTGGGCGTAGACGTTGCCCTCCTGGACGGCCGTGATCTCGCTCGCCACCTCGTGTTCCGCCAGTTTCGTCCGGATCTCCTCGAGGTCGTGGTACTCCGTCATCGACACCGAGTATGAGTCGTCTTCGGTCGTCGTCTGCGTGGCAGTTTCAGTCGTCGCCCCCGGATTGCCGCGGTTGCCGTCACCGGTACACCCAGTGAGTAGGCCGCCGCCGAGCACCGCGCTGCCGTATCCGATATAGTCTCTTCGCGTCGTTTTCTCCGTCGTGTCGGTGTCGTGGCTCATACTCAAAAGTCTCCGTTGACGATGTCTGCGAGCCGCTGACGGTCGAACAACTGTTCGCCCTTCGAGAGTTGTCCGTACCCGGGGTACGACCCGAACTCGTCGGGGTAGAGCTGCTTCGCCGTCATCTCCGTTTGGAACAGGTTGATGATCGGACCCTGGTACGGGGTGCCGCCGACGTAGAGGTCGCCGTTCTGGACTGCGGTCACCTCGCTCCCAACCGGGTGGTCTTCGAGCAATTCCCGCTGTTGCTGGATGTAGTTCTCCCCCTGGAAGTCGCGATACGTAATCCCAAAATTGAAGATGATGACGTCCGGGTCGTACTCTAGTAGCCCCTCGTAGTCCACTGTGATCGCGGACTCGCCGCCATATGCGCCCGCGAACGCGTCGACAACGTTCAGGTCACGGTACTGTTTCTTGCCCCACGTCTCGTCGACTTTCGACTTCGGGTTGTAGACGATCCATCCGTCACGGTTCTCCGGGTTGTACCGTCCGTTCACCAGCGCCAACGACCGGCGCTCGCTCTTCGGAGGCACACGCGACCGAACGTCGTCGATGAACGGTTCGTAGAGTTCCAGTAGCGCGTCGCCGCGTTCTTTCTCGCCGAACAGGGCGGCGTATCTCGGAACGTACTCGGGAAGGGAGAGATACGGATACGGCTCGCCGACCGGCCAGTAGGTCCACCCGTCGAAGCGCTTTCGTCGGCTCTCGTTCCCGAACCAGGGGGCGACGTTCTCGTGAATCTCCTGTGCTTCGCGCTTTTCAAGCCCGTAGATCGAAATGATGGGATTCGGATCGACCGCCATCAGGTCCGGGTCGAGTTCGTACAGCACTTCGAGGTCGGTGTCGCGGTCCTCCGTGGTGAACTGGGTGAGGTCTTCGGTCGCAGGTGCCGAGACGCCGTCGAGGAAGTCGTAGAACCCGGTGTACCAGAACCGTGGGTCTGCCATGCCGACGGCACCATCGGCGTGCCCGAGTGCGGTCAGTACGTCCGCGGTGAACCCGAGACCACCCACCCACGAAGCGGGTGGTTCGTCGAGCGTGAGTTCACCCATCGGTGGCATCGTCGCCGTGTAGGACTCGTTTTCGGTGGTCGCCTCCGTCGACGTGCCCGTGGTAGTAGTGGTCGCTGTCGGAGTCGATCCGGAGTCACCTTCGGTCTCGGAGTCCGAATCACCTGTACAGCCGGCGAGTAGTCCGGCCCCGACGACCGTAGTGCCGTACTTCACGTACTCTCTGCGTGTCGGTGCTGCTGTCGTCTCGGTGTCGTCGTCACTCATCGTTAGAGGTCCCCGTGGACGATGTCCGCGAGCCGCTGACGGTCGAACAACTGTTCATCATCGAACGCGTCGGGATAGAGGCCCCGTGCCGCTCGTTCGAGCTGGAAGAGGTGGATGATCGGCCCTTGGTAGGTGACGCCACCGTAGAAGACGCGGTCATTTTCGACCGCGCTGAGTTCGCTCGCGACGTCGTGCTGACGCATGTGCTCGACGACGTTCCGCCCGACGTACGAGTCGGTGATCTCCCCCTGAAGTCGAATCGCGATGGCGTCGGGATCGATCTCCAGCAACCCCTCGTAATCGATGGTCCCGCCGCTCACTTGCGCGTCGGTGACACCGTTCTGTGCGAGCGCGTCGCCCACCCGGAGGTCACGCCAGTGCTTCGACTGGTACCCCTCGCCGACGAGGTACGGATAGAACGACTCCGGCGGGATACCTGCGGGATAGAGGATGGCGACGTCCGGTCGCTCCGCCGGGAGTCGCGACCTGACGTCCGCGAGCACCGCGTCGTGGTACGCCCGGAACGCCTCGAAGCGGTCGCGTTCTTGGAACACCTCGGCGAGTTTCTCGAACGCCTCGTACAGCGAGTAGTAGCGGTACTGGTGCCAGTCGTAAACGCGGGTAAAGCCCGTGTTGCCGAACCACGGCGCGACGTTCTCACGGATCTCCTCGACGTCTCGCTCGTTCCAGCCGAGCCGCTCGATCATGAAGTTCGGGTCGATGACGTGGAGGTCCGCGTCCAGCTCGTAGAACACCTCCTTGCCGGTTCCCTCGTTGTAGAGGGCCGTCAGCCCGCCCACCGAGACGCCGGGGAGTTCGTCGTAGTGGTGTGAGGCGTACCGGGCGGGAACACCGATGGCCTCGAGTCCATCCGCTTGCCCGAGCGCGACACCCATATCGGCGTAGTCGCCGGTGAACGGGAACCACGTCTCCGGGGGTTCGTCGAACCTGAGTCGGCCGACCGGCTCCATCGTCACCGAGTAGGGTTCGTCCCCCACCGCCGTCGCCGTCGTCGTCGGTTCGCTCCCGGTCGCCGAGACGGTTGACGCGTCTCCCGGTTCGCCCTCGGTCGCCGTCGGCCCCGACTCGGACTGACCCGCACAGCCCGCGAGCAGTCCGCCGGCGAGAAGCGCACTGCCGCACTTCAGGTACGCCCGCCGTGACGCCCCGTGTCTCGTCGTGTCGCCGTCCATGGCTATCCGTCTCCGTTGATGATGTCCGCAACCCGGCCGCGGTCGAAGAGCTGCTCCTCCTCCGGCGGTGCTGCCATCCCGGTTGGCTGCCCGAACTGGTCCGAGTAGAGCGCCTTCGCGAGGAGTTCGATGTTGAACAGGTTCATCACTGGCCCCTGTTCGAACTCGTGGTACGGGTACACCCGCCCCTCCGCGATGGCCGTCACCTCACTCGCGACCGGGTCGTCGCGCAACGGACCGAGGATGTCCTCCTCGAAGCTCTTCTCGGGGTCACGGACCACGTTCATTCCAGCGTGGTAAACGATCGCCTCCGGGTCGACCTCGAGCAGCAGTTCGTAGTCACCTTCGATGAAGTTGCTCTCCGCGGGGTACTGGCCGGCGAACGGGTCGTGTGCTGGAATCTCGAGGTCGCGAAGCGGCTTCGTCTGGTAGCCCGGAACGGTCGGGTCCCGGACGTAGACGGTCTTCCCGTCGTCCCAGTAGTTGGTGTTCAGGTACGCCACCGTCGGCCGGTCCTCGACAGCGGGGAAACTGGACGTGAGGTCAGCGACCAACTCGTCGTGAAGCGACCGGAACGCCTCCCCCCGAGCCTGGCTTTGGAACACCTCCGCGTACTTATCGAGCCCCTCGTACAGCCCGTAAT
This sequence comes from Salinigranum sp., assembly GCA_041641615.1. Taxonomy (GTDB): domain Archaea; phylum Halobacteriota; class Halobacteria; order Halobacteriales; family Haloferacaceae; genus Salinigranum. Next base: position 9,423 of record JBEPYA010000063.1, on the reverse strand, counting down.
ACGGGTGGCCGTCGGTGTAGTCCGGCCGTCGCATCCAACTGCCGTGGAACGGTGCGACGTTCTCCTCCAGTTCGGTGAGGTCGGATTGCTCTAACTCGAAGTACTCCATGGCCGGGTGGTGCCCGATGAGGTGTGCGTCCACGTCGAGTTCGTAGAACAGCTCCTTGTCGGGGGTTCCGTCCTCGCTCAGCGCGGTGACGTCCGTCATGTCCACCGAGATGCCCGGGAGCTGATCGAAGTACTGTGTCGGGAACGTCGAGGGGAACGCCGACGCGACCAGTCCGTCGAACTGCCCCAGTGAGATTATCATGTCCACCGGCCCCTGGTGGTAGACGGCGAACTCCTCGGGGACGGCGTCGAACGTGTGACAGCCGTTCGGCTCCATGCACACCTCGAACGAGTTGTCCGAGCTGGTCGAGGGTTCTGCGGTGGCGGCGCTCGCAGTTGTCGATTCCGTCGTTGCCGGTGTCGACGTCGATTCGGCATCGCTCTCGGCCGTACACCCTGCGAGCAATCCGCCTCCAACGACCGCCCCGCCGTACCTGAGATACTCGCGCCGTGTCGGTGCCTCGCGCTCAGTCGACTCGTTTATCATCGTTTTTAGGCCAGCCTAAAAACATATAGTAATTCCGGTTCTCGTATCCGTGCCGTCGGCCCGCGCGGGCCCCGATCGGATACCCTCACCCCGTCAGTCGTCCGTCTGTTGTCGTTCCGCCCGTAGTTGCTCAGCACGAGCGATGATCCGCTCGTCGTCGACGTGGTCGAGCAGCGTCCCGGCACCTATCCCGGCGACTGTCCGTTCCACATCGAGGTGTGCCGCGAGCGCCTCCTGCCCGGCTGCTGCCCGAGTCTCGATCGCTTCGGACGAGAGGTACGACGACAGTGAGTCGTCGATGTCCGCCTCGCGGACGCGCTGGAACCGATCGGAGTCCGCCTCGACCGGCGCGTCCTCGCCGTAGTAGTCGTCGAACCACTCGACCCAGCGTTCGCGGTCGGCCCACTCGTCGTCGAGTTCGGCCTCCTGGCGCACCCAGTCGACGTCGTTGGCGACCGCCTCCCACCAGCCGTGGTCCGTTCGGACGTCGGCGATGACGCGGTGGGCGACTCGTGCGCCGCGCCCGGCAGCCATGATCGCCTGCGTGTCGGCCTCGGTCGACGGCGAGGCGACGTACAGCCCCTCTACCGGCGTCGTTCCGTCTCGGTCGGCGTACTCGCGGTCGAACCGTTCGTGCTCCTCGCCGTCGTGGTCGTACGTCTCGAACATCGCCCCGTCGTCGTCGAGTCCGCGCATGTACTCGCCGTCGTATCGCGTGGCAGCGACGACCCGCCGGGTGGTGACTGAGTCACCGTCCTGTGGCGCGACGCGAAATCCCTCCCCGTCGTCGGTACGGTCGACGGATTCGACCAGATCCGAAACGAGCTCACAGCCGGCGGTCTCGACGTGGTCGTGCATCAGGCCGTAGAACGTCTCGATGTCGATGCCCGCGGGGAAACCGAGGTAGTTCTCGAGGTGGGCACATCGCTGGATCGACGAGCGCCCGCGGTCGAAGATGACCGTGTCGAGCCCCTCGCGGGCGCAGAACACCCCTGCCGAGCAGCCGGCCGGCCCGCCGCCGACGACAACCACGTCGTGGTCGTACGTTTGGACCGATTCGAGTCTCGTGTCGTGTACCATCAGACGTCTCCCTCGATGATAGCCGCGACGCGCTGGCGGTCGAACAGCTCTTCATCTCCCTCAAACTCGTCGGGGAAGAGTTGCTTCGCGGTGAATTCCATCGCCTGGAGGTTTACAATCGGTCCCTGCACGTGGATTGCCGTCGGGAACACTCGCCCTTCGCTCACGGCGGTTATCGCGTCACCGATTCCGTTTTCCGAAAGAGGCTCCACGTAGTTGCGCTGCCACTCTTCGGTCCCGCGTAGTCGGAAGTTCGCACGGGACGCAAGGTGGTTCTGGTAGACGATGATGTCCGGATCGGCCTCAGCGAGTGCCTCGTAGCCGACCGTGGTGTACGAGTCGTCGTTCATCGGCGTTCCCTCCCAGGCATCACGCACCTCGAGGTCTCTGAACTGCTTGGTGCCCCACGCACCCGTCCGGATTCCAGTTGGGTAGAACGTCCCCTCTGCCGGATTCGACCCGCTCCCGACGACCGCGACTCGGGGTTTTTCCGCGTCGGCAGTGCGCTCGCGGAGTCGCGTCTGAACGTCGTCGTGGAGCTCCCGGAACGCGTCGTATCGGTCTCGCGCCTGGAACACGTCAGCGACGACGCCGAAGTATTCGTACAATGGGAGGTAGTCGTATCCCAGCCCGGCAGGGTTGTGGTAGCCGTGATGACCGACGAACGGCCCCACACTGGACCCGATTTCCTCCGTGTCCGACTCGGACCACGACGAGGAGTACTGAGTTATCGTATTCGGGTCGAGAAGGAAGACATCCGCGTTCGCCTCGTAGAAGAACTCTTTGTCGATGTTGATGTTGCCGTTGTCCATCCTGAGCAATGCAACTGCGTTGGTGTCGACAGAGAGCGACAGGTTCTCCGACTGTGACAGCCGATCGTAGTATGCTGTCGGATACCCTGGATAGAACATCGCAACGAACCCGTCTGTCTCTCCGAGAACGACACCCATGTCGAGTTCGGCGGGCGTCGCGGCCGCCCACGTCTCAGGGGTCGAGCCGAACGCTGTACAGTAACGGTTCGGGATACAGACCTCGTACGAACTATCCGTGGCTGGCGCGGCGTCGGTCGATGTCGTGTCTGTCACCGTCGCGGAGGATGGCGAATCGCTCTCGCCAACGCAGCCAGCGAGCAGTCCCCCGCCGACGACCGCCCCGCCGTACTTCATGTAGTCGCGCCGCGTCGGTGCTCCAGTCGTGTTGGTGGTGTCGTCGCTCATTGTTAGATATCGCCGTTGATGACGTCCGCGACCCGCTGGCGGTCGAACAGCGTGTTTGACGGTGAACTCAAGAACGTCTCACGACCTTCGTACGCGCCGAACTGCTCTGGGTACAGTTGTTTCGCCAGTAGCTCGAGGTCGAACAGCTGACCGATGGGACCGGACTCCGAGTACGTGCCCTGGAACACACGGCCGTTCTGCACCGCCGTCAGTTCGCTTCCGACTGGGTCCTCTTTCATCGGTTCGACGAACTTCTCCCGGAAGTCCGCCTCGGACATTCCGATCCCCCAGTGGACGACGAGCGTGTCCGGATCGGCTTCCAGCAGCGTCTCGTAGTCGATGATGTTCGCCCACTCGTCCATATACCCGGCAAATCCGTCTTCGGCCGGGATCGTCCGGTATGGGTCCATCTCGGAGCCCTCGCCGGTGAGGGTGATCGGATAGAACTCACCCTTCTCGGGGCTACTGCCGCTGTTTATCAGCCCGATCTGACGCGGTTCGTCGACGTCTGCCGTCTTCGATTCGATTTCTGACAGGACCTCGCGGTTGAGCTTCTCGAACGCCTCGTATCGCGACTGTTCACGGAAAACGGCGGCAGCTTTCTCGAACCCCTCGTACAGCGAGTACCGCGGGTAGTCTTGCTGATATTCCGATTGATAGCGTGCCAGCCTGACGCCGAAGAAGGGACCGACCTCCCGTTCGATCTCCTCGACGTCTGCCTCCTTCCAGTCGGTCCACCCCATGAGGGTGTTCGGATCGACGAAGTGGACGTCGTTATCCAGTTCGTAGAACATCTCCTTCTTGGTGGCTGCGCTCCATTCGGTGACAACGCTCTCCGAGATAGAGACGTCGACGGCGTCGAAATAGAACTCCGGCGCGTTCAACATCGCGGTCGCGCCGTCGGCCCGCCCGAGCGCGACCGCCATATCTGCCCACGGACCCGTCAGGGAATACCACTTCTCGGGCACCTGGTCGAAGGTTGCACAGCCAGTCGGCTCCATGCAAACCTCGTAGGTGCTGTCCGTTTCGGTTGGCGAGTCGGTTGGTGTCGCCGTTTCTGTCTCGCTCGGCTCCGGTATTGCCGTCTCGGTTGGCGTTGATCCGGAATCGGACTGCCCCGCACATCCGGCGAGCAACCCGCCGCCGATGACTGCGCCGCCGTATTTCATGTAATCCCTGCGCGTCGGTGCCTCGTACCCCGTATCGCCTCCGGACATACTTTTAGGCTCGCCTAATCCCACAAAACACTTCCTAAATTTAGGCTTACCAAATCCGGCTCGTCAGCGCGGAACGACGAGCGTGGACGGGTCGGTGCCCCCTTGGGGACTTTGACACACCCCACGCCACTGACCGGGTCCGTCTGGCCGAGAGCAGGCGGTCCGCGAGTGTAGGATAAAACTAGGTTGGAGTCGCAACGGAGAGCGGGGACAGCAGCGGTTCTCGTGTCGCGTTGTGTCGTTACCTGCCGCCTCGGCTACGCCACCCCCGGAATCCGAAGAGCGCGCCCACGACGACCCCGCCGAGGAGAATGCCGGTGACGAACGTGGGCGTCCCGAACAGGCTCGCCTCGTTCTGTGACTCGACGTCGGTGGAGTCGTCTCCGGCGCTCACCGACGCCGCGGAGTCGAACCCGACCGACCGCTCGACTTGTTCGGCCGTTTCACCCACGTCGTACGTGGCCGTGACGGTTGCCGTCCCTGCCGGTCGACTCCCGAGTTCGACCGTCGCCGTCTCCGATGTCGCGACATCGACCGTCGCGATCGACGCGCTGGGGAGCGGGTTGTCCGCGGTCGCTCCGGAGAGGGTGACGTCCTCGATCGGCGCGTTGCCGTGGTTCGTCACCCGATAGTTGAGGACGAGCGATTCGTTCTCTTCGATCAGTGTCGCGTGAACCGAGACGTCGTCACGGAGCGGTTCGACGTCGACGACGTCGAACGCTTCGACGGTGTTCCCGTCGCCGTACCGGAGCGTCGCCTTCAGCGTCTGCTCGCCCGACTCGACGGGTCGGATGTCGAAGTGGAACGTCGTCGAGTTCTCGGCCGCCAGTTTCGGGTGAAGCGTCGTCTTGCTCTCTATCTCGCCGTCGAGGCCCTCAAGTCGAAGCGAGAGGTCCGTCAGCTTCTCGTCGCCGCCGTTCGAGACCGTGACTGCGACACTCGTCTCCGACCCAGCGACTGCGCGTCCGGTTTCGATCTGTACCTGTGGCGGTGTCGACGTCGATGTCGACGGGGCGGAGACGCTCACGTACGCCGGATGCTTGACGTGGACTGCACGGACCAACTTCCCGTCCGAATCGTACTGCGTCCCCCGAACGTGGACGGTGAGACGCTTGTCACCCGCAGTGTCGAACGTCGCGCTGAGCGGAACCTCGATGGTTTCCCCAGGGCCGAGTACGCCAGTGTCGTCCGCGACCGCGTGTCGCTCCCCGGTCGAGTCGACCAGTATCACCTCGTTCACCTCGAAACTCCCGCTTCCCGAACCGGAGTGTCGAATCGTGGGTGTGATAATAATCGTATCGCCGGTCTCCGGTCCGTCCTCAGAGATCGTCGCTGACGTCACCGAGACGTACGCCGGCGCGGCACTCCCGATCCCGGCTGCGCTCCCGACGAGGAGGAGGCACAATAAGAGTGTCAAAGTCACTGTCCAACCGCTCTTGCTGCCAGTTGCTGTCGGCATGCAGATTTTAGGCTCGCCTAATAATTTAAGACAGCTTCGAAATTTAGGCGGGCCTAAAACACTCGGTGAGGCGGATACCTTGTGAACGGCCTGTCCGGTTTTTAGGTCGTACGAAAAATCACAGATTTCGAGTACAAAATGACGGGTGTTCGTTATATACCGTTTCAGATGCCCTCTGAGGCGGCTTTTAGGTGCTCCTAAAAAAGACAGTTTTATGATACATTAGCTCAAAGCTTATCTGCAATGAGCACTCAAGGCCTCGAACGACGGACGCGGAACTACCTCAGCAACAACGTCCCACAGATCCAGCAGCACGGCGGCAACTTCGAGATTCGCGACGTCGACGAGGAAGCTGGCCGGGTGACCGTCGCCATCGGTGGTGCCTGTTCGGGGTGTGGCATCGCCCCGATGACGATGAAAGCCATCGAACGTCGCCTGCCGGAGAGCATCGACGAGGTTTCCGAGGTGGATGTCGTCAGAGCGGGCGGTCCACGCGCCGCGGTCATGCCGTCGAAAGTCGACGAGATGGAGGAGATGGAAGAGTACGAGGACTACGACCCGCCGTTCTGAACGCTCACCACGAGTCGGCGGCGTCCCGGTTTTTTCAGAGGGCACTTCGACAGCTAGCGTGGCGCCCCACATCGCGGGCACATCGGTGGACCGTCTTCCGGGAGGGCGAGCCCACAGTGCGGACAGCTGGCGTCGGCGTCGGGTGACTTGACCGCATCCGTAGCGTCGGCCGTCGTCTCACGGACCCCCCGCGTGGTTCCGAGATGCTCCTGTTTCGCGTCCAGTGTATCCGCGTCAAGGGCGAACTGGACCCGGTCGGTAACGAACGAACCCTCATCGTCTGCCTGCATCGCTCGGAGAACGGACTTCGGAACCGAGATGTCCTGCCGATTTGAACGAGCGAGTTGCCCGAACGCTTCGGCGGCCCGCCCCCGCACCTGCGGTACGGTGTCGTCCAGTCCGTCGACAAGCCGATCATCCGCGTCGGCGAGACGACCCGGGAACTCTGCCCCCACTGCCACCAGCGCGGTGTACAGGTGATACCGGACGAGGTCGTTCTCGTCGTCGAGATGCTCCACGAGGTTCGGTACCTGGTGTCGAAGTCGGCGTGGATTTCCGAGGGCGACGTATTCGAGCGCCTTCGCCAGTTTTTCCTTGACCTCCGGTTCGTCGAACGAGAGGCCGATACGGAGGTCGGCGAGGAGTTCGGGAGAGGCGACCGCTTCGGGGTGTTCGAGAGCGACGTATCCGAGCGCTTCAGCCGCGCGAGCGCGAACGTAGTAGAACTCGTCTTCGTCCGCGAGTCGCTCCGACAGGGAAGAGACGAGCGGGACCACCGCCTCGGGGTGCGATTCTGCGACACGGACGAATAGTTTAGCGGCCGTCAGTCGGACCGATCGGTCGTCGTCCACGAGGAACGGTCCGAGTGCCGAGAGGATCGGTTCGAGCGACGCGGTGCGGTCCTCGGCAACCGCCTTGAGAGACCGAAGCAGGGCCTTCCGGTCGTCAGCCGGAGCAGTCTCGATACGGTCGAGACACCCGATAGCTTCGTCCCAGGCGTTTCGCTCCAACAGGTCTACGATACGGTCCGCCGGTGGAGGGTGAGTCGAATCGTCCATGAGCGTCCTCGTGTGAGAAGCGTATGGGACAATAGTGTGAAAAAGACATCCTCCGATGCGGGGGACAACCCACGAATAAAAGAGACTTCGCGACTGACTCGTCAATAATCGTTGTGAACGGGCCTCGTATTATCGTAGCGATGACCTATCTGCTCGCCGCTGGAGTGTGTTTGAGCGCGACGCTACTGACGGGAGTACTCTCTGGGTTCCGTCTCACCGACGGCAGAACGGTGGCCGTGGTACTATTCGTGTGTCTCCCGCTGGCGCTTGCACTCGGCGTAATTTCCCGCGCTAGCCTCACGCGAACACCCGCCGATATCGTGTTGGCTGCGTTCGCAATTCCCTGTCTGACTGTGTCGGCGTGGACGCTCTGTGGCTACGTCTGGAAAGATGTAACAGTTGCACCAGGCAGCCTCGGATCGCTCGGCGCAGGTCTCCTCTTATCCATCGGCCTGTTGACCGATGGCATCATCACTCACGTTGCGTTACCAGAGCGGACGTGACTGCTCACTCAGAAGGATTACTCGACATCTTCGTCTGTTCATGCGCAACATCAAATAGGTTGATTGAATGAACTCTTTTGCGACTACCCGAGTTCAACCGTCGGATAGTATATACTGCTCGAAACGGAGGTGATTGTATGAACCTGGAAGCTCGCGTCACCTCAGAGGACCAACTTGTCCGGCTGTTACAGGTCGGAGTGGTCCTCGAGGCGCGGGCACAAGGGAGAACATCGCGTTCGGACTCGTCGGAGACGGACTTCCGGACTCACGGCGGCGCGACCGGATCGAGTCGCTACTCGAATTGATCGGTCTCGCCGACTTTGCGGGAGCGTACCCGAAACTCTCTGGGGGCATGAAACAGCGGGAAGGACTCGCTCGCGCCCTCGCCGTCGATTCGGCGACCCTGCTGATGGACGAGCCCTTCGGAAGTGTTGATGCACAGACGCGACGCTTGTTACAGCGGGAGTTACTCGACATCGGGCAGGAGACGGGCAAGACGATCCTGCTAGTCACCCACGACATCGAGGGGGCAATTCTCCTCGGCGACCAGGTGCTGGGGATGCGAGATACCCCCAAACAGATCCGTGAGTCACGCACGATTGACGCGACGCGCCCCCGTGACCGGACGAGTTCAGACGTGATGCGACACAAAGAGCGGCTGTTGCGGCAGATCGACGCGGGTGACGCCGAGACGCAATCCCGCGGCGGTTCGACCCCGACCTGCTTCTCCTGTGTGACTGGGGGGATAACAGCCGAAAGTGCAGTCAACAATGTGACTGATTTTGGTCGATGCAATCACCCGCAGCACATACGATCCGGATCGGCAGCGTCCCCCCGTCCTGTCACTCCATTCACTCAAAGCGACACTAGTTACAACTCCCGAGGGATCGGCACAGAATCTCCATACGATAGCCCTTTCGCTACATATGATAGCCCTTTCGCTATATCCGACGCTGATACTCAAGACCTGAAACTCTAGTTAAGTATATGATGGCTTGTGTCGTGTGAATTGTGATGAGTTCTCAGGAGACCATCCGTCAAGAGTTCGGTACCGTCCGAGAGAACCCCGTTCGCCTCGACGAGGCGAAGGCCGAGCAGAGCATCGACGCGCTGAATTCGGACCTGGCTGCGACGTACGTCCTCTACCACCAGCTCCGCAAACACCACTGGAACGTCGCCGGTGCGGAGTACGAACAGCTCCACGACTGGTTCGGCGACGCCGCCGAAGCGGCGGAAAAGAGCGCCGACGAGATGGCCGAACGAGTGACAGCGCTCGGCGGCGTCCCGATCAGCGGCCCGGCCGCGCTCGAGGAGCACTCGCCGGTCGAATTCGAGGGCGAAGACGTCTACAACGTCCGAACCTCGGTGACGAACGACCTCGAGATGTACGGCGACATCATCGAGAACATGCGGGAACACGTGATGCTCGTGGACAACCTGGGCGATTTCGCGACGAGCGAGATATTCCGAGACCGCCTCGAAGAGCTCGAAGCGGACGCCGACGACCTCAAGAGCTTCCTCGCCGGCGACACGCTCGTCCTCGAGAGCGCGACTCACTGAACGGGTGACATAGATGGCACACAAACAAGGAAGACTCGTTCGGGAGCCCGAGACGGGCGACCGTCTGCAGGAGTGGGGCACCATCGCGGAGAACGCACTCCGGATCGACCCCGCCGACGCCGAAGCGATCGTCGACGCCCTGAGTATCGACCACGCGGGGTCGT
>JBEPYA010000062.1:10425-17054 GCA_041641615.1 Salinigranum sp. | reverse complement strand
TTCTCGGCGGCGGCGTGTAACATCGCGTACTCGCCGGAGACGTTGTACGCCGCGACGGGGTGGTCGAACTCCTCGCGGACCCTGCGGACGACGTCCAGGTACGGGAGTGCAGGCTTGACCATCAGCACGTCAGCGCCCTGTTCGACGTCCAGGCGCACCTCCCGTATGGCCTCCCGTGCGTTCGCGGGGTCCATCTGATAGTGCCGGCGGTCGCCGAACGCCGGGGCCCCGTCGGCCGCGTCGCGGAACGGGCCGTAGAACGCGGACTCGTACTTCGCGGCGTACGACATGATCGCGACGTCCTCGTGCCCCGAGGCATCGAGGTCTCCTCTGATCGCACCGACCATACCGTCCATCATCCCGCTCGGAGCGACCATGTCCGCGCCGGCCTCGGCGTGCGACCGCGCCGTCCGCGCGATGAGATCGAGCGTCGAGTCGTTGTCGACGGTCAGATGGGTGCTCTCGCGTGCGCCCGATTCGAGGACGCCGCAGTGGCCGTGGTCGGTGTACTCGCACATGCAGACGTCCGTGGCGACGTAGACGTCCGTCTCGCGGCTGATACGTCGTGTGGCCTCCTGGACGACGCCGTCCTCGGCCCACGCCCGGGTGCCCTCGGGGTCTTTCGACTCGGGGATACCGAACAACATCACCGCCCGCACGCCCGTCTCGCGTATCTCCTCGACGCGCGCGACTGCCTCGTCGACCGGAACGCGTTCGTGTCCGGGCATCGACTCGATGGGGACGCGCTCGTCGGTGGTGGCGTCGACGAACACTGGTGCCATGAGGTCCGTCGCCCGCAGGCTCGTCTCGGAGACGAGCGGCCGAACGCCGTCCGTCCGGAGCCGTCGCGGGCGGTCGGTGAGGTTCATGCTCGTCGGTTAGACGCTGCGTCTCAAAGGCGCATCGTTCTGCGTCTCCGGCTGTATTGAGTGGCCACGGCGGTGTTCGTGGCACGAGTCGTCTGAGACGGCGCTTTCGGTGGTCCTCCCACCGCCGGGTTTCGCCCGGAGACGAAGACGGCCGCTAGGGCGCTGAGGCCACTGTCCTCCCCAGCCGACTGCGGGACTCGCCCGCGTCCGCTCGCTCCCTTCCTCGTCCCTCACATGTCGGGACGACACGGCGTCGCCCCGGTCGCGCCACCGCGTGCCGTGCGACTGCCGGAGCGGTTGGCGCGCGTGTCGCTGCCTCCGTGCGACGACGACGTCGTGCGAGGGGCGAGCGAGTGGGCGAGCGAAGCGAACCCACGAGGGAGTCGGCTGGGGTGGTTCGTGGCTCCAACGCCCTAGTCGTCGCGCGGCTTCGCGTCGCCCGCTGACGGTCCTTCGGTCGTCGCTGCGTTCATCGATTCTCCGCGTCGGCGTGTTCACTCCGGTGTTCCGTCCGTCGTTCTCGGACGCGCTCTCACGCCTTCCGTTCGCGTCCACCCCAATCCACGACGCGGACCACAACCGATTTGACCACCGACACTCTGAACATCGGACGATGCCCTCCGTCTCGCCCCCGGTGTTGACACAGTTCGTCGGCGAGATGCCGCCTACCCTCCGCGCCCTCCTCGACTCGGAGTGGGCGCTCGTCGCTCTCTTCGGCGTTTTCGTCCTCGAGGGGGCGATGCTGATGTACTTCATGCCGAGCGAACTCATCGTCCCCGGCTCCATCGTCCTCCTCGGCCCCGAGGCGCTGATTCCGGTGCTGGGGGTCGCCGTCCTCGGGGCGACGCTCGGCCAGTACGCGCTCTTTCTCGTCGCCAAACACGGCGGCAGAGCCTACCTGGAGGAGAAACGCTGGTTCCGCGTCTCCCCCGAGCGCCTCGACAAGTTCGACCGCTGGTTCGACCGCTGGGGCCCCATCGCAGTACCGGTGAGCAACGCGCTGCTTTTCACCCGCGGTATGCTCACCGTCCCGGCGGGGTTCGCCGAGATGGACGACCGACGGTTCGTCGTCTACTCCGCCGTCGGCACGCTCGTCTTCGAGTCGGCGCTCGCCGCGCTCTACTTCGTCGGCGTCTCGTGGCTGTTCTGATGGGTAGGAGACCCGACGTCCTGACCGGGTCCGAGAACCGAAACGCTCCTTGCGCGCGCCCGCGCACTTGCGACTCACATGCCCCCCTCGCACGTGCTCGTCCCGCTCGATGGCTCTCCCCTGGCCGATCAGGCACTGGTTCACGCCATCGAGACGTTCGACTGCCGGACCACGGTGCTCAACGTCGTCCAGCCGCTCGATTCGGGGATGAGCGAGGGGGGCGTCCTCGACCCCGGTGACGACCGACTGGCGGCCGCCCGCGAGCGCGCGAGGGCGCTCGTCGACCGCGCCGAGCGCAGAGCGTCCGAACTCGGCGGGAGGGTCGAGACGGCGGTGGAGACGGGCGACCCCGCCGAGACCGTCCTCGCGTACGTCGAGGCCCAGGACGTCGATCACGTCGTCATGGGCGGCCACGGGGGGACGAAGAACGACCTCGCGGGCCGACTGCTCGGTACCGTCGCGACCGCCGTCGTCGGCGAGGCACCCGTGACGGTGACGGTCGTCCGGTAAGGCGGTCGGCAACGCTGTCGTCGCGGACTGCGCTCGTCGGGGGAGACAGGTGCATTCGTTCGGCGGTCGGCGCCCCCGGATTCTGTCCGAAGCGAGTGCCCGACGGGGCGTGACAGGAGGAACGTCACGACGAACCCGAATCGCCGTCATCAGCGTGATGACGCGCCCGACCTCGTCGTAGGCGTCGGGGTAGATCTCGCCCGCGAGCGAGGTCAGGATGGCCCCCGCGACGAACGCGCGGATCGCCTCGACCCAGGTGTTCGGGACCGAGGGGAGCACCCGGTAGCCGAGAAGCACCGCTCCGCTCACGACGACGCCCGTCGCGAACCGCGCCGCGATCGTCTGTGTGGCCCCCGCTGTTCTTTCATGTCGGTGGCGGATATCATCGACTGTGAGTCGTTCGTCGTCACCAGCGCGAACAGGATCGCGAGGCCGCCGAAGACGACCATCCCGACCAGATAAGTACCCCGACGTGACCCACCGCCCCAGACTCCGGATGCCGGTTCGTACAGTTCGGAGGCCTCGACACGACGAGCGCACCGCCGCCCACCGCGAGCAGACCCGCCTGCCACTCTCTGTCCGGTCTGATCCAGTTACCGATCGTCCCCCGACCTACAACGAGGCGGCCGACGTGATGGTGTAGAACCACGGGTTCGAGAGCAACCCACTGGGGCCGGTCCGTCCGACCACCGCGCTCGCGAACGGGCCGACCGCCCCGTCGGGGAGTGGAAACCCCATCATTCCATTACAGAACCATGACTGTGTGCATGTATGCTATGCCCGCTGAGCGCAGCGATGGGAGCGTCGTGGGTCTACTAGCGGTTCGAGAGCGACGCCGAGATCACCGGAACGGTCCTCTCAGGCCCCGAGGACCGTTGCGAACGCTCGGTAGAGTCCGAACCCGACGGCGACCGACGCCACCAGAGTGAGAACCCAGAAGAGGAGTGTCACGCCGATCTTCCGCCTCGAAACGCCCGCGGAGCCCCCGGCGAGGCCGCCGCCGATGACGCCCGAGATGATGATGTTGTTGAAGGAGATGGGGATGCCGAGCGCGATGGCGGCCTGAGCGATGATAAAGCCCGGCACCAAGGCGGCGATGGAGCGTCGCACCCCCAGCTGGGCGTACTCGCGGGAGGTCGCCTGGAGGAGCCGTGGCGCACCCATCCAGGCCCCGCCGAGGATACCGGTCGCGCCCACGGCCAGGAGGGCGATACCCGGGAGGCCGAGTTCGGCGCGGTAGAGGTTTTCGAGGGGACCGGTCGCGAGCCCCACTTGGCTCCCACCACTCGAAAAGGCGACGACGCTCCCGAGCAGCACCAGAAACGTTCGGACGCCCCGGTCGACCGACTCCTCCGTGCGGTGCTGGATGAACCGGAAGCTCACGGCCGCGGCGACGAGAGTTACGAAGAGGACGTCGAGTTCCGTCCCCAGAACCGAGGGCGTCTCGACGACGCTCCCGACGAACCCCGCCAGCGACCCCTGGTCGCCGCCGGCGGGGTCCGGAATGACGCTCAGCCGGATGTTGGCGACGATACCGCCGACGACCGCGGCCAGGAGGGGCACGCCGACCGTCTCGGGGATGTCGTCCCTTCGAAGCACGGTCGCGGTGAGGTACGCGAGCCCGCCCGAGACAGGGGGGACGAGCACCCAGAACGTCGCGATTCGTCGGTACGTGTCGAACGCGGGCGTCCCACCCAGCGAGAGGCCGACGCCGACCATCGCGCCCGTCGTAGCGAACGCGGCGGGCACCGGATAGCCCGTGTAGACGCCGAACGCCATGAACGCCGTCGCGGTCAGCAGTCCGGCCGTGGCCGCGAGCGACGTGATGGCGACGCCGTTTATGAGTCCGGCTCCGACCGTCTCGGAGATGCTTCCGCCCTGTGCGAGCGCGCCGAGTGCGGCCAGGATTCCTATCAGAAAGGCGGCGCGCATCGTCGAGATGGCGTTCGCGCCGATGGCGGGCGCGAAGGGCGGGGAGTTGCTGTTCGCGCCGAGCGCCCACGCCGTCGCCAGTCCCGTCGCGGTCGCGAGCACGACCAGCGCCCAGAAGGTGACGCTCACCACGGTCGCTCCCTCCTCTCCGGCCGGTGACGCGGGGCGCGTCTGGGCCGCGCTCGCGGCTGACTGTCGGCGGTCTCCGTCAGCGGGCTGCGGCCATCACCTCCGGTCTCCATTGACGCGGTAACCCATCGGCCGAGTGATAAGCGTTCCGTCGGCGCTCTCGATCGAGAGAAAGAGCCGCTACTCGGTGCGGTCGATGTCGAGCTGCTCCCGGAGGGCCGAGAGCTCCTCGGACTCCGCGAGCGTCTCGAGCCGCTCGTGGAAGTGTGTGTCGCAGAGGCCGACCTTCACCCCGTCCTTCTCGGCGGCGTACGCGGCCTCGCGGTCGCAGTAATGACAGCGCATAGTTGCACTCGGGACCCCGGCGTAATAAGCCTGCCCTCTCCGGCACAGTTGGCGGTTCCATGCGCCGCCGTTCCGAGCGGTCACCCCATCGACGACCAGCGAATCGTGCATCGTCGACGACCGGCAGTCACGCGCTGTCGTCGACCCGCGCGAGGAACGCCGCCGTCTCCTCCCCGGCGAGCCCCGCCCGGCCGAGCGTCCGGTCGTGGGCGTCGCTCCCCCCCGTCCGGAGCAGGCCCTCCTCACGAACGACGCGCTCGACCCGTCTCTCGTCCACCGGCCGGCCGTACGCGTAGTAGCGTTCCACCGCACCCAGGTCGCGCGCGAGTTCGAGCGCGCGGTCGATTTTCCGGTAGCGGAAGGGGTGCGCCAGCGAGACGACGGCACACGCGTCGCGGAGGAGCGCGGCCCCCTCCTCGAACGTCGGCAGTGCCCGGGCGCGGTAGCAGGGACAGTCGCTTCCGATGAGGTGGTCGAACGCCCCCTGGTAGTCGTACGGCGCGTCGCTCCGTTCGACCGCTCGCGCGATGTGTGGCCGACCGACTCCCTCGCTGGGGTCGATGTCGAGCGCCACCCCCAGTTCGTCCTCGATGCAGTCGACGATGGCGCGAGCCCGCTCGATGCGGTCCCGCTGGAGTCGGTCGAGTTCGGTCCCGAGTGCGTCGTCGTCGCGGACCGCGTAGCCCAGGAGGTCGACGCGGAGGTCGCCGGCGTCGACCCGGAGTTCGACCCCCCGGACGAGTCGGACGCCCGCCGTGACCGTCACGGGCGCGTCGAGGCCGGGATGGACCCTGTCGTGGTCGGTGACGGCGACGGTGTCGACACCCGCGGCGCGCGCCGCCTCCGGCACCTCGTCCAGGGTCAACGTCCCGTCCGACGCCGTCGTGTGGACGTGGAGGTCGGCGTCGACCCGCTCCGACTCGTCGCTGTCCGCCATAGCTGTCCGTGAGGTGGCTCGACGCAAAGCGCTTGTGCCGTGCGACTATCATTACGCCTCCGCTGATATGAGAGAAACTATCTCATGACAGACCGTGACATTTTAACACTCAAAGGGGCTTACAAGCGACTAAGGTCGTGCATGGAAAACCATTATAGTTGAGGAGGGATTCCGACTGAATGTAATGCGCCTGAACGGCACCCAAGAGGCAATCGACGCGACCGAGTACCCCCTCAGCAGCGAGGAGTTCATCTCACAACACGGCGACCACATCATCGAACTCGCGAACGGGTCCGAGACAGTCGCCGACGTACTCGGACGCCTGGGGCCGGAGACGTACGCCTCCGCTGAGGACGTCACCGCCTCGCTCTACTCCGCAGTCTCGCACAAGGGCATCGGTCGACGCTTCTACAGCGACCGCGACGTCTACACGCTCGGCGAGGACGGCCCGACGCCCGAAGCGTTCTGAGGCGGTCCTCGACCCGAACACGGTCCTCGACCCGACACAGCCCTCGAACTATCCCTTCTGGACGCCGGGGATCCGCCCCGGTCCGGTCTCCGACGTTCCAGCGACTGCCCCCTCTCGCGAGGCTTCTTTCACTCGTCGCGTGGGCCCCCCCTTCGCCCTCTTCGGACCTGGGGTCGTCGGACCGGCCACTTACGAGACGTCAACCAACGAGATGTCGACGAGGGGAGCGACTAGAAGGGCAGGTCCAGCGGAACGCTCCCCTTCGTGTAGCCGTCGATCCGTCCGTCC
>JBEPYA010000062.1:0-10415 GCA_041641615.1 Salinigranum sp. | reverse complement strand
CCGCACGCGGAAGACGGCGGCCGGACGGTGTCTGACCTCCGGTCTCTCGCCCCGGACGGCGTTCCAGTCGTCGTCCGGGAACGACGAGCAGTCGACGAACAGTACCGCGCCGCCGGCGTGTCGCTCCAGTTGGCCGTCGGTCTTCGTCTGGGCAGTGTCGCGGACGGCCGCGACGGGGCTGTTCGCCGCACGTCGGCTCGGCGGGAGCGGACGCGTCACCTCGACGAGCGTCACTACCCCCCCTTTCTCGACGCGGAAGTCCAGCGAGTGGCCCGTCGTCACCTCCGCCTCGGGTTCGAGGCCGTAGCCGGCGTCGTGGAGGAGTCTCGCGGCGTTGAACTCACCCATCGCCGCGCTCATCCGCACCAAGTCGAGCGACGTCGACGTGCCCAGTTTGCCCGCCATCAACTCCCGGTAAGGGTCCAACACGCCGGTCGACAGGAACGACTCGTAGTACGAGAGCGCCTCCTCGGGGGCAGCATCGGGAAAGCCCGCCGCATGTTCAGAAAAGAACGCCCTGGTCGTCTCACGGCCGTCTTTCGAGCAGAACACGGGGAGGAAGAACCACGACAGGTGCGGATAGGGCTTCAGCCACGGGGACTCGTCGTGCAGTTCGGCGAGGAGCTCCCGTTCGACCCACTCGGTGACCTCCTCCGGTGCCTCCTCCAGCGCGATCTTGTCCGTCCGCCAGAGTGCCGAGGGCGTCTCGGTGTTGCCGACCCAGTAGGCGTCGTCGCCGTCCCAGACGAAGAGCGCCGTGTCGCCGTTGTCCATGTCGAACCGACGGGCGTCGTACCCGTCCGGCTGGCGGTACCACGGGCGGGACATGGTCGCTCCCAGATTTCCGTCGAGGTCGGCGTAGATATCACGCCGGATCCGGTCGAGCGTCCAGCGGCCGGGGGCGTGTCTGAAGCGGAGCGGTCGTGCCACGACGTCGTCTACTCCACCGGCACGGTTATGCGTTCCGTGCCGCGAGCCGGTTCGAACCGTTCGCCGCGAGCGTAATGTTCATGATCGTTCCGGACGGTCACCGGAACCTATATATTGGCAACTTTCCAAGGTAATACGTACCATGTCAATGGGTGCCTATGACGAGGACGAGCACGAGCGACGTGAACAGAAGACCTCGCGGGTCGATGCCGCCTTCGACGACGAGCGAGTTGTGTATCAGGGAACCCTCGAGTACGACTCCGGTGACTCCACAGAGGCACTCCTCGACCAGTTCAAGCGCATCAAAGAGCAGTAACGCGGCGCTCCTTACGCGGTCTCGGTCGTCACCAGTGCGACTGTCGAGACGACGGTCACCGCGACGACGTGCCCCGCGACGGCTGCGAAGAGCACCGGCTCGGTCGTGAGGAACGGCAGGAGGACGACCTGGACCAGGCCGAACGCGACGTTCGTCGCGTCGGTCCGCCGGAGCGCCGCCGCAGTCTCGGGGTCGAACGTGTACCGGTACGAGCGCCACGCGGCGACCACCGCCGCCCACCACGACGTCCCGATCCGGTAGCACAGGTCCCAGAGGACGAGCAGCATCAGGTAGACGACGACGACCGGCGGCTCCGGTCCGAACAGGGTCGTGAGAAGCGTCTGCCCGCTCGATCGGGGTGCGAAGACGAACAGGTGGGTGACGAGCGCGACGAACGCCAACACGCCCAGCACCACCTCGATTCCCGACGAGAACAGGAAGCGCTGGTACGCGGTCGGCAGGTCTAACCGCCGGGTAGCGGCGCTGAAACGCAGCATGAGGACGCTTCCGACGGCCGCGACGCCGATGGCCGCCGTCCCCGCCGGGACGACCGCCCAGAGGTCGTACACCCACGCCAAGACGAACAGGCTGACCTGGAAGATGGCGACCTGGAGGGCGACGGCGGCCGTCCCCGACAGCGACGCCCCCGGCAGCGCGCCGACGATACTCTCGTACACCCACGTCTCGCCGTACTGCGGGCCGTCCTCCTCGGCGACCGTCATCGCCTCGTGGGGGTCGTCACTGTGGCTCCGTCCCCGTCCCGGCCGCCGGTTCCGTTTCGAGTTCGCGGACCTCGACGGTCAGCGGCTCTCGCTCTCCTGGGTCGCGGCCGAGCGCTCGGGCGACCGCCACGTCGAACGGCGTGAGGTCGACGTCGACAAGGTCGCGGATGCGCGTGTCGGTCACGACGACGGGGTTCTTCAGCCCCTCGATGAGCGGCCGGGCGACCGAGCGGGGCACGTCGGTCACGAGGTCGAGCCAGTACGCCGAGAGTCGCGGCGTCAACACCGGCACAGAAACGATACGCGGTTCGTGGCCCAGCTGTCGACCGGTCCGCCGCATGATCTCATAGTAAGTGAGCACTTCCGGCCCCCCGACCTCGTACGTCTCACCCGCCGTCTCCTCCACCCCGAGAACGCCCACGAGGTAGGCGACGACGTCGTCGATGGCGACCGGCTGGCAAGGCGTCTCGACCCACCGCGGCGTCAGCATCACCGGCAGTCGAGACGACAGCTGGCGGATGAGTTCGAAGCTCGTACTCCCCTCCCCGACGATGATCGCCGCCCGGAGCGTCGTCAGCTCCGCCTCCCCCTCCGAGAGGATGCGCTCGACCTCTCGCCGGGAACGGAGATGCGGCGACAGCCGGTCGCGCTCGCCGCCCAGCCCGCCGAGGTAGATGATGCGCGCGACGCCTCCCTCGGAGACCCCGCGGACGAACGTCCGAGCCGCCGTTCTGTCCCTCGCCTCGAAGTCGCCGCCCGAACCCATCGAGTGGACGAGGTAGTACGCCGCCTCGACCCCCAGGGTGCGGAGCACCGCCCCGAGCGAGCCACGTTCCTCCTCTCGTCCTCGCGGGGGTTTCCTGTCGACGAGGCGGAACGAGCCCGGGTCGAGCAGGTCGCCCTCGACGACCTCCACCGCCGACGGGCCCTCGTACCGCGTCGCGTCGCGGGTCAGCGCGACGACCTCGTGGCCCGCGTCGAGGAGGGCCGGGACGAGCCGGCTCCCCACGAACCCACTCGCACCCGTCACGAACACCTTCATACGCTCATCGATGGGGGGAAACGAATTAACCCTTGTCGCCGTTCTCGCCCCACCCCATCGTCGCCGGTGCCCCGAGACGGTCCTCGACGCCCGTGTCCGCCCCGGTGGCGTTTGCGCCACGCTCACCGGCCGTCGACTCCCACGCCTCGATGGCGCGGCCGACCCACGACGACGCGTTCTCGACTCGTTCACGGACCGCCGCGACCCGCGTCTCGTCGACGTCGAGCGAGCCCGGTTGCGACGCGACGGCGCTCGCCACGAACTCCGCCCTGTCCTTCCTTCGAAGCGCTCCCCGCACGAGTCGGTCGACGACGCCGTCGAGTCGCTCGGGAGCGGGGTGGACGAACACCTTCGTTCCGACCGCCTGCGGGCCGAGCAGCAGGTTTCCAGTGGGCGGGTCGCTCCGGTCACGGAGGCGTGTCCCGCCGTGGACGCGCTCGACCCGTTCGCACTCCGTCTCCCGGTCGAGCGCGAGGTTGTGACCGGGGTAGTCCGCACACTCCCCGGGGTAGCGGTCGTCGCCGTGGATGCGACACTGCAGCGTCTCGGGGTCGAGGAAGACACAGGCGGGGAGCCAGCGTGGTTCGGATCCGAACGGCGCGACCGGCTTCGGCGGCTTCCGCAGGCCGACGAAGAAGACCGGCCTCCCGTCGATGGCGGCCACGTCGTGCCCGCCGAGGCGGACCCGATCGTCCCGCTCGCCCGGTTCGAACAGCCGGGGCGTCAGCGCGTCGCCGTACCCCGCATCGACGAACCCCTTTACCTCGTCACAGGTGAGCGGCACGAGGTTGTATGCGTCGTCCAGCGGGATGCGCCGCCCGCGGCGTTCGTGGTCTAACGGCTCGGACGCGAGGGGCCGCCAGTCGAGACAACAGCCCGCACAGCCCGCGCAGTTCACCTCCATACCGTTCTATTGATGTCTGTTGACATAGTACGTCGGTTCGTCGTCCGGCGTGTTCCCTCGATGCTGTGTCCCGCCTCACGAGTGGATCGAGGATCGGGTCCCTGCGTTCCCGACGCGGCGATTTCGCTCGGTGGCACGGGCGAGTGCGCACGATTCGGGACCTCGGCCGGGGAGGCGTACACTCCGCCCGTGTACCGCTCCTCGCCCGCTTGCGCTTCCTCTCTCGTCTCCACTCTCCGGCCGACGGCGAGAAACTCCGTCTCCCCCCGAACAGTCTCTCACCCCTCGTCGGCGCGCTTATCCGACTCCTCCTCTTATCGTCACCGATGGGCTCGCAACGGTGTGACGGCTGCGGCTCGAAGGTCAGAATCGCCGGTGGCATCGGCGACTTCTGGACGTTTTCGAGCGAGACGTCGGGCGGTATCGACCTCGAACTCGCGGACGGGAGCGACCACTTCCTCTGTTTCGACTGCATCGAGCGACTCCCGGACGACCGCGACGTGACGAGCGCCGACGTCGCCGCCCTGGACGAGCGAAACGAACGCTAGATTTACCCGCCGGAGCCACGACGCTCCGGTGTGGACCCCTCCCGGATTATCGACGAGTTCCCCGCGCCGTCGTTCAGAGGTGCCCAGGAGCAGGCCCTTCGCGACATCCGCGACGCGTTCGCCGCCGGCAACGACGTCGTCCTCGTCCGCGCGCCGACGGGGAGCGGGAAGTCCCTCCTCGCGCGGGCCATCTGCGGCGCGGCGGCGACGGTCGAAGAGTCCCGACCCCGTGATGCGACCGACGCGTACTACACCACGCCGCAGGTCTCCCAGCTCGACGACGTCGCCTCCGACCCCCTGCTCGACGACTTCCAGGTCATCCGGGGGAAACGCAACTACAGCTGCATCCTCGACGGGGAGGAGGACACGCCGGTCAACCAGGCGCCGTGTGCCCGCCAGCGCGGCTTCGACTGCGCGGTCAAACACCGCTGTCCGTACTACTCGGCGCGCGCCATCGCCTCCAATCGAAAGATCGCGGCGATGACGCTCGCGTACTTCATGCAGACCGCCGGCTCCGACGTCTTTCGTAAGCGGGACGTCGTCGTCGTCGACGAGGCGCACGGGCTCGCCGAGTGGGCCGAGATGTACGCGACTATCGACCTGAATCCGAGAACGGTCCCCGTCTGGGAGGACCTGCGCGTTCCCGGGGTAGGGGAGGCGTCGGACCCGCTCGAACGCACGATCAAGTTCGCCGACGCCCTCGTCGGCGTCTGTACGCGGGCGAAGGACGACCTGCTGGCGAAAGACGAACTCTCGCCGGACGAGGCCGCCCGTCGCGACCGACTGCAGGAACTCATCTCGGAGCTGAAGTGGTTCGTCGACGACGCCCGGGACCCCCAGTCGCCGACGACGTGGGTCGTCGACCAGCCCGACGGCGCAGGCTCACAGCTACAGATCAAGCCGCTTGACCCCGCGCGCTACCTGAAGCACACCGTCTGGGACAGGGGAAACCGGTTCGCGCTGCTCTCCGCTACGATTCTGAACAAGGAGGCGTTCTGTCGCGGCGTCGGGCTGAATCCCGACAGGGTCGCTCTGGTCGACGTTCCCCACACCTTCCCCCTGGAGCACCGCCCGCTGTACGACGTCACGCAGGGGAAGATGACGTACGAGCACCGCGACGACACTATCCCGAAAGTCGCCCGCCTGCTCGTCCGTCTCATGGCCGAACACCCCGACGAGAAAGGGCTCGTCCACTGTCACTCCTACAGCATCCAGGAGCGACTCCACGAACGCCTCGCGGGGATGGGCGTCGCCGCACGCGTCCGCGCTCACGGGCGAGACGACCGAAACGAGTTGTTAGAGGCGTGGAAGGGGAGCTCCGAGCCGACGCTGTTCCTCTCGGTGAAGATGGAGGAGGCGCTGGACCTGAACGGCGACCTCTGTCGGTGGCAGGTGCTCTGTAAAGCTCCGTACCTCAACACGAGCGACTCGCGGGTGGCTCGACGACTGGAAGACGGCCAGTGGGCGTGGTACCACCGCGCCGCGCTTCGGACCGTGATCCAGGCCTGTGGGCGCGTCGTCCGCGCGCCCGACGACCACGGCGCGACCTACCTCGCGGACGCCAGCCTCCTCGACCTGTTCGACCGGGCCCGGAGCGACCTCCCGCCGTGGTTCCGCGAGCAGGTCGACGCCATGCGCGCGCCGACGCTCCCCGACTTCGACCCGGCGGCCGCCCTCGCCGGCGTCGACGCGACGCCCTCGCCGGGTCGCGTCGACCGCTCGTCGCGGTCGGCTCCCTCGTCGTCCCCGAACTCGTCCGGTTCGACGTCCGCGTCGTCCGCCGGTCGCTCCTCGTCCGCGTCGACTCCGACGACCCGGTCCGCTTCCGAGCCCGACCGCGACAGTCGCCACCCGCTCTCGGACGTCTGGGGCGAGTGATTCGGCACACCCTACTCGGCGTTACCATGCGATTTCGTGACGTACACCCACGTTACACCCTCCCGAACGTTCTCCGAAATAGAACGAATCTTCGGTGTTGATCGCTCGGATTCGACGTAACTAACACGGTTGTTAATTACGGTAAGTAGATGTCCACTGAACGCGCGAAAAAATTTGTTCTTTGAGGACGTTAGAGCGGTAATAACCGTGTGTCTGTGACGGTATCTCACGGTATACTTAACAACTAGGCATCTGTATGGAGGGGTATACGACGATGAACCCACACGCCCTCAACACGGCGCTCACCCTGTACCGCAGCAGAACGCTCTCCCTGTCTCAGGCCGCCCACCGGGCCGGCTGCTCGGAGCGCGAGATGGTGCGGACCCTCGGCAAGCACGGGATCGTCGTCCGCGAACGGTTCGCCTCCCACACATCGCTGAACAACCGCTCCGCGAGCGCCGACTGACCCCTCCTCGCGGTACCGGTCCAGAACTCGCCGTTTTCCCCGCCTTCGTCGTTCCCCCCGCTGTCCCCTCGCTCTCCGTCGGGCGCCCGTCCACGCACCTCGACTTACTCCTCTTCCGTCCCCGCTCCGTCTTCGGGCAGGACGTGCAGCCCCGCCCGGCTCTTGAGGACGGGGACCGTCTCGGCGGCCGAGTCGAAGTAGTCCGGGCGTGAGACGGTCTTCGCCTCGTACGTCTCGGGGTCGAGCACCTGCACCGCGTGGTCGTCCTCGACGGTCACGACCGTCGTCTCCTGTGCGTCCTCGCGGGTTCCCAGGCGACGTGCGTCCGGAGCGATCCCCTCCTCGTAAGCCGCCTCGTAGTTCGCGCCCGTCGTCAACCGCACGCCTTTGAGGCGCTGTCGCGCGCTCCGGACGAGCACCGGTCCGTCGCCGTCCTCGGGGTCGATGACCGTCCCGGGCGGGTACGGCGGCAAGCGTACCGCGAACGTCACCCTGTACACCTCGTTGCCGTCGCCGTCCTCGGTCACGAGCGTCGGGTACTCCTCGACGCTCCCGCCGAGTTCGCGCGTGATGCGTCTGGCGATGCCGCCGCCCATCTGGTTCGTCGAGATCTTGAGGTCCACCCCGTCGTCCGTCTCTTTCACCTCGGTGATGAACGCGTTTCTGTCGCCCGTCGCCTCCCGCTCGGCGATGTACGCCTCGGCGATCTCGACCGCGCGCGCCGTCTCCTCGCGCGTCGGCGTCCGGTCGTCGGCGCGGACCTGTATCTCGGCCGCGTAGTAGCCGCCGGCGATGCGCCCGCATCGGTCACACGTCCCCCGCGCGATGAGGACGGGCACCGTCACCTCCTCCTCGACGTACGTGCCGCGGACGACGCCGGAGAACCGACAGTGCATCCGGATGGTGTTCTGGTCGACCTGCTCGGGTTCGATGCCCCACTGCACGTCTTCGGCCGAGAGGTGGACGCCGAGCGCGCCGCCGACCTCGTCGATGGCGACGTCGGTGTAGTCTCTCGCACCCACGTCGACCCACCGATTGCCGCGGTGGACCGCCCCGCAGTCCGAACACACCTGTACCTCGATGCGGTCGGGCGCGTCCACCAGGTCGAAGTCGTCGAAGTAGCAGGCGTTACACAGGACCGCGTCCTGCTCGCGCGGCTGACCCGGCAGGGGTTCCTCGCGTTCGGGAACCGGGTCGCCACACCGCGGACAGAACTCGCGCGACGCCGCGTCAGTCATACCTTTCCCTACCGGGTCGGCGTGGTTAAGCCCCGCGAACCGCGCGTCGATCGGAACCTCACTCTCGGTTCTCGCGCGCTCCGCGTTCGTCCGCTCGCTCCCCGAGATACGAGCGCGCCTCGGCGTCGCGCACTTGCCGGAAGTCCCGGTAGAACTGTCCGACAGCACCGAACGCGTCGGGCGTCTCGACGGCGATCACGCGCGCCCCCTCGTCGCGGACGCGCCCGACGGACTCCGGAGCTGCGACCGGCACCGCCAACACCACCTCGTCGGCCCCGGCAGCCTGTACCTGCCGGACGCACGCCAGCCCCGTCGCTCCCGTCGCGAGTCCGTCGTCGACGACGACGACGCGCTTCCCGTCGAGGCGGGAGAGCGACTCGCCGCGGCGGTACTCGCGCAGCTTCTGCGAGGCCGCCGCCTGCGCCCGTGCCTGTTCCTCTCGGAGGTAGGCGTCGTCGACACCGAGCTGCGAGACCAGCTGGTCGTTCGTCCAGACGCTCCCGTCGCCCGCCACCGCGCCGAGCGCGAGTTCGGGGTTGCCCGGCGCGCCGAGCTTCACCGCGACGACGACGTCGAGCGGGGCGTCGAGTCGGTCCGCGACGACCCGACCGACCGGAAGCCCGCCGCGGGGGATAGCCAGCACGAGGTCGGCGTCGACACCCTCCTCCGTGAGCCGGGCGGCGAGGCGCTCGCCCGCGTCGCTCCTGTCAGCGAACATACGACCGCTACACGG
The DNA here is from genome assembly GCA_041641615.1 of Salinigranum sp. Classification (GTDB taxonomy): domain Archaea; phylum Halobacteriota; class Halobacteria; order Halobacteriales; family Haloferacaceae; genus Salinigranum. Next base: position 1,638 of record JBEPYA010000062.1, on the reverse strand, counting down.
GGCGTGGACAAAACCTCTCGCCCGGACGGTCCCACATTCTCGCCTAAGACGTCACCTCGCGAGCACCGACGGCGCCGCCACGTCCTCGTTTTCACGCTCTCACGCCACGCGTGCTGTGGTGTCTGACCCGAACGTCGTTCCAATCTCCCTCAGGGTTTCGAGACCCACCTCTCTGCGACAGCGTCGAAAGAACGCGTCCGAACCGCGTGCCGTCGTCGGCACCCTCCCCGACTCAGTACGGGGTGAAGCCGTGTACCTCTCGTGCGTGTGCGAGGAGCTCCTCCGTCGTGTCGAAGGCTTTCCCGCAGCTGCACGTGTGGTACGCCGATTGGGGTGTTTGACCAACGGCCATACTCCCTATTCCAGCGCCCATCTATAATAATCTTTCGTAGGTTGTGTGGTGATACGTCACACAGGGACGAATAACTAGGTATTCGTCACGAACAGAGCTCTGTTCTGCCCTGTTTGTTACGATATCTCGCGTGTTTGTGGAGTGTGCTCCTGTGGGGTGGCACCGCTCGTCACGGTCACCCGGCAGGGTTTATGCCATCGAGCCAGTACACACTGCCATGCAGTGGAAATCAGATTGGGGGCTCCGCGGTCGGATGGCCCTCACGATGTTCCTGCTGTTCGCCCTCTACATCGTCTTCGTGGGCGTGTTGAGCCTGTACTTCGGGCGGCTCCTCCCCGTCGTCGCGTTCATGGGGATCTTCCTGTTCGTGCAGTTCTTCTTCAGCGACAAACTCGCCCTCTACAGCATGGGCGCGAACGTCGTCGAGGAGGACGAGGCCGACGCCGAGATGCGGAAGGTCCACCGGATGGTCTCTCGGCTCTCTCAGCAGGCGGACCTCCCGAAGCCGAAGGTCGCCGTCGCCGAGACGAACATCCCGAACGCGTTCGCGGCCGGTCGCTCACAGAAGAGTTCCACGGTGTGTGTCACCCGCGGCATCCTCCGGAGCCTCGACGACGACGAACTCGAAGGCGTCCTCGCGCACGAACTCGCTCACATCAAGAACCGCGACGTGATGGTGATGACCATCGCGTCGTTCCTCTCGACGCTGGCGTTTCTCATCGTTCGCTGGGGCTGGTTCCTCGGCGGCAACAGAGAGCGGGGCGGCGCGCCCGTCATCGTCGCCATCCTGGTCTCGCTGGTGGTGTGGATCGTCTCGTTCCTCCTCATCCGCGCGCTCTCGCGGTACCGCGAGTTCGCCGCCGACCGGGGCGGGGCCGTCATCACGGGCAAGCCCTCGGCGCTCGCCTCCGCCCTCCGCACCATCGAGGGGCGGATGGACCGCGTTCCGAAAGAGGACCTCCGCGAGACCTCGGAGATGAACGCCTTCTTCGTCATCCCCATCAAGGGCGACTTCATCGGCCGGGTGTTCTCGACGCACCCGTCGACCGACCGACGCGTCGAGCGGCTTCGGGAATTAGAGCGGGAGATGGAATCGGCATAGATGGGTCTGCTCGACTCTCTCCGGTCGGTGCTCGGCATGAGCGCCGAGGCGGACGCGACCCGCGCGGCCGACCCCGAGGACCTCTTCGGCATGTCGACGGCGTACCTCACGATGGAGGCCGACCTCGGCTTCCCCTCCGCGGGCGAGGCGGCGCTCTGTTTCTCGAACGTCGACTCGACCGACT
>JBEPYA010000061.1:0-17076 GCA_041641615.1 Salinigranum sp. | reverse complement strand
CGTCTCCGACCCCGTTTACTTCTGCCGGCGATCGTTCCGCCGCTCACCCGTTCGACCCCGTTGTCGTCGGCTCGTGGACGATCTTTCCCCGTCTGTCGCTTCAGATATCCGGGGACGGGGGTCGCCCGTTCCACCCGAAACGAAGGGGGTTCGGTCGGCGACGAGGGCCTCGCCGACGGGCGGTCGGGATCCGCAGTGACGCCCGGCGGGTCCTCGGGGGGCCTCCCCGACGGACTGCGGTGTTCGCGATGACGGTGAAGCGAACGCCGGCGGCGGTCTCAGACGCCGGCGACGCCCTTGCGGTACTCTTTGAGCTGTTCGCGGGCGGCGACGACGTGGTCGTGGAGGTCGCCGTCGGTCTCGCCGGCGATCTCGTAGAGGGCGTTCATGTGGCGGTCCAGTCGGCCGTGGTCGGGCCCCGCATCCCGGGAGGCGAGCTCCGCGACCTGGTTCGAGTGGTCGTACAGTCGCTCCTGGAGGTCCCCCTCGGCCAGTTCGCTCGCCTTCCGCAACTCCTCGCTCGCGGCTTCGAGTGCTGCTCGTGACATGAGTAGACGTAGCTCACGAGAGGGCAAAACCGTTGGCCCCCACCGGGCGGGTTGACGGTATCTGTGACGCCGACGCGTGCGGGCCGAGCGAGCCAAGTACGTCCATCCCCTACCGCTGCACGTGACAGACAGCCCGCTCTCCGAGGACCGTCCCGAGGCCGGCGTGCCGTTCCGCGTCGACGCGCCGTTCGAGCCCGCGGGCGACCAGCCGGACGCCATCGAGACGCTCGCGCGGGGGTTCGAGGAGGGGATGCAGCGCCAGACCCTCCTGGGCGTGACCGGCTCCGGCAAGACCAACACCGTCTCGTGGGTCGTCGAGGAGATACAGAAACCCACGCTCGTCATCGCACACAACAAGACGCTCGCCGCCCAGCTGTACGAGGAGTTCCGCAGCCTGTTCCCGGACAACGCCGTCGAGTACTTCGTCTCGTACTACAACTACTACCAGCCCGAGGCGTACATCGAACAGACCGACACGTACATCGACAAGGACATGTCGATAAACGAGGAGATAGACCGGCTGCGCCACTCGGCGACTCGGTCGCTGCTCACTCGGGACGACGTCATCGTCGTCGCCTCGGTGTCGGCTATCTACGGCCTCGGTGACCCCCGGACGTACGAGGACATGGCTCTCAGATTAGAGGTGGGTGACGAACTCGGCCGCGACGACCTCCTCAAGCGGCTGGTCGACCTCAACTACGAGCGCAACGACGTCGACTTCCAGCAGGGCACCTTTCGGGTTCGAGGCGACACCGTCGAGGTGTTCCCGATGTACGGCCGCCGCGCCGTCCGCGTCGAGTTCTGGGGCGACGAGGTCGACCGCATGGCGAAACTCGATCCCCTGACCGGCGAGGTGATCTCGTCGGAGCCCGCGGTGTTAGTCCACCCCGCGGAACACTACTCCATCCCCGAACAGACCTTAGGGCAGGCCATCGACGAGATCGAGGAACTGATGGAGGAGCGGGTGCGCTACTTCGAGCGCCAGGGCGATCTCGTCGCCGCCCAGCGCATCGAGGAGCGCACCACGTTCGACATCGAGATGCTCCAGGAGACGGGCTACTGCTCCGGGATCGAGAACTACTCCGTTCACCTCTCGGACCGGGAGCCGGGCGACCCCCCGTACACCCTCCTCGATTACTTCCCCGACGACTTCCTCACCGTCGTCGACGAGTCCCACCAGACCCTCCCCCAGATAAAGGGACAGTTCGCCGGCGACAAGTCACGGAAGGATTCCCTGGTGGAGAACGGGTTCAGACTCCCGACGGCGTACGACAACCGTCCTCTGACGTTCGAGGAGTTCGAGGAGAAGACCTCGAAAACGCTGTACGTCTCCGCGACGCCCGCGGACTACGAGCGCGAGGTCTCCGAACAGATCGCCGAGCAGATCGTCCGGCCCACGCACCTCGTCGACCCGGCGGTCGAGGTCGCTCCGGCGACGGGTCAGATCGACGACCTCCTCGACCGCATCGCCGCGCTTCCGGACGGCGAACGCGCGCTCGTCACGACGCTCACGAAACGGATGGCCGAGGACCTCACCGAGTATCTGGAGGAGTCGGGCGTCGCCGTCGAGTACATGCACGACGAGACCGACACCCTCGAACGACACGAGATCATCCGCTCGCTTCGACTGGGAGAGATCGACGTCCTCGTGGGAATCAACCTCCTCCGGGAGGGGCTGGACATCCCCGAGGTCTCGCTGGTGGCGATTCTCGACGCCGACCAGGAGGGGTTCTTGCGTTCGGAGGCCACGCTGATTCAGACGATGGGTCGGGCGGCCCGAAACGTCAACGGGACGGTCGTCCTCTACGCCGACTCCCCCTCGAACGCGATGGAGTCGGCCATCGAGGAGACGCGGCGTCGCCGCCAGATCCAGACGGAGTTCAACGAGGAGCACGGCTACACCCCCGAGACCATCCAGAAGGCGGTCAGCGAGATGAACCTTCCCGGATCCAAGACCGACACCGGCGGCGTCTCCCGGGAGAAACCGGCGGACTCGGACGAGGCGCGGGCGCAGATCGAGCAGTTGGAAGAGCGGATGGACGAGGCCGCGAGCAACCTGGAGTTCGAGCTGGCGGCGGACATCCGCGACCGGATTCGGGAACTGAGACGCGAGTACGACCTCGACCGCGAGGACGACGGCGTCGCGCCCGAACTCGACCCGGAGTTCTGAGCCGTGACCGATGACGACGGGTCGCCATCCCCATCCCCATCGGAATCGACATCGACGTCCCCACCTTCGTCGCCACCGACGTCCTCGCCGATGATCTTCGCGGCGGGCGGGTTGCTGTGGCGTGACGGTTCAGACACCCTCGCGGTCGTCTACCGCCCCCGGTACGACGACTGGAGCCTCCCGAAGGGGAAGCTCGAACCGGGCGAACTCCTCCCCGAGACCGCGGTCCGAGAGGTCGAAGAGGAGACGGGCTTCGCGGTCCGCCGCGAGGGGTTCGCCGGCCGCTACCAGTACGAGGTCGGCACTGGCTCGAAGACGGTGTTCGTCTGGCACATGCGCGCGCTCGCCGAGCGCGGTACGCCGGACGACGAGGTGGACGAACTCGCGTGGCTCCGAGTGGGGGAGGCGCTCGACCGCCTGACGTACGACCTCGAACGTGACCTGCTCCGGCGGGCGACGACGCGGGACGGGCGCTGACGCTTCGCTCCGGGGCCCTTCGACGCGCCCGAGTGGTGGCGATCGGACAGTACCGACGTGGTCACTCCCGGCCCGGGCTCTCTCGACCGGGTCGGGACCGACTCGTCGGAACGCTTCGTATCACGAAACTCCCCTCAGGCGGGGAGGGCTTGAGAAGAGACCGAACCGCCCTCGACTGTCCGCATCCGTTTAGATGAGGTCGCTGTCGACGCTGACGACGTAGCGCCCGACGTTCTGCATGTCGACGTCGGAGAACTGGACGGTGAAGTCCCAGGTGTCGCCCGGGGCGAGTTCCGAGATGTCCTGTTCTTCCTCGGTCGCGTTGGTAAACACGTCGATCTCGTTGTCCTGGGCGTCGTAGAGCGTCACCGACACCTCGACCGACTGGGCGGTCTCGTTCCCGGTGTTCTCGATCGACCCGGACACCTGCGCCGTCTCGCCCGAGCGCTCGAGCGTGTGACTCGTGATCTCGAAGTTCGGGTCCGTGTCGTCGGCGACCGCGCCGTCGATGTCGAGTTCCTCCGTGGCCGTCCCCTCGTCACCGGCCGTCTGTGCGATGTCGCCCTCGACGTTGACGGTGTACTCCGTCACTTCGGACATCTGGGCTTCCTCGAAGACGACGTCGAACTGCCACGACTCGCCCGCTCCGAGGCTGCCACGCTGGGCCTCCTCCTTCTCGTCGATGAACTCGTAGAGGACGTCACCCGCGTCGTCGTGGACGACGACCTCCACTTCGACGGCTTCGTAGGGCTGGTCGCCGGTGTTTTCGACCGTGCCGCGGACGCCGACTTCGCCGTTCTGCTGGTAGAGTTCCTGGTTCGTGACTTCCAGGTTGTCCGGCGAGTCACCGATGACGCCGTCGATGTCGAGGTCGCCCGTGTCTTCGCTCGCCTCTCCGGTCGCCGTACTTCCTTCAGCTGCCTGTTCGGTTCCCGCTTCGGTCGACTGACCCGTACCGCTCTCGGTCGACGGGGGCGTTCCGGTTTCGCTCGCTTCGCTCGATTCCCCGCCGAGACATCCGGCGGTTCCGAGTGCGACTGTCGCTACGCCTGCTGCTTTGACGAATTTTCGTCGTTGCATTGGTAAACTGACGCCGTTGGGCCGGCGTCACTCTCACCACGGAGACACACAGGGAAGTGCTGCGACGCTGCAAATACAGGCTGTTTTAGTAGTCGTGCCGGTGTGTATCAGTCACACACCGGCGTCTCGAGCGTTCACACGGCCGATGTCACCGTACGGGTGACAGCGGGGTCGAGCCTCCAGGTCGGCCCGAACCGATCGCCGACCGCCCGCCACGACCACTGACCACCTGGTCGTCTCGTGTCGCGATTGCGTCTCGGACCTCGTGTGCGTGACTGCTCGGACCTGTCACCTCGGGTGTATGGTGTCGACTCCCACGCTGTCGGCGAACCTCAAAGCTTTCATACGCCTATTCCATACCGGAGTCCACGATGACCCGTCATGCGACGAGCGGACGCGCCAGCGCTCGCTGTCGTTTCAACCCGGCGATAGGAGGAATCACCTGAACGATGCAGCCGTTTCCACACGACCCGACGCATCCGACCGGTCGCCGCTCTTCTGTCGCCGCCTCAGCGAGACGTGTCCGTGCACTGTCGTCGACTACCCGCGACGGTTACCTCGCCGACTAACTCCCTGCAAGCTCCATGACCGACACCTCATACAGCCACGTCCAAAAGTCGTTCCTGAAGTATCAGCACGTGTTCGTCCTCGTCGCGCCCGTGCTGTTCGTCACCTCGGTGTACTTCGCGGCCCCGACGCCAGCGGACGCCGGCCTCGACTACTGGCTGGAGTTCTGGTGGCTCCTCCCGGTGTTCATGCTGGGGGCGACCATCGTCAACACCGTCGGTATCAGCGGCTCCGCGCTGTTCGTCCCGTTCCTCATCTTCATCTTCCCGCTGTTCGCCCAGCCGCTGACGCCGCAGACCATCGTCAAGGTGGGGCTCATCAGCGAAGCCTTCGGGCTCTCCAGTTCAGCCGTGGCGTTCATCCAGTACGGCCTCGTCGACCGCCGACTGGCGCTGTCGCTCGTCGCCGGCTCGATTCCGTTCGTCATCGGCGGTGCGCTGCTCTCCTTCGTCATCCCCGAGGTGCTGTTTCACTCGCTGCTCGGAATCGCGCTGCTCGCGGCGTCGTACCTGCTGTTCACTGCTGACCTCGGTCACGGCGACCACGACGAGTCGTCGGGCTCCGACTCGGCTGCGACCGCGGCCGACGGCGGGACGACGGTCGACCTCCCGGACGACCCCGGCAAACTCGGTCCGGCGGGCGTCCGCACCGACGACGACGGAACGGTGACCCGTGTCGACCGCGAGGGCGACAACTACACCTACACCCGGTCGGGCTACCTCCGGCGGTTCGGGAACTACAGCATCGGCGGCACGTTCCAGGGGCTGGCCGGCTTCGGTGTCGGCGAACTCGGCATCGTCTCCATGCTCGGGACGAAGGTCCCCGTGCGGGTGGCGATCGGCACCAACCACATCGTCGTCGCGCTCACCGCCATCCTGGCGTCGCTCGTCCACGTCTTCGGCGGCGGCCTCGTCGGCGGGCACTCGCTCAGCCTCGCGACGACGCCGTGGAACATGGTCGTCTTCACCGTTCCCGCGACGGTCATCGGCGGTCAGATTGCTCCGTACGTGTCGAACGCGCTAGAGACGGACACGATCAAGAACTTCGTCGGTGGCCTCTTCGCCGTCATCTCCGTCGCGCTGTTCCTCATGGCCGCGGGGGGTGTCATCTGAGATGACCGACGCCACGACCAGCCAGGACGCTGCCGGCGACGTCGCGGTCGACGCCTACGACGACATCCTCCTCCCGACCGACGGGAGCGAGGCGACCCTGGCGGCGGTCGAGGAGGCCGGACGGGTCGCGGCGCTCTCGGGGGCGACGGTCCACGTTCTGAGCGTCGCCGACACGCGGAACCGCTTCGAGAGTCCCACTGCTGGCCTCGCGGCCGACGCCTGGGACCGGGCGGAACACGAGCGCGCCGAGACCGCCATCGACGACGCCGTCGACGCGCTACCCGACGGGATTCCGACCGAGCGCGTCATCCGAGAGGGGATCCCGAAGACGGAGGTGCTCGGGTACGTCGACGAGACCGACGTCGACCTGGTCGTCATGGGTACCCACGGACGAACCGGCCTCGACCACTACCTCATCGGGAGCGTCACCGAGCGCGTCGTCCGAAACTCGTCGGTGCCGGTGCTGACGGTTCGCGCGGGCGAAGACTAAGACCTGAGACGCTCTCACGGCACCTACGGCCGCTCGCCGGCACCTCCGGTAGATGCCCGCGCGGCACCTGGGTTCGGCGCCCCGTGCCGACTACTGTGTGCCGGCGTCGTCCGGGTCGCCGTCCTTGTCCTTGTCGACCTTCCCTTCACCCTCGTCGAGTTCGCCGTCGCCGTCGAACCCGCCCGTGACGAGCTCCTCGGTCGGGGTGGTCCCCTTGTCGTCGACGTACACGTCGGCGTGACCCTTCTCCATTCTGAGGCCGTGCCAGTCGACGCCCCACTCGGTGAGACGGGCGACCGTCTCCTGTGCCGCCTCCCACGGGCGAGCCGTCCAGACGATGATGGTGTGGCCCTGTCGGTACTGGTAGTTCACCCACTCGACCATCTCCTCGTTGGGTTCTTCGGCCCTCTCGGTGATGTACGACTCGTCGCCGTCGGTCAGCGTCTCGTCGAAGTCGACCGCGATGCGCTGGTGGTCGGCCGCGAACGGTTCCTCGCCGTCGGGCATCACCCCGCCGTCGTGGTCGTCGGTCGAATCGCTCATAGAGGGCGGTGGTGGACGAGCCTGAAAGGACCGGGCCTTGCAAAACGGTCCGGGTGACCCTCCTCGTTCTCATGGCGACGACGGAGCGGCCGCTGGCGAAGAGGGAGCGGGCGCTGGAGAAGGGGCCACGACGTCCCGACGACACCGATCAGGGCTCCCTGTCCCCGACACGCATCTCGACGTACCGCCGCGGCCACGTCCTGAAGTGGTCGCGGACGCGTCTCGCCAGCCGGTACAGCGGCGCGACGGGCGGTCGTCCTCCCTCCTCGGGTGCCGGAACCGAACCGCGTTCGTGACTCATGGGTCTAGCTCTCTGATGGTCTTTCATAAATATTGGTGGTGGAACGGGCGCTGTGACGCGTACTGCTCGCCGGTGGGCCGGAGATACGTCGTCGGTTCCCCCGTCGCCTCGCGTACGGTGTGACGCTCACTCACAACGTTTTTGTTCGCGCGACGTTCTCTCTCGGACATGGCGCTCGAACCCCACGCGCGGCGTACCGCTCCCCAGTCACCGGTTTCGGGGTTCGGCTTCTTCTTCGCGGACTGACCGTCGACTGTCGGTGGACCCCGCTCGCGTCCGAGGGGGCGCGACGGGGCGAAACCGACGTTCTCGACCGGTTCACCCGCGCATACCGGCTACGACCCGCAACGGCTAACTGACGACCGGACGCCTCACCAGATAGAACCCAGACGCGACACATGACACGCACACTCCCGGAAGCCCAGCACGCGGTCCTCACGACCGCGTCGGCGGACGACGCACAGACCATCGACGACCTCGCCGCGGAGACGGGACTGAAGCCCGAGACCGTCACGGGCGCGGCGTTCGAACTCGAAGACGCAGGGCTCGTCGCCGTCGACGAGTCGGTCGCCGTCGACTACACGCTCACCGACGAAGGCGAGCGATACGTCGAGGCTGGCCTCCCCGAGGTCCGTCTCTACCGCGCCGCCGTCGACGCGGGGGCCCGCGATGACCCCGTCTCGATGGGCGAGGTCATCGGCGCGTCGGGGCTCGACGGGGGAGAAGTCGACGTCGCCCTCGCCAACCTCGCGCGCAAGGGGTACGGGCGGATCGACAGCGGTCAGCTCTCCGCCGCCGCTGCCGACCCCGCCGCCGACCCCGAGGCCGACGCGCTCGCGGCGCTCGCCGACGGAAGCGACGAGGAACTCGACACCACAGTCCTCGACCAGCTCGAATCCCGCAGCCTCGTCGAACGACACGAACGGACCGTTCGCTCGGTTCGACTGACCGACGAGGGGGTCGACGCCGTCATGCTGGAGGGTGTCGAGGTGGCGGAGACGGTCGACCGGCTCACCCCCGAACTGCTCACGTCGGGCGAGTGGCGCGACGTCGAGTTCACGGCGTACAACGTCGAGGCCGACGCGCCTCGGGTTCAGGGAGGGAAGACCCACATCCTCAGACAGACGGCCGAGCGGGTGAAGGACGTCCTCGTCGGGATGGGGTTCGAGGAGATGGACGGTCCCCACGCCGACGCCGAGTTCTGGATCAACGACTGCCTGTTCATGCCGCAGGACCACCCCGCCCGGACCCACTGGGACCAGTTCGCGCTGGACGTCCCGCCCATGCAGGACCTCCCCGAAGACCTGGTGGAGCGCGTCGAGTCCGCACACCGAAACGGCGAGGGCGAGGACGGCGACGGCTACCACTCGCCGTGGACCGAGGAGGTCGCCCGGGAGGTCGACCTCCGCGGGCACACCACGTCGCTGTCGATGCGGTACCTCTCGGGCCACGAGGTCGGAGAGCTGGAGCCGCCACAGCGGTACTTCTCCGTCGAGAAGGTGTACCGAAACGACACGCTCGACCCGACTCACCTCCTCGAGTTCTTCCAGATCGAGGGGTGGGTCATGGCCGAGAACCTCTCCGTACGCGATCTGATGGGCACGTTCACGGAGTTCTACAGCCAGTTCGGCATCACCGACATCCAGTTCAAACCCCACTACAACCCCTACACGGAGCCGTCGTTCGAACTCTTCGGCAAACACCCCGAAACGGGCGAACTCATCGAGATCGGCAACTCGGGGATGTTCCGCGACGAGGTCTTGAGACCCTTGGGCGTCGACTGCGACGTGATGGCCTGGGGGCTCGCCCTCGAACGTCTGCTCATGCTCATCTACGGCTTCGACGACATCCGTGACGTCCACGGAACGCTGTGTGACCTCGACCTCCTGCGGGAGACGGAGGTGCTGTACTGATGCCCGTCGTCGACGTCTCCCTCGAAGAGCTCCAGCGGCTCACCGGCGAGGAGAAGAGCGAAGAGGAGTTCAAGGAGGACCTGTTCGCGCTCGGCCTGGAGTACGAGGGCGAGACCGAGGAGGGGAAGATGCAGCTCGAATTCGGTCCCGACCGACTCGACCGCCTCTCGGTCGAAGGCGTCGCCCGGTCGCTGCGGTACCAGTACGGCTCGGACAGGGGCGTCGCCACTCCGAAGACGAACGACGCCGACTGGACCATCGAGGTCGATTCCTCCGTGCCGGAGCAGCGCCCGTACGTCACCGGCGCCATCGTGCGGGGGCTCGACCTCGACGAGGCCGGCCTCGAATCGCTCATCCAGTTGCAGGAGAAGCTCCACGCGACGATGGGGCGCAAGCGCGCGAAAGGCGCTATCGGCATCCACGACCTCGCGATGGTGAAAGGCGAGGTGCTGAACGAGGAGCGCGGTGGGAACTCCATCACCTACCGTGGCGTCGAACCCGACGGCGACCGCTTCGTCGCGCTCGATTCCGACGCCGAGCTGACGCCGGGGGAGGTGCTCGAACAGCACCCCACCGGTCGAACGTACGCCGACCTCGTGAGCGAGTACGACCGCTACCCGGCCATCTACGACGAACTCGGACTGTTCTCGTTCCCGCCGGTGATCAACGGCCGCCGGACCGAGGTCGACGCCGACTCCCGAGAGCTGCTCGTCGAACTCACGGGCACGGACCAGTGGACCATCGACCGGATGTGCACCATCATCTGCTACGCGCTCTCCGCCCGTGGCGCGACCATCGAGGAGGTCGAAGTCGAGTACGCGGACGCGTCGCGCGCGCCCGACGACGGTTCGAGCCTGGTGCGCCCTGACCTCTCGGTCGACCGGAAGACGGTCTCACACGACCGCATCGAGTCCGTCCTCGGCGTGGACCTCGACGCCGACGAGGTCGTCGACCTCTTCGAGCGCTCGGGGCTCGACGCCACGTACACGCTCGGTGACCAGGTGGAGTACGAGGTGGAGATCCCCCCCTACCGGGTAGACGTGCTCCACCCGCTCGACCTCATCGACGACGTGGGTCGCGCCTACGGTTTCAACGACCTCGACCCGAAATACCCCGACGTCTCGACCGTCGGCGGTCGCCATGAGCGTTCGCGTCTGGAGAACGTCGCCCGTACCTCGCTCGTGGGACTGGGCTTCGAGGACCTCCTGAACTTCCACATGATATCGGGCGAGGAGAACTACGACCGGATGCGACTCGCGGAGGGCGACGACGCGCTCGGCGGCGGGAAGGCGGTGACCATCACCGAACCCTACAGCGAGGACTACACGATGCTCCGGACGTGGGCGCTCCCCTCGCTGCTGATGGTGCTGGAGAACAACACCCACCGGTCGTACCCGCAGGACCTCGCCGAGATCGGCCTCGTCGCCCACGAGGACGAGAACGAACCGACACACGTCCACGAGTCGCGACACGTCGCCGGCGTGCTCGCCCGGCACGACGCGACCTACGAGGACGCGAAGGCGCGCCTGAGCGCACTCTGTCGCGACTTCGACGCCGACCTCGAAACCCCGGCGACCGACCACCCGTCGTTCATTCCCGGCCGCGCCGCCGAGGTCGTCGTCGACGGCGACTCGGTGGGTGTGGTCGGCGAGTTCCACCCCGAGGTGCTGGTCGAACACGACCTCGAACTCCCCGTCGCCGGCTTCGAGTTCGAACTCGACGCGCTGCGGTAGGTCGTTCGCGTCGTCGCCCTCGCGACACACTCTCGATCCGGGCACGGGGTGACGTCCTCGTTCGCGCCGAGAGGCGACGGGAGAGCGGCCGGTCGACGTTGTCGTTCAGGAGGCTGAATGCAGTTCGCCGTGGTCGTGTGAGGGGTCTCGTCCGAACCAGTCGGTGAGCCGGGACGGTCGCACGGTACCCAGGGGTGGTGTGGTCTCACCGCCCTGGTGACCGCGCGACCCTCGTGCTGTCCCTGTCCGCGTACCGATCACCCACCGTCCGCTCCACCGTACGCACCTCTCTGCCGTCCACGCGCTTTTCAGGCGAGTTGCTTTTCGGATGACCTGCTCCGCAGCTGCCCATCTCCCGTCCGCTCCTGTGGCTCCTCACGACGACGAACCGACGGTGCTACCTGTCAGTAGCCTCGTCTCGACGTATGGACCGCGAGACGGTACGAGCGAGCCTCTACGCCGGGGTTCTTCTCGTCGTCGTAGGGGTGCTCGCGTGGGCGACCGGCCGACCGTTCGTCTTCCCGAGCCTCGGGCCGTCGGGCTACGCGCTGGCGACTCGCTCTGCCGACGACATCAGCCCACGACGGATCGTCGGCGGGCACGTCATCGGTCTCGGGGCCGGCCTCCTGACGTACCACGCGCTCGCGTCGGGACTCCTCATCACGACGACCGCTCCGGCCTTCTCACTCTCGCAACTCCGATTAGTCGCGAGCGGCGTCGCCGCAGTCGTGCTCACGACGGCGGGCATGCTCCGGACGGACCTCGTCCACCCCCCTGCCTGTGCGACGACGCTCATCGTCGGTCTCGGTCTGCTCTCCTCCGCCATTGAGGCGGGTGTCGTCGTCGTCTCCGTCGTAGTCTTGGTCGGCGTCGACGCGGCGCTCCGTCCGAACGTGGGCTCACTCGCACACGAGTGACCGCTTGGTTCGGCATCGTATTCCCTACAGTAATAATTTTACATAGAGGTATTATATTCGAATATTTGTTGAATAACGTCGAAAGGACTACCTTCCACCCCCGTCTCTACTCCGGCATGCCTCGTGACGCACACTTCGACACCCGCGCTGTGACCCACGGCGAGGGTCGTCGGCGGATGGCCGCCGAGGACGTCGTCGTCCCCCTCCACCTCACCTCCACGTACGAAATCGAGGGAATCGACCCCGACGCGAGCCTCGAAGACCTGGACCCGGATGCGGGCGAGTACCTCTACTCGCGGCTCTCGAACCCGACGCGGAACGCCCTCGAACACCGCCTGGCCTCGCTCGAGGGCGGCCAGCACGCGATGGCGTTCGCCTCCGGGACCTCGGCCATCGTCGCGACGGTCATGGCGTGTGTCGAGCCCGGCGACCACGTCGTCGCGTTCGAGGACCTGTACGGGGGGACGAAGACGATGCTCTCGCGGCTGTTCGAGGAACGGCTCGGCGTGGAGGTCTCGTTCGTCGACGCGCGCGACCCCCAGAACGTCGCGTCTCACCTCCGCGAGGAGACGAGCCTCGTCTGGATGGAGACGCCGACGAACCCGCTCATGCGTCTCTGTGACGTCGGGGCCATCGCGGACCTCGCCCACGACGTGGGGGCCGTGCTCGGCGTCGACAACACCTTCGCGAGTCCCGTCCTCCAGCGTCCGCTCGAACTCGGCGCCGACGTGGTCGTCCACTCGACGACGAAGTACCTCAACGGGCACTCCGACTCGCTGGGGGGCGCGGTCGTCACCGACGACGCGTGTCTCGCCGACGAGATACAGTTCCTCCAGCAGGTCGGGATGGGGAACGTCCTCTCGCCGTTCGACTCCTTCCTGACGCTCCGCGGCATGAAGACGCTCCCGCTCCGGATGGAGCGCCACGAGGCCAACGCCGGCGCGATCGCGGAGTTCCTCGCCGACCACCCCCGCGTGACCCAGGTGTACTACCCCGGTCTGCCCTCCCACCCGCAGCACGACCTCGCCGCGCGGCAGATGGACGGCTTCGGCGGGATGCTCTCGTTCGAGCTCGACACCGACCTGGACGGCGTGGCGACGTTCCTCGGCTCCCTCTCCGCGTTTCCGCTCGCGGTGAGCCTCGGCGGGGTGGAGAGTCTCATCGAGCATCCCGCGACGATGACGCACTCGCCGCTCACGCCCGAGGACCGCGCCGACCTCGGCATCACCGACTCGCTCGTCAGGGTGTCGGTTGGCGTCGAGAACGTCGCCGACCTCGTCGCCGACCTCGACACGGGACTCGCGGCGCTGCGGTGAGGAGGTGTCGCCGGCGGGGACGGACGGCTGAGCGGGGCGAGCGGACGAGACGGAGCGAGCAGATGAGACGGGGCAACCGAGGTGTTTAACAGGCGCGCAAGCGGTAGACCCACCCGAGAATGCCGAGCGGAGAATACGACCCCGACACCGTCGAGGCGGAGTGGCAAGAGCAGTGGGTCCGAGAGGACACCTACGCCTACGACGGGGAGGCGGTAGACCCGAACACCGTCTTCTCTATCGACTCCCCGCCGCCGACGGTCTCGGGGAGTCTCCACTGGGGACACGTCTACGGCTTCACGCTCCAAGACTTCGCCGCTCGGTTCAACCGCATGCGGGGGAAGGAGGTCTTCTTCCCGTTCGGTTACGACGACAACGGCATCGCCTCCGAGCGCCTCACGGAGGACGAACTCGGCGTCCGCCACCAGGAGTACGACCGCCGAACGTTCCAGGAGATGTGCCGCGAGGTCTGCCAGGAGTACGAGGCCGAGTTCACCGAGAAGATGCAGAACCTCGGTATCTCCATCGACTGGGACGAGACCTACCAGACCATCTCGCCGGAGGTCCAGCGCATCTCACAGCTGTCGTTCCTCGACCTGTACGAGCAGGGCCGCGAGTACCGCCAGCGCGCCCCGACCATCTGGTGCCCGGAGTGCGAGACCGCCATCTCGCAGGTCGAGACCGAGGACGACGAGCAGGCGAGTCACTTCCACGACATCGCGTTCGAGGTCGTCGAGTCGGGAGACGACCTGCCGGAGACGTTCACCATCTCGACGACGCGTCCGGAACTGCTGCCCGCCTGCGTTTCGGTGTTCGTCCACCCCGACGACGACGAGAACCAGCATCTGGTGGGTAATCACGCCCGGATTCCACTCTTCGGTCAGGAGGTCCCCATCCTCGCGGACGACCGCGTCGACATGGAGACGGGGTCCGGGCTGGTGATGTGCTGTACGTTCGGCGACCAGACCGACATCGAGTGGTACCAGGCGCACGATCTGGACCTCCGCATCGCCATCGACGAGTCCGGCACGATGACCGAAGAGGCGGGCGAGTACGCCGGGCTCTCTTCCGACGAGGCTCGCGAGGCCATCGTCGCCGACCTAGCGGAGGAGGGCGCACTGTTGGACAAGCGCGCCATCACCCACACGGTGAACGTCCACGAGCGCTGCGGGACGAGCATCGAGTTCCTCGTCGCCGAGCAGTGGTACATCAAACTCCTCGACAAGAAGGAGGAGTACCTCGAAGCGGGGCGACAGATGGACTGGTACCCCGAGAAGATGTTTACCAGGTACAAAAACTGGATCGAGGGCCTCCAGTGGGACTGGTCCATCTCCCGACAGCGCTCGTCGGGGATTCCGTTCCCCGTCTGGTACTGCGCGGAGTGCGACCACGCGGTGATGGCCGAACGGGACCAGCTTCCGGTGGACCCGCTGCAGGACAACCCGCCGGTCGACAGCTGTCCCGACTGCGGACACGACGAGTTCGTCCCCGAGGACGACGTCTTCGACACGTGGGCTACCTCCTCTCTGACGCCGCTCATCAACGCCGGGTGGGAGTGGAACGAGTCCGAGAAGAGCATGGAGGTCGAACGCGAGGAGCTCTACCCCGTGAACCTCCGGCCGCAGGGCCACGACATCATCTCCTTCTGGCTCTTTCACACTGTCGTCAAGTGTTACGAACACACCGGCGAGGTGCCGTTCGACAGCGTGATGATAAACGGGATGGTCCTCGACGAAAACAGAGAAAAGATGTCCAAGTCGAAGGGGAACATCGTCGCGCCCGACGAGGTCGTCGAGAAGTTCCCGGTCGACGCCGCCCGCTACTGGGCCGCCGGGAGTGCGGTGGGCGACGACCTCCCGTACAAGGAGAAGGGGCTCCGCGCGGGCGAGAAGCTCCTCCGCAAGCTGTGGAACGCCTCGAAGCTCGTCGACTCGCTCACGCCCGACGAGCGGGTCGAGTTCGACCACGACGACCTCCAGGAACTCGACCGGTGGCTCCTGGCGTCGCTCGACGAGGAGGTCGCGTACATCACCGAGAAGCTGGAGTCGTACGAGTTCTCGAAGGCGCGCGACCGCCTCCGGAGCTTCTTCTGGCACACGTTCTGTGACGACTACCTCGAAATCGCGAAACAGCGCATCCGGGAGGGCGAGGACGCGTCGGCCGCGTACACGCTGCAGGTCGCCCACCGGCGGTTCCTGAAGCTGTTCGCGCCGTTCCTCGCGCACATCACCGAGGAGCTGTGGCGCGACATGCACGGCGTGGCGGACGAGGAACGAAGCGTCCACCGCGCCGACTGGCCCGAACCGCTCGGGCTCGACGCGGACGTCGACGCGGGCGAGACGGCGCTGGCCGTCGTGAGCGCGCTTCGAAGGTACAAGTCGGACAACCAGCTGTCGATGAACGCCACGCTCGACTCGGTCAGGGTGTACGGCGACGTCGCGGGCTTCGCCGAGGACATCCGGCGTGTGATGCACGTCGAGGAACTGGAGACGCGAGACGAGGAACCACCTATCGAGTCGGTCGTGACCGGCATCGACCTCGACTACTCGCTCGTCGGCCCCGAGTTCGGGAACAAGGTGTCGGACATCGACGCCGCCATCGAGGCCGGCGAGTACGAACTCGTCGACGGGACGCTCCGCGTCGCCGATGTCGACCTCTCGGAGGAGATGTTCTCGGTCGAGGAGGAGCGGCAGTACACCGGCTCGGGCGAGATGGTCGAGGCCGCGGACGCAGTCGTTATCGTCCAGTAGTCGGTGTCGCTGGTACGGTTCGCTGGCTGTTTTTTTCGACCCGATACCCGAGCAGTACGACTCGCTGTGTTCGGCGTGCGACTGCCCCTGTCGGGGTTCGAAGCGGTGCCGACCGCCCGTGTCTCGTGACGGTCCCGCTGACCGTCGCCGAAACTGTAACGAGAATCCGCACGAGCACCTGTGCCCGCTCACCGCACTCTCGACTTCGAAGGACGAACCGACACGAAGTTACGTCCTCACAGGTCGACGCCGACGGCCTCGGAGACGTGGTCGAAGCCGTCGCGGTCGAGCAAGTCGAGCAGTCCGCGGTTGATGTCGCGCGCGACGGTCGGCCCCTCGTAGACGAGCGCGGTGTACAGTTGGACGAGGTCCGCACCAGCCCGTATCTTGGCGTACGCACCCTCGGCGTCCGAGACGCCGCCGACGCCGACGACGGGCACGTCGGTCTGTCGGGCGACGGCCGCGACGAACGCGGTCGAGGTGTCCTCGATGGGTTTCCCCGAGAGGCCACCGCGCTCGGCCCGCTCGGGCGACCGGAGGCTCGACGGTCGGGCGGTGGTCGTGTTCGTCGCGATGACGCCGTCGAGGTCGAGGTCGTCGACGACGGCGAGCGCCTCCTCGACCGCCTCCTCGGGGAGGTCCGGAGAGAGTTTCACGAGGAGCGGTCGAGCGCCGGCGTCGAGGAGCGCCCCGAGAATCCCTTCGAGCGCGTCGCGGTGCTGGAGTTCGCGGAGCCCGGGCGTGTTCGGGCTGGAGACGTTGACGACGGTGTAATCGACCCGGTCACCGCAGCGCTCGAACGTGTAGCGGTAGTCGCCCGGGGCCTCGTCCAGCGGTGTCGACTTCGACTTCCCGATGTTCAGCCCGACGGGCACGTCCGGGAGCCGGGTGTTCGAGAGTCGGTCCCCGACGGCGTCGGCACCGTGGTTGTTGAAGCCCATCCGGTTGATGATAGCGCGGTCCGCGCGGAGGCGAAACATCCGCGGCTTCGGGTTGCCCGGCTGTCGTTCGGCGGTCACGCCGCCGACTTCGACGTGACCGAATCCGAGCGCGGCGAGCATCGCGGGGAGTTCGGCGTTCTTGTCGAAGCCGGCCGCGACCACGACAGGGTTCGGGAACGACTCGCCGAACGCGGTGGTCGCGAGGCGCGCGTCGTCGACGC
>JBEPYA010000060.1:14433-17089 GCA_041641615.1 Salinigranum sp. | reverse complement strand
CGAACCAGTCGCCGATGGCCATGGCCACAGGAGGGCGGCGGGGTGGCAAAAGGGTTCGGTCGCCGGCACCCCGCGTTACCGCCCCGTGCCGTGGATCGTCTCGACGGTCACCGAGACCGAGACCGATACGGTCGCCGGCCGGTTGTGCAACTACGGCTGTCTCGCCGCCCACATGAGCGGGAGGGGCTGGCGACGGGTGCGACCTGTCGGGTCGACCCGTAACGGTCCTCGCGGACGTCGGTCGAACGACACGGTTTTGCCGCCCCCGTCAGAACCCGAACCAAATGCTGAGCAGGCAGTACCTCCGCGAGCATCCCGACGAGGTTCGGGAGTCGCTCGAAGCGCGCGGGTACGACACCGACCTGGACCGACTCCTCGAACTCGACGACGAGTGGCGCAGCCTCAAGAGCGAGGGTGACGAGCTCCGCCACGAGCGCAACGAAGTGTCCTCCGAGATCGGACAGCTGAAGCAGGAGGGGGAACACGACGAGGCCGACGCGGCTATCGAGCGCTCACAGGAACTCAAATCGCGAATCGGGGAGGTCGAAGCGCGTGCGGACGAGCTCGAATCCGAGCTGGAAGACCGCATGCTCGAACTCCCGAACGTCCCCCACGAGTCGGTTCCCGTCGGGGCGGACGAAGCGGACAACGTCGAGGTGGACCGGTGGGGCTTCGAAGACCTCCGTGACCTCCCTGACGAGGTGACTCCGCACTACGACCTCGGCGAGGACCTCGACATCATCGACGAGGGACGCGGCGCGAAGACGACCGGAGCGGGGTTTTACTTCCTGAAGGGTGACGGTGCCCGGCTCGAACACGCGCTCATCCAGTTCATGCTCGACGTCCACCGCGAGCAGGAGTACGTCGACGTCTTCCCGCCCATCCCGGTGAAGAGTCGGTCGATGCGCGGCACCGGTCAGCTTCCGAAGTTCAACGAGGACGCCTACCGCGTCGGCGGCGACGAGTTCGACGACTACACCGACGACGACCTCTGGCTCTGCCCCACGGCCGAGGTGCCGGTGACGAACATGTACGCCGACGACATCCTCCTCCGCGAGGACCTCCCGCTGAAGCACCAGGCGTACACGCCGAACTTCCGGCGCGAGGCGGGCGAACACGGCACCGAAACGAGGGGCATCGTCCGCGTCCACCAGTTCAACAAGGTCGAACTCGTCAACTTCGTCGAGCCCGACGAGTCGTACGACCGCCTCGAAGCGCTCGTCGACGAGGCGAGCGAGGTGCTCGAACGGCTCGAACTCCCCTACAGAGTGCTCTCTCTCTGTACGGGCGACCTTACCTTCGCCTCG
Source organism: Salinigranum sp. (assembly GCA_041641615.1). GTDB lineage: Archaea > Halobacteriota > Halobacteria > Halobacteriales > Haloferacaceae > Salinigranum. Next base: position 15,782 of record JBEPYA010000060.1, on the reverse strand, counting down.
GCGAAGACCTACGATCTGGAGGTGTGGGCACCCGGCACGGACGCCGACGACGGGCCCGAGATGGGAGGACGGTGGCTCGAAGTCTCCAGCGCCTCGAACTTCGAGGCGTTCCAGGCCCGCCGTGCCGGCATCCGCTACCGGCCCGAACACCACGAGTCGGCGGAGTACCTCCACACGCTCAACGCCTCCGGCACCGCGGTCGGTCGGGTGATGGTCGCCATCCTGGAGTACTACCAGAACGACGACGGCACCGTCACCGTCCCCGAGGCCCTCCGGCCGTACATGGGCGGACAGGAGGTCATCGAGGGACACCGGAAGGTCGGCGAGTCGGCGCTGGGCGCCGAGGACTGATACTGTCGTCCCCCCGTCCCGGTAGTCGGTGATCTCGGAGCCGACGTCGTCACGGACGGACAGCAGTTCTCGTGCCACTCGTTCTCACTCCCCGGGAACCACCGAGGAGCAGGTCCCGATGGACGTCGTACGTTCTCGTATGACTCTCCGACGCACGCACGGGACCCACCTCGCGACCTGGGTCGTCACCGTTCTCCTCGTGGTTCCGCTGCTCGGCCTGTCACTCTGGGGTTCGTGGCGACTGCTCTTCTGGGGCGTCGTCGCCGCGGCACCGCACGCGCACTACGGCCCCGCCGCCGGCATGACCACTCCCGGTGCGATGCCTCCGGGTGTCGACGCGATGCTCGTCGGGGGGTGGGGTACGAGCGCCGGTGCGTCCCTGACGGTGCTCGTCGTCGTCGGCTTCCTGGCTCTCGTCTGCATCCTGCTCGCGGTGGTCGCTCTCGCGGAGCGGACGGAGGACACGCTGGCGACACTTGAGGAGGCGTACGTCCGTGGCGAACTGGACGACGAGGAGTACACCCGCCAGCGCCGGGTACTCGCGGGTGAACGCTCCGGTCGGACGTCCTGACCGAGACTGCTGTCCGTCCCCGCCGCCGACGGTTTCGGCTCGGTGGCGGTTGGGAAACAGACTTAACGGACCTCGTCGGCCGCCCGGAACCCGAACGCGCTTTTACCGCGGCTCGTCTATCGACTCCTGTGGTCGACCTGCACGTCCGCTACGAGGGTGACGACGACCCCGACAAGTGTACGGCGCGGAAGCTCGCGCGGTTCGACCTCGCGACGCTTCACCGCTCCGACAGGGCGACGCCGTACGGCGTCGTGTTGAATCCCCACGCCGAACAGGCACTCTCGCCGGCCGACGCGACCGAGACGCTCGTCGCCCTCGACTGCTCCTGGGAGTCCGCGGGCGAGAAGCGCTTCACGCTCCCCGGCGAGCACCGGGCGCTCCCGTTCCTCGTCGCCGCCAACCCCGTCAACTTCGGGAAGCCGTTCCG
>JBEPYA010000060.1:0-14423 GCA_041641615.1 Salinigranum sp. | reverse complement strand
TCTTCGGCGAGCGCGACCACGCGGAGCGGATCCTCTCGAAGTTCCGATGGGGCGAGACGTTCCTCGAACTCAACGACGAACCGCTCCGCCGCTACGCCGACTGCGCGGACTCGACCGAGGTCGTCGCTGTCCAGGGTGAGTACCTCGACCGCGAGTGACCGCGTTCCGCTACGACGCCGTCCGGCGCTTGAGCCATCCCCCGACAGCCCCGGCGACCGCGCTGTCGGCCGCGAGCAGGAGGGTGATCGCCGAGAGGACGACGAAGGCGCCGAACCCACCGAGGAGCACTCCCAGTGGTCCCCCGGCCACACCGCCGAGGATACCACCGAAGAAGGCGACGACGATGGCGACGACGAGCCCCGCGAGCGACCCGGCGACGAGTCCGTGCCAGGCACCGCGCCCTGGACCGCCGCCCGCGAGATAGCCCGCCGCGAAGCCCCCGACGAGTCCTGCCCCGAGCTGTCCGACCGCCGGCACCGAAACGCCGGCCGTCCCGATGACGACGAGGAGGACGAAGCCGACTCCGACCGCACGCCAGTTCGTCATGTACGCCCCGACGAGCGAGAGACGAATAACTGCGTTGGGATCGACTCGGGGGGTGCGAACAGGCGACACCGTCTCTTCCCGCGGACCGTGATGTCGCACATCTGCAGTCGGTCCACGGCCGTCGTCAGCGCACAGGTCGGTAAGGCCGCGGCATCGGACTTGAACTCTCGCACAGCTCGGGGCTACTGGGACACGGGTACAACAGCCCTTATCAGGCCACGCTTCGAGGAGTCGGGTATGAGTGATTTGACAGCGACGCTGCACACGTCGAAGGGCGACATCACCGTCGAACTGTACGAGGAGCGCGCGCCGAACACCGTCGAGAACTTCGTCGGCCTCGCGACGGGCGAGAAAGAGTGGGAAGACCCCGAGACGGGCGAGACCCGGACCGACCCCCTGTACGACGACGTCATCTTCCACCGTATCATCGACGACTTCATGATCCAGGGCGGGGACCCGACCGGGACCGGGCGAGGCGGCCCGGGCTACACGTTCGACGACGAGTTCCACCCGGAGCTGCGACACGACGAGGCCGGTGTCCTCTCGATGGCGAACAGCGGCCCGAACACGAACGGTTCACAGTTCTTCATCACGCTCGACGCCCAGCCGCACCTCGACGACCGCCACGCCGTCTTCGGAAAGGTGGTGGAGGGAATGGACGTCGTAGAGGAGATCGGCTCGGTCCCGACCGGACGGAACGACAAGCCGCGCGAGGACGTCGTCCTCGAATCCGTCGACGTCCACCGCTGATCGAGACCGAACCGAGCTGTCTCGAGGCCGTATCGGTCTCCCGTCCTGACGCCCGATGACGCACGAGAGCGTGAGCGACGCCCGAGCAGCAGCCGTTATACGTGTCGAACCGCTCTCGGGAGCATGCATCCGACACGACGCCGCGCCCTCCAGCTCGGCGCGGCGCTGGCTACGGCCGGTCTCGCCGGCTGTTCGTCGGTCTCCTCACTCGATTCGTCTCCCGAGACGCCGACACCGACACCCGCGCCCGGAGCGACCGAGCCGTCGGCGAGTGTGACGGAACGTTCACGGTCGACGGAACGTCTCACCGCCGAGCGCGCGACGCTCCGGACGACGATGGGAGACGCGACAGTCGAGTTCTTCCCCGAACGGGTCCCCGTCACCGTTGGCAACTTCGTCGGCCTCGCGACGGGCGAGAAAGAGTGGGAAGACCTCGAGACGGGCGAGACCCGGACCGACCCCCTGTACGAGAACGTCCCCTTCCACCGCGTCATCGACGACTTCATGATCCAGGGCGGGGACCCGACCGGGACCGGGCGAGGCGGCCCGGGCTACACGTTCGACGACGAGTTCCATCCGGAGCTGAAACACGACCGCGCGGGCGTGCTGTCGATGGCGAACCGGGGTCCGGACACCAACGGCTCGCAGTTCTTCATCACGCTCGGTCCGCAGCCGCACCTCGACGGTCGTCACGCCGTCTTCGGACGAGTGGTAGCGGGCATGGGCGTCGTCCGCGAGATCGGCGCGGTGCCGACGGACGAGAACGACCAGCCGCTGGACCCTGTGGTGCTCGAATCTGTCGAGGTCGAGCGCTGAGAACGGAGACAACTACGGGCGGTCGCCGTCGTCCTCGTCCCTGTCACGGAGATCGGAGGACTCCCAGTCGCCGGGTCCGACGAGGACCGGGTCGCCGTCGGTGCCGTGGCTCACGGCGACGCTGTGTCTCGTGTGACGAGCGTGGACCTCGGCCCACCGGTGGGCGGCCCGCGAGGAGAGGCGCTCGACGCCGTCGGGGCAGTTCCGACACCGCGCAAGCCACGTCGCCGCATCGTCGGGGAAGTGGCCCGTGTGCTGTTTGTGGTCGAGGGCGAACTGTTCGACCGCTTGGTTGCCGGCGGCCAGTTCGTCGAGTTCGTACGCGAGGTCCCACTCGCGACCGCACCGCGTACACGAGACTGTCGGGAGGTCGTCCACCGCGTCCACCGGGGCGTCGGTGTCGTCGGGAGCGGAGTGGTCGGACACGATCGAGGTAGGGCAGCGAGCGTCTTCAACACTCCGCGTCGCCCCTCTCGGGCTCGTGGGTGTGACCGAGGACGAACGCGGCGGCGTTCGAACAGAGCAACGCGGCGAAGCCCAGCGGGTGCTTCGCGGCGACGCCCGTCGCGAGCAGGGGGAGGTACGTCAGCGGGAGGAGCACCGCGAACCAGAACGCGACGGCGCGGGCCGCGCACACGACCGGTTCGGCCAGCGCCGAACCGAGACGGGCGAGGCTGGCGGCCCCGTCGACGACGGTACGGGTGACGTTCTGGACGCGGGTACGGTCTGAGACGGACATGGTTGGGTTGGGGGACTCACCCTCCACTACGAGCAGGACCCACGTATAAGGGGAGAATCGTTGCCCTCTGTTCGGACCGTTTTACGCTGTTGTTCCGGCCGAGACGCGAGGTTAACGACCTTTTACAACCGACTGAGAGGGCCGGAAACAGTTTACCGAGCGACGAGAGTCGGTCTCTGCTTCCCCTCACGACCACTCGTCGGGAGGGACAGTCGGCGGGTGTCCGAGGGACCCGTCGGCGGCCGAAACCGTCTCGGTCGTCGCCGGCGGACGGAAGGTATGAGCGAGGAGAGAGGCGAGCGAGAGACGAACACGAGCGAGGAGAGAGAGACGGACGAACGGTTCCTGCGGCGCGCGCTGGACCTCGCCCGGGAGGCCGCGTCGGACGGCAACACCCCGTTCGGCTCGCTGCTCGTCCACGACGGGCAGGTCGTCAGGGAGTCGACGAACACGACCGTGGCCGACGACGACATCACCGCCCACCCGGAGCTCAAGCTCGCGCGGTGGGCCGCGCGGGAACTCACACCCGAGGAGCGCCGGGTGACGACGATGTACACGAGCACGTACCCGTGCATGATGTGTTCGGGTGCGTTCGCCTACGCGGGGCTGGGACGGCTCGTCTACAGCGTCGACGGGGCGACAGCGTCCGCGCTCGCACCCGGAGGGAGGAACGAGAACCCGCCACGGACGGACCACCTCCACGAGCGCGAGGGGGTGACGGTCGTTGGGCCGCTGCTCGAAGCCGAGGGGCGGGCGGTCCACCGTGAGTGCTGGGAGGGGTAACAGAACTCAGTCGTCCGAGGTCGCGGTCGTGGTCGGAGTCGGCGTCGCGGTCGTGGTCGGAGTCGGCGTCGCGGTCGTGGTCGGAGTCGGCGTCGCGGTCGTGGTCGGAGTCGGCGTCGCGGTCGTGGTCGGAGTCGGGGAAGTGGCCGCGGCCGGAGTCGCTGAGGTGGCTGACGTCGAAGTCGGTGAGGGAGACGAAGTGGGCGAGGTGGCCCGAGTCGGCGTCACGGTCGCCGTCGTCTCTCCGTCGTCGTGCCACGCCGGCGGCGACACGGAAACCGCCTCGTCGACGCGGTACCGGAAGCTGAACCGGACGGCGACGGGCGATTCGTCCGCGGCCGTGAGCACGTACGAGACCGACAGCGACCGGACGAACCCCTCTTCGGTGATGTGGGCGCGGACGGCGTAGTCGTCGGCGTTCGGGTAGGTCGTGCCGGTGGCCTCGACGACCGCCGTCGACTGCTCGGTGTGGACGAGTGTCCGTTCGAGACGCGACTCGTTCGCCGAGAGGTACCACCGGATGTATCGGGACGCGCGCCAGCCCTGCTCGCCGGCCGGCGAGAGGTCGGTGAGCGCGTAGGTAGCGAGTCCCGCCCCGTTCGTCGCCGGGCGGTGACGGACCGTCCCGTCGCCGTACGACGGTTGGGACGCGACGGGCGTGAAGCCGACTGGAGTCCCGCGCCAGTCGACGTCCGAGACGAACGAGCGGCGCGAGGCGACGCGGACGGTCTCCGTCCCCCGAGCGGTGACCGTCCCGCCGACCGATTCGACGTACTCGAGCTCCAGCCGGTACGAGCGGTTCCCGAGAACCGATGCGTGGGCCGCGGCGAGCGCGTCGACGTCGGTGATGCCCTCGTTCGCCACCCCCGGTGCGAACTTGGCCGGGAGCGAGGCGTTCGCTCCGAGCCAGGAGTGGACGGTCGTGGATTCCGTGGCCGTCTCGGTCCCGGGTCTCTCGTCGGGCGCTCCCGTCCCCGCTTCGATGGGTGTCGAGATCGAAACCGTCTCCGACGCGTCCCACGCTATCGGGAGCGCTCCCGTCGGCGCACCGGTACCGGAGAACGCGACGACGCACAGGAGCGCGAGGGCGCTCACGGCGACGAATCCGACCGACGACGCGCGACCGACGACGCGGGCGTCTGAGGAATCGGCACCGTCGGTGTCGACACGCTCGTCGGACGTCGGCGGATCGACCGCACCGACCGGCCGACCGAACTGCTCCCGATACACGGCGTCGGCGGCGGTGCGGTCGAGACCGTAGCGCGCGAGTCGGTCGAGGTCGGCCGTGGAGACCGCGCGCGCGTCGTAGTACGCCGCTAGTCGAGCGGCCCGGGCGGGGTCGACGGCGACGACCCGATCGACGCGTCTCCTCCGATTCGACGGCCGTCGGTCGAGACGGGCGGCCAGCACTGACCACCGCGAGGCGACGAGGTGCCGCTCGCCGTCGATGTGGACTACGCAGCCGTCGACTCGCGTCGTCGCCCCGCGCGCGGCGTACAGCGCCGCGACGAACCGAGCGCGGGCGCTCCGCGACCGACCCCGAAGGAGCGCCGCGAGCGTCGGGCGGGACGTCATCGGGTCCCTCGACGACGGCCAGCCCGAAGAATCCACCTCCCGATCCGGCGCTGACCCGTCGCTCGCGACGTCAGGCCGCGGCCGACGCCGTTTCAGTCGGTGGTGCCGTGGGGTTCCTCCCGCCCCCGTCCGACCGCCCCGTCGCGGTGACGGGTGTCGCGGTCGGTACGTCCGTTCGCGTCCGCGTCGTGGGCGTCGTCTCGGTTCCCGATGTCCCGGTTCCCGTCGTCGACGCGTTCCCCGCGGATGCCCCTTCCGTGGACGTTCCAACCGACGCCTCCTCGGCGTACCACGCGGGCGGTTCGACCGTCGTCCCACCGAGGTTGCGGTACTGCATCGTCAGCCGGAGACAGGTCTCCCGCGTCTCGTCGCTGCGGAAGGAGACGTAACAGTACGACCCGCTGTAGTAGACGACCGTGCCGTCGGGCGCGACGTGGGCCGTCGCGGTGTAGTTCCGGACGGTGCTGGCGGCCGTTCCGTCGATGTCGACGACGTACAGTCGGGGGTCGCCGAGGATGGTCCGGACGACCGACGTCTCCTCGCCGGCGAGCAGGATGGCGTAGTACTGGCTCGCGCGCTCCTCCTGCAGTCCGAGCGGACCGCGCTGTTCGATGGAGCTCGAATCGATGCCGTCCGCGGCGGGCCGGTGCAGTCGCTCGCCGTCGGCGTACGACGAGCGGAAGGCGACGGGGCCGCGGGAGGTGAGGAACCCGTCGGTCGACACGCGCGAGGCGTACACCGTCGGGTGTTCGACGGTGACGAGCTCCGTCGCGCGCCCGCTCTCGTCGTCGCTCGCGTACTCGATGTAGGTGAGTTCCCAGGTGTACGAGCGGTTCGCCACCGCCCGCGCGTGTGCCTCGGCGAGCACCTCCGAGTCGGCGACGCCGTCGATCGAGAGCCCCGGTGCGAGTCGACGCGCGTCCGGCGTCGTCGTCGACGTGGCAGAGGTCGGCCGGGCCTCGTTCGCGACGCCGATTTCGTCCGGGGCTGCGCCGGCCCCACCCGCGTCGTCCCCGGCCGCATCACCCCCGGCGAGCGTGTCGATTTCCGGCCCCATCGACGGCGACGCCGCCGCTCCGAACGCCACGAGGGCGGCCACGACGAGGGCGGCGAGTACGGCCGATTCGGGGAGCCGCAGTTCCCTCTCTCGCCCCCGGCGCGGACGGCCGTCCGACGCCCTCGGCGTCGGTGCGGAGGGCGTATCGACGGCCGCGTGGGTCGCGAGCGCGACGTCGCCGACGGTGCGGTCGAGGTGTTCTCGAAACAGCTGGTCGGCGACGGCCCGGTCGAGGCCGTACCGTGCGAGTCGGTCGAGGTCCGTCGAGGTACGTACGGGGACGCCGTACCGGTCTGCGAGCGTGTCGGCCCGAAAGGGGTCGACGGCGACGACGACGTCGGGAGGCGACGGCCGAGAGCCCAACCGCGCACGGAGGTGCGCCACGTGCCCGCCCGTGACGACGAGATACCGCTCGCCGTCGACGACGACCCCGTCAGCATCGACCCGCGTGGTCGCGCCGCGGGCGCCGTACAGCGCCGCGACGAACGCGGCGACGTCGCGGCGGGACCGTTCCCGGAGGAGCGCCGCCAGCGTCGGTCGAGTCGACATCGGTTCGATGACCGTTGGCAGGGGTCGCGCAAGTATTCTCCTGTCGACCAGCCTCGTCGATCAGGCCGCGCTCTCGCCCGTTTCACCGGAGAAAACGTCATGTGGTCCTCGTTCGTATAGAATACGTGACAGTGTCGCTCGATTACGCGGGCGGCGTCCTCCCCCGCGTTGTCCCCTCCGTGTCGTCGCCTCGGTTCGAGTTGACGCTCTCCGTCGGAGTGATGCTTCTGGCTGCCGTTCTCGCCGTCGGCGTCGTCGTGGCCCTGTGGCGTCGTCGCGACAGCCCGGGCTCGAAGACGCTGGCCGTACTGGCGCTCGGTGCGGGGGTGTGGTCGCTCTTCTACGCCCTGGAACTGAGCAGCCAGACCCTGGCGGGGACGCTCCTGTTCGGTCGACTCTCGTATCTCGGTATCGTCGTCGTCCCGCCCGCCTGGTTCGTGTTCGCGCTCGTCTACACCGGCCGGAGGCGGTGGCTGGGGTCCGGCCGGCTCGTCCTCCTCGCCGTGCCCTCGCTGGTGACGATGGGCCTCGCCTGGACGACGCTCTCGACCGGGCTCGTGTGGGCGAGCTACGAACTGGTTCCGGCAGCGGGGCTCTCGACGCCCGTGCTGTCGGTCGAGTACGGCCCGGCGTTCTGGCTGTGGGTGGCGTACTCGTATCTGCTGACCGGCACGGGAACGGTCCTGCTCGTGCTGTCGGTGGCGGCCGCGCGGCTGTTCCGCGTCCAGACGGCCGCGCTCTCCGTCGCCGTCGCGGCCCCCTGGCTGGGAAATTTCTCGTTCGTGGCGGGCGTCGCCCCGCTCGACCTCACCCCCGTCGGGTTCGTCGTGAGCGCGCTCGCCCTCGGCGGGGGGTTCCACCAGTACTCGCTGTTCGACATACACCCCGTGACGGGCGGGGTGGCTCGGGCCGAACTCGTCGAACGACTACCCGACGCCGTCCTCGCCGCCGACGACCGGGAGCGGGTCGTCGACCTGAACCCGAGCGCGGAGGCGGTGCTCGACACGACGCTCGACGAGGCGACCGGCGCTCCGCTCGCCGCGGTCGCGCCGGCGCTCGCGTCACTCCTCGACGACGAGAAGCCCCCTGCTCACTACGTCGTTCCCGAGACCGGGCGCTCGTACGAGGTTCGCGTCTCGCCGTTGCGGACCGACTGGTCCACGGGTCGGCTGGTGACGCTCCGGGACGTGACCGAACGACGGCGACGCGAGCGAGAGGTGGCCGTCCTCAATCGCGTCCTCCGTCACGACCTGCGAAACGACGTGGTCGTCATCGAGAACTACGTCACCCTGCTCCGGCGCAACCCCGGCGACGAGGAGTACCTCGCCGGCCTCGCCCGGCGGGCGGCCGAGATGCGCGAACTCGTCGAGACGGTCCGCGAGGTCGAACGGCACCTCGACGCGGGCGAGCCGACGCGGTCGACGCTCGACTTGGCGCGCCTCGTCCGGGAACGAACGGCGGCGGTGGCACACGAACACCCGAACGCGACGGTCGAGACCGACCTGCCGGCCGACGCGTGGGTTCGCGCGCTCGACATCCTCGGGTCGGCCGTCGACAACCTCGTGGAGAACGCCGTCGAACACAACGACTCCGACGCGCCGTGGGTGTCCGTCTCCGTCGAACGGACCGTCGTCGACGGCGCGCGGTACGTCTACCTGCGGGTGGCGGACGACGGGCCGCCGATTCCGGAGGCGGACCGCGCGGTGCTCGTCGGACGGGACCCGAGTCTCGACGACGCGAGCGGCCTCGGCCTGTGGCTCGTCAACTGGATCGTCACCGACTCCGGCGGAACCCTGGAGTACGAACCGAACGACCCGCGGGGGAACGTCGTCACGGTCCGGCTCGAAGCACCGGACGACGAGCGGTACGAGGCGACGCGGTCGGCAGGCGCGTCAGCCGCTGTCGACTGGGACCGTTCGTCGGACTCGTCGGGTTCGTCGGCCGACTCGGGCGGCTCTCACCCGCAGGGCTCGCTCTCCCCCCCGTTCTGAGCGGTGTGGGGGCGGACGGACTCAGTCGTCCGCCGGCGGTCCCGACTCCCGGGCGAATCGGTCGACGAGTTCGGCCGGGAGGCTCTCGGTGTCGCCGGCCTGGATCCCCCAGAGCGTCGCGTACAGGCCGAGGGTCGCGAGGAGGGAGTCGTGGGTGCCGCGTTCTGCCACCCCTCCGTCGTCGAGGACGAGAATGAGGTCGGCGTTCCTGACGGTCGAGAGGCGGTGGGCGATGACGACCGTCGTCCGCCCCTCGGTGAGGGCGTCGAGTGCCCGCTGGATGTACAGCTCGGTCTCGGTGTCGACGCTCGACGTGGCCTCGTCGAGGACGAGTATCGCCGGGTTCTGGAGCATCGCGCGGGCGAGAGAGAGCCGCTGGCGCTGGCCGCCGGAGAGTTTGACGCCGCGCTCGCCGATGCGGGTATCGTACCCGTCCGGTAGCTCCGAGACGAACGTGTGGGCTTCGGCGGCGCGGGCAGCCGCGACCAGCTCCTCGGGTGAGGCGTCGAACGCCCCGTACAGGAGGTTCTCTCTCACGGTTCCGTCGAACAGGTAGACGTCCTGGCCGACGTAGCCGACGGCCCGGCGGAGGTCCGCGAGCGAGAGGTCGCGCACGTCGACGCCGTCGACCCGGATGGACCCGCCGTCGACGTCGTAGAGGCGGAGCAGGAGCTTCGCCAGCGTCGACTTTCCGGCACCGGTCGGGCCGACGAACGCGACGGTCTCGCCGGGTTCGACGACGAACGAGACGCCCGCGAGGACCGGATCATCGGCGCGATAGCCGAAGGTGACGTCGTCGTACTCGATTCGGCCCGTGACCGCCTCCCGGGAGAGGGCGACCGGCGCGTCGGACTCGGCGACGAGGACCGGGCGGTCCGCGAGGTCGAAGATCCGCTCGGCCGAGGCGCGGGCGTTCTCGTAGGAATTGACGATTCTGCCCGCTCCGGCCAGTGGGTCGACGAACCGCTGGGTCATGAAGAGGAACGTGACGAACTCGCCGACCAGCAGCGTTCCGGTAAAGGGCCCGGGCGGGCCGGCGACGAGCCAGAGCCCGCCGACGACGAACGTGAAGGCGAACGCGATGCCGGCCATGAGTTCCATCCCGGGCTGGTAGAGGTATTCGAGCTTGACGACGGCCCAGGTCTTCAGATAGGTGGTCCAGGAGGCGTCGCTCACTCGGGAAGTCTCGAACCTCTCGGTCGAGGAGGTCTTGATCACCTCGATGCCGTCGAGGTTGTTCTCGATACGCGTGTTGAGGTCGCCGACGCTCTGGCGAAGCGCGCGGTACAGCGGGCGGACGGTGCGCATGAACCACACGGTGAACGTTCCGAGGAGGGGAACGGCGACGAGCGTCACGAGCGCGAGCTGTGCGTTGAGGTAGAAGAGGATGCCCGCGATGGCCGTGACCGTGACGAGGAGCTGGACGACGCCGCCCACCGTGCCGTTGAGGAACGACTTGAGGTTGCGGACGTCGTTGTTCAGGATGGACATCACCTGTCCGGTCTGTTTGTCGTCGAAGAAGCTCATGTCGAGCCCCTGCATCGCCTCGTAGGCGTCGACGCGCACCCGATGCTGGACGCGGTTCGAGAAGAGCGAGAAGCCGACGCCCTGCGCCCACGTGAGGAGCACGCTCAGGACGAGCGCGCTCAGGACGAGCGCGGCCGAGAACCACAGTCCCGCGACGCGTGTCGTCGGGAGCAGTTCGGGAGGGACGAGCGGCAGGGCGTACGGCGCGTTGCCGACGAACACGGCGTCGATGGCCACCCCCAGCACGAGCGGCGGGACGAGCGCGACTGTCCGGCCGAGCAGGCTGGTTACGAGCGCGAGCGCGAGGAGGGGCCACTCGGGCCGGCCGTACTGGTCGAACAGCCGGACCATCGGGTTTCGTGTTTCTTGATGTGGTGTGGGTCTCTGGAGTATCGGAATCACCTACTCTCGACGCTCGGGCGGTCTGGGTCGAGATTCACCTGAGGTAAGTGTTCGGTGAATAAGACGTGTGCGGTCCGGAGTGGACGGGACGTGTCGCGACGAACCGGACAGATCGGAGTCGCTGATCGCCACTGTGCGGGAGGGGCGATGACACGGAGACCGTGCGGTCGCCAGGGCGCTGACGCCACGCGCCACAGCATCGCGGCGACGGTCGGCGCGTGAGAGTGAGCGACCAACGGGAGCGAGCGAACGCGCGAGGGTCGGCTCGCGCTGTATGCGCGAGCGACCGGTTGGGGTGGATCGAGGCTGCGGTCTCACCGCGTCCGTGTACCGCGCGGTCTTCTACGGATGTCAGCCGCCTTCTCGATGACCTTCCACAACCGATGTCAGTCGCCTTCTCGACGACCTTCCACAACCGATGTCAGCCGCCTTCTCGGTGACCTTCCACAACCGACGTCAGTCGCCTCCTCGACGACCTCACACTCGTCTCTGTACGCTCGCCGTCCCCGGGCACACGGACCCGAAATCGCCCCGAACGACCACAAACCTGCCCACAGACGAAAGACGAAAGACCGGTCTCTTCGTATCCCCGACAATGAGCGACGACGGCGTTCTGAAGCCGAGCGACATCGGCGACGAGGCCAACGCACCTCCCATCGAGGAGAAGCCCTACAAGATCATCTTCGAGGCGAACAAGTGCATCGGCGCGGGCCGCTGTGCCGAGGTCTCGGAGAACTGGACGATGAGCATCGACACGGGGCTCGCCCAGCCGCGGTCGTACTACATCGGCGAGGACGAACTCGACGAGAACGTCAAGGCGGCCGAGGTGTGCCCGGCGAAGAAGGACCGCGGGGTCATCCACGTCATCGACCGCCGCACCGACGAGGAGATCGCGCCCGACCCCGACGGCGATGGAACCCTCTCGGTCGACTGGTGAACACGGACCGAAACCCACTTGCGACGAAGGGGAAAACGAACACGTGCGCGAGGGTGGCTGAGCTAGGCCAAAAGCGGCGGACTTAAGATCCGCTCCCGTAGGGGTTCGAGGGTTCAAATCCCTTCCCTCGCATCGCTTCTGCGAACGGTAGTGAGCAGAGCGACGCGTACAGGTAGGGTTCGAATCAGGGAGTGAAGCGAACGACGTGAGCGGAACGACCGTAGTTCGAATCCCTTCCCTCTCGGACTCCGAACGAGCGTGAGCGCGGAAAGCGCGTACAGAGCGGTTCGGATCGGTGAGCGACACGACCGTGAGTCGGATCTCGTCGCTCGCGACTCCGCTCACACGACATCAAGTGAACATAGATTCAGTGCTGACGAGTCTCTGATCGGACCGGCTCGCCGGAGAGTCTCACAGTATGGTGAATATGGAGCAAGAGTTACCATTTCCGGGGTGATACACCAGCCATGGACGACGCATCCGACTTCGACGACATCCTCGTTCCGACCGACGGCAGTAAATCCGCCCGCAACGCGGCCAAACAGGCGATCAAGTTCGCACAGCGCAACGATGCGACGCTACACGTGCTGTACGCGATGGATATGGGCGACGCTGATTACGTCGCAGTTCCGAGCGACATCAGAGAAACGCGTAAACGACTAGAGTCGAAGGGGCGGAAGTTCGTTACAGAAATCGAAGAGCTTGCCGCGGAAGCTGACGTCTCGTGCGTCACGACAGTCAGGGCAAACACGCCCGTCGAGGCGATCGTGGAGTACGTCGACGAACACGACATCGACCTCGTCGTCATGGGCAAACGCGGCCGCTCCGACCCGGACAAGCCACTCGTCGGCTCGATCACTAACCGAGTCGTCGGCTCGCTCGAAATCCCCGTGTTCACCACCTGATGGAGCCGTCGACTCGGCACCAGACCACTCCAATACCGGTCCTCGATACCTCCCGATTCACCGTGGATTCGGCAGGAGGCGTTGCAACGACGAACGCGTGCTGTATTCGGCACGGATGCTGAACGGCTCACTCTCCGACGAGGCAGCAGAGTCTCTCTCCTCGGGATAACGACTATATCTCTCGAACGACATACATATGTGATCAAACCACACGGCCCCCCCGAGTACCATGCCCCACGTCACCGACACCCCACCGCCAGAGATACAGGAGGATCTCGCTGGTCTCGACCGCGCGCTCGACGAGGCGCTCCCGTCACGGACCATCGACCGGACGCTCCTCATCGCGACGTGGAACGTCCGCGCGTTCGGCGGCCTCACGGAGAAGTGGGTCGCCGGCGAGGACGACAGCCCGAAGCGCGACCTCCAGTCGCTGCACACCATCGCGGCCATCGTCCGCCGGTTCGACGTCGTCGCCCTCCAGGAGGTGAAGGGGAACCTGAAGGCGCTTCGGCACATGCTGAAGCTGCTCGGACCGAACTGGGGGCTCCTACTGACGGACGTCACGCGCGGGTCGCCGGGGAACGACGAACGACTGTGCTTCCTCTACGACCGGCGGACGGTCCAGCCCAGTGGTCTCGCCGGCGAGCTCGTCGTCCCGCAGGAACAACTCGACAAGCGGGACATCGAGGAGGGGGCGCTGCGCGAACAGTTCGCGCGGACGCCCTACGCGGTCAGCTTCCGCGCGGGGAGTCAGACGTTCATTCTCGTGACGCTGCACGTCCTGTACGGGGACTCGGCCGACGCTCGCACGCCCGAGCTCCGCGCCATCGCCGAGTGGCTCGACGAGTGGGCGCGCGACGTCAACGCCTGGGGGCACAACCTCATCGCGCTGGGCGACTTCAACATCGACCGCGAGGGCGACGAGCGGTACGAGGCGTTCACCTCGACGGGACTGACGGTCCCCCCCGCCCTCGACGACGTCCCACGGACCATCTTCGCGGACGAGGACGAGGGGAAGTTCTACGACCAGATCGCGTGGTTCACCGCCGACGAGGGCCGTCCGGCGCTCTCGCTCGACTACCGGACGAGCGGGTCGTTCGACTTCCGCGAGGTCGCCCTGCCACGCCGCGGGCTCAGCAACCGGTCGCTCTCGTGGCGCATCTCCGACCACTACCCGCTGTGGACGGCGTTCGGGCTGTGACCGGCGGTAGCACCGACGCCCGCACCTCGTCGAGGTCTCAATCGCGGGCGTCGCCGCGCCAGTCCATCGGACAGACGCCCTCGGCGGAACAGCCCATCGTGACGACCACGTCGGTGGTCATCGCGTCCTCGCGGGTGAACGGTCGTGGCCGTCGCCCCGAGAGGTCGATGTCGACCTCACGCCTCGCCTCGACGACGACCTCGTGGACGTGGTCGGCGGGCTCCGTTCCCCGGTGACGACTTCGATGGCGTCGTCGGCGTTCCGCACGTCGACCTCCCGCCGAGCGAACGCGGCCGCCATCTGGCTTCGCCCGGCATTCTGCATGAAGACGAACGCGACCTTTCCGCTCATACTCCGTCGCTCGGCGGCGGCGAGAAAGCGGTTCGGGTTCCGTTCACCCGAGGCGACCCGAGCACGACTTGCACCGTCAACAACAAGATACTTCCCGACAGCCCTAATGAGATGTAATTATGCGTGAAGAGTCGCCCGCACGGTCGTCGTTCGCGTGGACTGATCTCGTCCTGGCGGCGATGGGTATCGTCCTCTTCGGGGCGTTTTTTGTCGGTTTCTTCTCGTCGATTCCCCTTCGCATCGCCAGCAGCGTCGGGTCGATCGTCGCGACGGCGACGTGGCTGGGGTCGGGCG